>CAYURR010000007.1:0-36555 GCA_964446745.1 uncultured Defluviitaleaceae bacterium | reverse complement strand
CATATTATACCATTGTTGGTGATTTTTGTACATGAGCTATCTTTATTATCATTTAAGTTTTTATGTTTAACCCTTTACTGCTCCTACCATTATGCCCTTGACAAAATAACGCTGCACAAACGGATACAGAAGTATGATAGGCCCGATTGTGATAAACAGCGTTGCGATTTGGAATGTCTGGGCGGGTATTTCTATGTTACCCATGGAACCGTTTTGCCTAATAAAATCAATAACAGATTGGATACGGTACAGCATATATTGTAGCGGAAATAATTCTCTGCTGCTGATAAACCAGAGCGCGTGTCCCCAGTCGTTCCAATAAGCCAGCCCGATAAACAACGATACGGTGGCCAGGATGGGTGTAGACAGGGGTAAGATAATAGAAAAGAAGGTTTTTAATATTGAGCAGCCATCTATCTCAGCCGCTTCTATCAAGGAAGGTGGTATGGTTCTGAAATAATTTCTCATCAAAAACACATTAAACGGCGAAACGAGCATGGGCAATATAAGCGCCCATATACTGTTTGTGAGCTTCAACACCTGTGTGCAAACCAGGTACCAAGGCAAAAGACCGGCGCTGAAAATCATTGGCAGGTAGAAAAACATAGCTACAGCGTTGCGGTACTTTACGCGCTGAACCGACAGTGCATAACCGGCCATACCACATAGCAACAGGGATAACGCGGTACCTACGACGGTAACGAATATCGATACCCCGTACGCGGAATAAATGGCTTTGTCCTGAAAAACGAGCTTATACGAGATAAGAGAAAACTCCTCAGGGATAAGCCTGTAGCCGTTTTTTACTACGCTCATCTCGCTGCTGAATGAGACCATCAACGTTAATACCACAGGATAAAGACAAGAAATGGCAAACACAGCCATAAATACGTTCAATATAAGTTGAACAACCCAATCGTTTTTACCTTTGACTTCATTCATAATGACCTCCGGGATTAAAAGATCGCATAGTCTTTATCATATAATTTAACGAGAGTATTTGAGCCCCATACGAGGATGAAACCCATTACCGACTGGTATAAGCTGACCGCGGCTGTTGGGCCGAAGTCCGCCGCCTGTTTGATAGCGCGGAATATGTATGTATCGATGACATCGGTATATTTAAACAGCAGACCATTGTCTCCTATGATCGAGTAGATCGTACCGAAGTCTCCGCGTAGCATGCCTCCTATGCTCAGTAACATCAACGTGATGATCGTTGGCAGCAGCATTGGTATCGTGATATGCCAAATCTGTTGCCAGCGTGTAGCACCGTCTATCGAGGCCGCCTCAAACATTTCGCTGTCTATACCCGTGATACTCGCAAGATAGATGATCGACGAGTAACCCGTCCCCTTCCATATACCGGTAAAGATAATGATCCATGGCCATGGCTCGGCGATACGCGACCACGTTATCTGCTCACCGCCGAAAAACGTTACAATCTGGTTGGCCACACCGAGCTGGTCGGAGAACACGATATTGGTTACCAGCTTTCCCACGACAACCGCGGAAAAGAAATACGGTAGGAACATTGCGTTTTGGAATACCTTTTTTGATATACCGTTTCGTATTTCGTTCAACACGATAGCCACTGTTACGCTGATAAATGTGCCTATGACAATGCTGTTTGCGTTTAGGAATATGGTATTGAATGTGGTACGAAAGAAATATGGGCTGTTGAAATAGAACTTGAAATTGTCCAGACCTACAATCTCGCTTTTGAATTTGTCAACGAAGTTGAAATCCATAAATGCAACAACTATGCCCGGCAGAGGCATGTAAGCAAACAAAAACAAAAATACAGCCGCAGGGATCATCAGTAGGTAATATCCCCAATTACGTTTCATTTCCCATACAAAAGAATTCTTCTTAATGACTTTTGTCGGCATCTTTACCACCCTTCCTTATAACATGCCTCAAAAACGTTTTCGTAAATGGGTAAAAAAAATAAAACCGACGTGATGCGTCAGGACCGTTTTCTGACGCTGTCACGTATTACCAAAGTGTGCGGTACGATAATCCTATCACCCTTAGAGGCATCGGTCATTATCCGCTCCAAAAGTTTAGTCCCTTCATATCCGATCAATGATACATCCTGCCTGACCGTGGTCAATCGGGGTCTGACATACTGCGCTACCGGGATATCATCAAAGCCTGTTACATTGAAGTCCCCGGGTACTGTATATCCCAAATCCCATATCGCTCTGACTACACCCAAGGCCATTACATCGCTCATGCAGACAAATATATCAACGCCGCATCCGTTTTCTTCTATGTATGACTTCGCCGCAGAATATGCCATCTCCTCGTTAAAATCACAGTAGATCACGTTATCATCTGCAAGCGGTATCGAATGTGCCGCGAGCGTCTTTCGTATGCCCGATAGCCTTTCTAAAGTGACCGCGGCATTCTGAGTGCCTGCAATAACGCAAAACCGTCTGTTGCCCTGGCAGATCAGATATTCAATCAGTTCGCCGATGGCTTTTTCATTATCGATAGACAGACAGCCTACCAGATCTTGCACAATAGGTACATCAAGTACCACACACGGTATTTCGGACTGCACAAGCTCCTTAAAATATTCGTCTGTGATCGTAATACCGCTCAAAATTGCTCCTCCGATATTACGCTCCCTGCAAAACTGAGCATAGGTCTTTTGCTTTTGATGAGCGGAATCTGTGGCGTATACGGAGACCTCCAAGCCGGCTTTGAACGCATATCGATATATACCTTTTAGGATGAGCGCCCATTGACCGTCATAGGGATTGCTGTCCAATAATCCGGAAAAGATAACGCCTATGTTTAACGGCATCTTGGAAGACAGACCTCTGCCTATGATGTTTGGGGTATAGCCCAATTCGCTTACGGATTGCAGAATCTTCTCTTTTGTGCTCGGTGATATATCCGGATAATTGTTCAACGCCCGTGATACCGTGCCGATACTCACACCGGCATGCTTAGCTACATCCTTGATAGTAACTGACATATATATAACCACCTACACTACAAAAGTCAAAAACGTTTTTGTGGGAATAATTTACCATAACATTATTAGCATGTAAAGATATATTTTAGCAACATTTCCAGCGTCCCCTTGACTAAAGAATGCGACGTGATAAAATTCTATTACCTAATCTTACATAAGGGAGCCGTGCCATGAAGGAATATCAAAATGAGTTAGTCAAGACGCTTTCGGAGCTTATCTCCATCGACAGCCCAAGCGGATATTGTCAGAATGTAATCAATTATCTAAACGAAACGTTGAAGTCCCTCGGTTTCGAGCCGAAGAACCAGATTAAGGGAGGGGTTTCGGCCTGCATATCCGAGGGTGAGCCCGGCAACGAAAATCCGATTATGCTGTTTGCGCATGTAGATACGCTCGGCGCGGTCATCCAGCAGATCAAGGGAAACGGGCGACTGATGCTGTCACCCGTGGGCGGACTGAACCCCAATAACGTAGAGACCGAGCATGTAAAGGTCGTAACGCGCGACGGCAGAGAGTACGATGGTACGATACAGGTCGCAAACGCGAGCTCTCACGTGAACCCGAGGCTCAACGACGAGCGCAAATTTTCCGATAACATCGAGGTCGTTTTGGACGAGGAGGTTAAATCCGCTGACGATGTAAAGGCATTGGGCATACAGAACGGTGACTTTGCACTCGTGAATCCGCGTTTTACTGTCACCAAAAGCGGATACGTCAAAAGCCGTTTCCTAGACGATAAGGCCTCCGCGGCCTGCCTATTGATGCTCGCAAGGCTTATATCCGAGGGTAAGGTCAAGCCGGCCCGTAAGGTTTACATATGCTTCACGGTCTACGAGGAAATCGGCCACGGCGGCTCGAGCGGCATCCCGGACGATGTAGTCGAGGCCATAGCGGTAGATATGGGCTGTGTGGGCGATACAGTAGCCTGTACCGAAAAGCAGGTCTCGATATGCGCAAAAGACAGCGGCGGCGCGTACAACTACGAACTCACCACCGCGTTGATTGAGACCGCCAAGAAATTTAATATCGATTACGCTGTGGATGTATATCCGTTCTATGGCTCTGACGTAGAGGCCTCGCTACGCGCGGGTTACGATTTCAAACACGGGCTGATCGGCCCTGGGGTATATGCCTCCCATGGTTATGAACGCACACACATTGACGGGCTCGTGAACACGCTGGAGCTTCTGATAAATTATTTGAAATGATAAAAACAAGGGGTTGCTACAGAATAAATTCTCTGCCGCAACCCCTTATTAATTATTTACACAGAGCCATCGGTGTTACATCAATATTAATTACACCCTACTTAAGCTGATTAAAAATCTGCAGCAATCATCCCCTTTTAGTATAGACTGATGCAATTGAACCTGAACATTGTCATGACCGAAAACGCTACCCCAATTATATATTAAGCTCTGGCGGGAGCATTCGCACAACATGGGGTTCGTTATGTATTTATTCTTGACCAAATCACATGCGCAGAAATTATATCTGAGCTCGATTTGATGTTCATCTATAACATTAAAGCTTACCTCTGGAAACGCCTCTTTCAATTTCGCAAAAAAACCTGCCAAATCGTTTGAGGTCTTATATGCATTAATGTATATTTGTTTAGTATATGAATCCTAGCAGGATTTACCACATTCCTCGAATAGTCTCTCCCTATCGTTCAGGCCTATGCTCTGTATAAATTTATCAAATCCACCAAACCAATATTTCAGGAAATTATCTGCCATATCCCCAACCCTGTCTGCGCAGTCAGTACAGCCTACTTTTTATCAAAAACAAACACACTCGTCAGATGTGGTTGCTCAATATGTTTTTTTGCCTCATTCAGACAGTTCTGTGCGCATATATCCCCGTTATCAATATCTAAAACTTCTTGAAATATTTGTGCCGCGGTAGCATATTCTTTCATATGATACATTCGTATTCCGGACTCAAACAGTTCTTTTGTTTGCAGTCTTTTTTCTTTTATAGCCGGAGGTAGTGCGTCTAAGATATCAAACATGCCCTTTACCTCATTGACCCCTGCGACCTGTATCATACCAATAAACCGGTAAGAAAAATTTACTTCGGCATCAACAAGCTCATTCATTGTATCACGTGTGATCAACATCCCAGACTTTGTTTGTTTTGTCAGGGATTCAACACGCGAAGCCATGTTAACGCTGTTTGAGATAACGGTGCTGGATAGGCGTTCGTTCTCTCCTACGATACCCATCATTACAGAGCCCGTGTGAAGCCCTATACCCACATTTATCCCGTCATTGCCTATCATCACTCGCGTTTCATCGTCCAATATCAATTTTTTATACAACTCAATACCTGCACGCATAGCGTCATTCGCATCACTAAATAATGCCATAATCGCATCGCCTAAATATTTATCTACAAATCCGTTATTTTCCCTCACTATAGGTCCGGCTATACCCAAAACCTCATTTACAAAGTGAAAATTCTGTTTTGATGTCATCATTTCTGAGTTGATCGAAAATGCCCTTATATCACAGAACAGTGTGGTATAGTTTTTCTGAACGTTATCCCCTAACTTTAGCTTAGTAATATCATTTACGCCAAGCTGCTCCATGAATTGCCACGGAACAAAGCGAATGGTCGACTCATTCAGTTCACTGATGTAACGAAGCTGGGCCTGCAGCTTTTCAGCCATAAAGTTAAGTCCACGTCCCACGTCCCCAAGCTCGTCTTTAGCCAAATACTTTGTACGCACATTGTAATCACCGCCTGAAATAGAAACAATGGTCTTTTTAAGTGAAGCCATAGCCCCAACGATTAGATATGTAACAGCCATAATGGCAATCAACAGAACCAATGTCACTATCACCCCGATCGATACTACCTTTTTAAACAGGATGTCGTTTTGTATTTGATAATTTAAAAGATCCACACCGATTTCAAATATGGCTACGATATTACCCTTGCTATTATATATAGGTACATTTGCAAAAGCCCATATACCATCAACATAGTTTGAAACAGCAGAAAAGGGTATACCCTCATCCAACAAGCGTTTTTCATCACTGTTTTCGTCTAGGAAACCATATGGGCGGAATAAATTACTACTGTCGTTAGACATATACACAAAACATTGTATGTCTCCCACCATTTTATATACAGCCGAATAATAAAGCTTGTTCCAGTCGTCCTTATTATCATTTAAGATATTCTTTAATGATGATACAAATCTGTTATATCTTTCAGAACCAAAATCCGCTGTACTTGTAATGCCTTCGATCATATCCCCGTCTAATTGTTCAACACCGATCGACGCAGCCAGATTTAGCTCATTAAATATTTCCTTTTCTATCTGCTTAGACATATACCCAAATACGGTGTTAAATAGAATTATAGTTGCTATAATGCTAATAGGAAGCAGAACAATTGTCTGTTTCACAAAAAGAGAAACACGCCTGTCTAGAACCGAAACATATAATTTGTACAGGCCAAACAAAAACGCCATTATGCCTAACACGACTGTTAAATGTATAAAAAAGACAAAGTATTTTTCTTTCGCAGGTATATTAAGTGTGTCGTATGAAGAAAACATTTTACCGTTATAAAACCAAACAACATCACTAAACACACCGGCAAAACCACCGTCTGCAAACCCGAAATTTGTAAATGACGGACAGCGCCCTTCGTCATAAAAATTTCGAAAGAACTCTGTCGGCATGGGTTTCTCGAGCTCTCCGTTTATATCAACGGAATAAATAATATTTGAAAACATATCGCAAAATAATATGTAGTCATCCATTCCATAATCCAAATACCACGGGATAAAGCCGCCGTCTGTCTGATCAAAACTAAAGCTTGCCCTCGTTGTAGGGTTGGCTCCGGCTATTACCTCATTGATCTCACCGCTCCTTGTTGTGAATATGTAGTTGTCTAAATCTTTTGCAACTAATTGCGCAATCTCATAATTCGAGCTGCCCTTCAAGACAATCTTACTATTTGTAATACCATTTAATATGTTGTATTCAAATATCTCAGCATTATCTTCATTTATTTTTACGTAAAGCAATTTGTCATCGACAATCTTCAGCCCGCCAAATCGAGCAAATATGTGAGGCCTGTCCTCAGGTTTTTCAGCCGAATAATCAAACACCGCTATATCTTCAATATATTTACCGGTGTTATCATACCTTCTTATGGTATCCTTTTTTGTATAAAGGGCGTCGCGCTCCGCTTCCATCATATACAGATACAGATTACCATTCCTATCAGCCACCATATCATAAAACCTGGTGTATTCCTCCATCATATCTATATCTATTGTGTAATTTATATTGCCAGCCGTATCCATGCATATGACCCTAAATGAGCCCTTGTCAATGACATATATATTTCCATCCGCTTGATATTTAGCAACCGATGCAACAACGATATCTGTTTTTTGCTGGAGAAAGGGCTTCTTTACCGTTTTCAAGTTTAAAAGGCAAATAGTAAGACAAACGATAAAAACAGTGAACCCACATAAACACAGAATTTTATCTTTGTTAAACATATCTATTCCTTTCCAATAAACAAGTATAGGATCATACAAGCACATACTACTCCACAAAGCATCTGAACACCTAAGCCTACCCCACTCATTAATATGTAACTAAATACAATCGGACCCACGGCTATGGACAGGTTTTCCACCGCACTATATATGCTCATAGCCTTGGTTGTAGATGCATTGGTTTTGGCGATGAGCGCGGAAAAATGTGTTTGCAATGCAGTTGCAGCAAAGGTAATGGCAATACCCATCAATACCACCGTGATAATCAAGAACGGGATTGTCGGCTCAAGCGAAAAAACCACCAGAGAAATGATATTTAGCGCGATTGAAAGCAGCATAATATTTTTCTGAGACATCCTTTTTGAAATGAGATCACATAGCGTCGTTCCTAAAAGAATAGAAAACAACCCGTTAATCAAGAACAATTGTCCGACATTCGATTCCGAGAGCCCGTTTTCAGTACCAAATATCGGCATAAAATAAGTTGTAAAGCCTAAACAGACTGTATATGGTACAAGCACAAGAAAGAGTAAGCCGAATACCTTGCGATTAAATACAAATCTAATCAGTGATGTTCTGTTAGCTTCTTTCTCTGAATCAACAGCCACATTAAACATATGCCCTGCTATATTTGACTTTAATAAAAACACATAGATAACAAATAAGACTACAGCAATTACAGTCGAATACAGGTACACCGTTCTGTAGTGAAAAAACTGGGCAATTATTGCACCAAATACTATACCCACATTCATACCGGACAGATATGAGGCATTATAGTTTGCAAATCCGCTGCTTATATCATTGTCATTCTTTTGGCTCGCGATTATTGTACTGATCACAAGTATGAGTGTGCCCCCTGAGAAGCCAATAAAAATATAGGCTACGGTAAGCATAATAATATCATTTGCTAGGAAACATAATATATTTCCAAACACAGTCATTACTAATGAAACAATTGATATTCGCGGCACACCATATTTTTTAAGCAGCGTAGGTGATAAAAATAATGCTATCGCAGCAAATATAACATCCGCAGAAATAGGAAACGTAACAATAAGCTCGCGGGGTAATGATAATATAGGTTTGTATAGGCTGATTGCGTACATGGGCAAAAATGCCGTAGATAGGTTATATATTACAAACATTAAAAAAGATATCGGCCGCAATAGCTCCGGATAAAACGTCTTTCCCATGTCTGTCTTATCGCGATTACGTCTGTAGGTGTTTGATATAAGTATAAACTCCACCATACAGAATAGTATTGCAACAGCGGCAGTAGCTACGATCAGAGTGATTTGAGTGACCGTCTCCTTGGTTTGTTTCTCTATGGCGAGCATGTCATAGCCTGTTTCGATAAGGACCATCGCATCACCATCATAAAATATGGGTCCGCAAGTAAAAAGCCATGAACCCTCGTTGGTTTTGTTAGTTATGTGAACGTAATCCTTTGAGTTAACAGCCTGCATATAATAGCTATCATCATCGTATACATCAAACGGGTAATAAGGTCCTACGGAATTTTCAGCGTCGTACATCATATATACAACCCCGTCTTTAAGCATCCATATGGCTTGATAGATGCGTTCGCCCTCAAAATCCATTGTATGCATTGCCTCGCGCAGACCATTTACAAAGTCTTTATATTCTTTGCTTGTATAGTCAGCTGGACCGGTGAAGCCGAGCAGCACGTCCATATCTATACTGGAGGCCATTATTCGTGATATATTTTCCAGTTCATTATATGTTTTCTCGTGAAACTGCTCGTTAGAGTTATCCAGTATTAACACAGAGGAGATAATTGCTCCGAACGCTATGCACATACCAACCATCAAGCTCATCTTTAACGTATCGCTAACAGCATCACTTCTTGATATTTTTGCAACATAAACTAAGATATAGCCAAAAGCAATCACTGCAAATATACTTAAAACAAATATTATCCATCGAAAGGCATTCGTCTTATTACTAAAATAATATTCGAAAAGCTTAACGGCATCGCCACCATTAGGGTTAATAATATAAACTGCGTCATTTGCAGTTGCTATCAATTTATCATCAAAAGAGGTTAAGCGATAACACGCGCTTTCGTCCTCTGATATTTTATATAACAATTCTTTTTTACCATCCGAATATTTTACAATATCATTTGATATTATATCAGAGTAAAAAATGGTACCATTATCAGTTGACATCGCACACCACGGTAAGGTTACTTCCGTGTTTTGTATATATATCGTTTGCTCTGCTCTAAAGTTATATTGAAATATATCCCCTGCCTTTGTGGCAAAGGTTAATAGCTCTTTATCTACATTTATATCAAAATATGTAATGTCAAAGAAGGCGTCCTTAAAGAGATATTCCTCAACAGTTATCGCCCCTTTATCCATATTTTCCGTATCCAGTTTTTCTAAAAAGAAGCCGTTATTGTCTGTCCTGACAAAATAAATATTTCGGTTTTTATATGTCAATCCAGTAAGCTTACCTTTTGTTAAGATATAGCTGTCATTTGTATAATCATATTCATATACAACCCCAAGGAGCTTACCTGAAGGCGAGTATTTTAGTATACGTTCCTTACTTCGCTCCATAGAGCCACCAAAGTTGGCATCTAAAACGTAGGCATTACCATCCATGTCCTGCGCTACCGCTTTAGCTGTATTAAATCCCTTTGCACTGTTGTTATTTGATTTAATATGCCCCACAACCACATGGTTTTGATCAAGCTTTAATATTTCTTTTTCTGAATTTTGTATGATATATGTGTGTTGTTGAGCATTGCTGCTATTGAAGATAGACGAGTATGTCGGATAATTAACCTGAAACGATGTAACCCACGGAGTGAGTGAAAAATCACCAATGAATAACATTACAATCGCTGCCAAGATTACCATGATTGAAGCTGCTAATTTCAACTTATTACCTCTTTCTGTAAACACAAATGTGCTTATTACTTAATCTATGTGTACTAAAATTGGTTTTGTTATAACGCAAGCCCGGTTTACCCATATCCTCGTTTAGGTTTAACTCTATTACATGATTAAAATAATCTCTGGCCATTGTATACATCAAAAAAGGAAAGCCGTTTGTCATATTTGCCTTACCAAAGTATACATACCAGAGATCATTGTTTATTTCCTCGGCTATACAGTAGCCTATCGGTGTATTATCCTCACATAGAAACAGTCCCTTATATCGTTCCTCGTCAAATAAATCTACCATGATTTCCATTGCCTTTTGTTCGCAGCCGGAATAGATATCACATTTGTCGCAATCTCGGCCCCTACACCATATATGTTCAATATCTAAACATATATGTTTGTTTTCATTTGTCATGTTAATAACCGAAACATTTTCATTTCGCGTTACTGTTTTTATTACACGTCTTTTGTTCTCGTTTATCTTCCCAGCCGTTTCAATTACATCAGACGTTTTATAAAAATATTCACTGTCATCACGGATATAGCTGCATTCAATGTCGTATCCCTGAATCGAATGGTATTCATTAAGAAAATGCTCGTCAATCATCTTTATTTTTAAATATGGAAGTCCCGCCTCGACACTTAATCGGTATATGTAGTCTACGATATCTTGAAGTGACATTGAGGATGCCGTACCCCTATGTATAGTCCAGTACACCGGTCGATCCGGATAAAAGAATACGCTTAAAAGATTATGATCTATTTCTTTGCAGACCCCGTTATATATAAATGACCATGAGGCAATGATAGTAGCGCTCATTTCCTGAAGCAGGCTGTAGTCCTTGTATTTTCTGTATACTTCAACGGCATCTTTATTTGCCGGCACAAAGCCTTTATTTAAAAACCACTCTCTTAATGCATTCACTTATGTCATCCCATCCTTTTATCAAGACTATAATAGCGGCAAGTGAAGCAAAACCACTAACATAGCTCAATATAATACTACCGCTAAATCCCAATATAAAATAAGAAACCGAAGAGACAATGCATATAACCAAAGCATATGGCAGTTGCGTTTTCACATGCTCTATATGATTGCAGCCCGACCCGATAGAGGCCAATATCGTTGTATCGGTAATCGGAGAACAATGATCACCAAAGACAGCCCCGGATAGTGTTGCCGCAATAAACACATGCAGCATACTACCTGTAGTATCCGCTATGACAGCAATTATCGGTATAGTGATCATAAACGCCCCCCATGAACCCAGGGAAAATGATGCAATCGCTGAAACGACAAAGATCGCAAGCGGCAGTAGGCTTACATTTACACCCAGATTATTGATCAGACCGTCTATATATGTATCACATGATAAAAAATCACAGCTAAGCGTGCTTAATACCCATGACAAAAGCAAAATGGCAATCGCAGGTAAAATGAGCTTTGCTCCAGTGATCACCGCCTCAGTGAATTGGCCTATGCCCATGATCCGACGCGGAACATACATAAAAAAGCAAAGCGCTAATGTAGCAAAGCACCCGTAATTCATAGCAACGGACGTATCCACATTACCAAAAGCCGAAAAAAGAGAAACCTCACCGTCAAAGAATTTTCCCAAATAGAGTATAGAAAATATCACAAACCCCACAAGGAAAATATTTGGGAAAATCAAGTCGAATGTGGATGCCCTATCAGAATATGTATTTACTATTAGCTTTTCATCCGGATTATTTATTATATCCGTTTCTCTGACCCTTGCATTATCCTCCATACGCTTCATAGCGCCGAAATTAAAATTGGTAAGGGCTACATATAAAACAAAAAGTAATGTAAACACTGCATAGAAATTATATGGAATAGAGCTGATGAATACTTGAAGACCGTTTTCTCCTTTTGCGTCTTCAATCGTTCGGGCTATGGTCATAGCCCAACTGGAGATAGGTGCAATAATGCATACAGGAGCCGCGGTTGAGTCAATAAAATAGGCTAGCTTTGCTCTGGAGATGTTTTGTCTATCTGTGACAGGTGACATCACATTGCCTATCAACAAGCAGTTGAAATAATCGTCTAAAAAGATCAACAGACCTAAAGCGATAGTGGCAAAGGATGTCCCTGCCTTTGTTTTTATATTGCGAGATATCCAATCCCCATATTTTTTATGTCCACCTGACAGTGTAATGAGCGAAACAATCGAGCCAAGCATAAACAGATAAAATATTAACGAGGTGTTTTCCGACATTTTGTCTGTAAGTATGGCATAGAGGGTGTTTAACACATCAAAAAAACCCAATCCTGTACTAAAGCCATAAATAATCAAGGCTAATATTACGCCTACAGCCAATGAAGCAATCACATCTTTTAATACAAAGGCACATAGAATAGCGGCAATAGACGGCAACAATCCCCAAAATCCATAATTCATTCCTTCCCTACCCCGCGCATGCTCAGCGCGATCCTCTTCTTCGCCACATCCACACTTACGACCTTTACATCAACGATATCCCCAACGCTAACGACCTGCATCGGATGCTTTACATATTTATCGGCGATCTGTGAGATATGCACGAGCCCGTCCTGATGCACGCCGATATCCACAAACGCACCGAAGTCCACGATGTTTCGTACGGTCCCCTGCAGCACCATACCCTCGTATAAATCCTCCATCGACAGCACATCACTTCGAAGTACGACCGGGGGCATGTCCTCACGTGGGTCGCGACCGGGCTTTTCAAGCTCGGAGATGATATCCTTGATAGTCGGTAACCCTACGTTTAACTGCTTGGCCATATCGTTTAGGCTCATACTCATATGCTCTATTCGGCTACGCAGATCTTGCAGTCGCTTATTTTTTACGTCCTCGAGGCTGTAGCCCATACTCTTTAAAAGCGCTTCTGCGGCTTCATAGGATTCCGGGTGCACGGCTGTGTTATCTAGCGGATGCTTGCCCTCCGGTATGCGCAAAAAGCCCGCGCATTGTTCAAACAGCTTGGGCCCGAGCTTCTTGACCTTTAACAACTGCTTGCGGGTCGTAAAGCGGCCGATTTCCTCACGGTATTCGAGGATGTTGTTGGCTACTGTCGCGCTGATGCCCGACACATACGACAGCAACGCGGGCGAAGCGGTATTCAAGTCTACGCCGACCGTATTAACGCAGCTCTCAACCACGCCGCCAAGGCTCTCGCCGAGCTTCTTTTGATTCATATCGTGCTGGTACTGCCCTACCCCAATGCTCTTCGGATCGATCTTTACGAGCTCCGCCATCGGGTCCTGGAGCCTGCGACCGATCGAAACCGCGCTTCGAAGCGACACATCAAAATCCGGGAACTCCTGAGCGCCGAGCTTTGAAGCCGAATACACCGACGCGCCCGCTTCGTTTACTATCACATAGTAGAGCTTGCGCGGATAATGCTGTATAAAGTCAGCCACAAACTGTTCACTCTCGCGCGAAGCCGTGCCGTTTCCGATCGCGATGATCTCGACATTATGCTTGTCCACGAGGGACTTGATGATATTTCCTGACTTTGTAGTGTCCTTTTCGATCGTCGCGTATATCACTGCCGTGTCCAACACCTTGCCCGTGCCATCTATGACGCTAATCTTGCAGCCCGTCCTAAACCCCGGATCGACTGCAAGCACGATCTTGTCCTTTATCGGCGGTTGCAAAATAAGCTGGCGCAGGTTTTCGGCAAATACCTTTATCGCGTTATCCTCCGCGGTTTCGGTCAATGCCGAGCGTATCTCACGCTCCACGGACGGCGCGACGAGTCTATGATAGCTGTCGTCTATTACATTTATAAGAAATGCCTTTGTATATGTGTTGTTCTTTAATATGTCATGATATAGAAGCCTCAGCAGTATTTCCTCATTTATCTCGAGCGTGACCTTCAGATACTCCTCTTTCTCACCGCGGTTTATTGCGAGCACGCGATGCCCCGCAATCTTGTTCACGGGTTCGTTGAAATCGTAATACATCTCATACACAGAGGTCTTTTCCGGGTCTGTCGCTACGGATTTAACTAGCCCCGTATCCCAAATATATTGGCGAACGATCTGACGGTATTTCGCATCGTCGCTGATAATCTCCGCGATGATATCCCCCGCTCCCGCAAGCGCAGCCGCAGCATCCTCGACACCGAGCTCCGGATTTATGTATCCCTGCGCGAGATTTTCGACCGGTTCCGTAATCTCTTGCGCCCATATCAGCAGCGCGAGCGGTTCTAGACCCTTTTCCTTCGCTATCGTCGCGCGCGTGCGGCGTTTCGGCTTGTACGGCCTATAGATATCCTCAAGCTCTGCAAGGGTCGTGGCATTATCGATCGTAGCCGCGAGCTCGTCCGTCATCTTATCAAGCTCGATTACCCTCTTGCGTATCTGTTCACGGCGCTCGTCCATGCCGCGCAGATAGATTAGCCGCTCATGCATCTCCCTGAGCACCTGATCGTCCAACGAGCCCGTGAGCTCCTTTCTGTAACGCGCTATAAACGGGATCGTATTGTCCTCGTCAATGAGCTTGACCACGTTTTGTACCTGATATGTCTTGAGCTTGAACTCCTGTTCCAAAGCCTTGATGATGTCCATAGTTACCTCCGAATATGTCTATTACTTTACAATCTACTCTTTCAAAAAATATGATAACCCATTATAATGAAGCGGTCAAACGAAAACTCATATACAAAATGCATACATCATTTAAGGGGGAATAGACGATGTTTTTTACATTAGAAAAGCTTGAGCAGCGCACCAGGGAGCTCGAGCGTTTCCGCTACAGGCAGTGCCAATGCATAGCACCGTTTACGTGTTCAGAGGGTTCAAAATCACCGGATGAGGTTTATACGGCTTCCTTGCCCGAGGAGTTTAGAGAGGCATTAAAAGGCATGCCGATCAATATCGGCGACAGACTCAAGGGTCGCGACATGTATTATTGGCTCGAAAAGGAAGTAACCTTACCCACCAAGCAAGACGGCGCTGAGGTTTACGGGGTTTTTGACATGGGCCTGACGGGCGGCGGTACAAACGACGGCTTCGAGTCCCTGTTGTTTATAGACGGCAAGCCGTATCAAGGCGTGGATTCGAATCATCAGGATGTTAATCTGAACGACCTGGCCGGTCAAACCGTGAGACTTACGTTTTTACTCTGGATGGGCCTTGCGCTAAATGACAGCATGGCTGCCGGTCGCTATGTAGACCCCGAGCACACGATCAAACGTGCCGATATCGGTTATCTCGATGCGGATACAGACGAATTTTATTATCTCTCGAAAGCCATCTACAAAACCCTCAAGCAACTCGATGACGATAACCCAAGCAGAGCCGAGCTCATGACCGCGCTCAATCAAGCCTATCTGCAGATCGACTGGGACGAGGACTGTTTCTACGCAACAGTGGGCAAGGCGTTGACGGTGTTAAAATCCGCGCTCGATAAGATGAGCGAGAGTACAAAGCGCGCCGTCACCGTGTATTGCGTTGGGCATACGCATATCGATGTGGCATGGCTCTGGCGTTTAAAGCACACGCGTGAAAAGGCGATCCGCTCCTTCTCGACCGTACTTAGGCTCATGAAGGAGTTCGATGAATACATATTCCTGCAATCCCAGCCGCAGCTCTACGCATATATCAAAAAAGACGCGCCCGAGATCTACGAGCAGATCAAGCAGCGCGTCAAGAGCGGACAATGGGAAGCAGACGGCGGCATGTGGCTCGAAGCCGACTGCAATATCTCGTCCGGCGAGGCACTCGTTCGCCAATTCCTCTATGGATGCAAATTCCTAAAGGATGAACTCGATGTGGAATGCAACTATCTATGGCTGCCCGACGTGTTCGGTTACAGCTGGGCACTGCCTCAGATATTGAAACAATGCGGCATAAAGACATTCATGACCACAAAGATCAGCTGGAACCAATTCAACACGATCCCGCATGACCTGTTTGTCTGGCGCGGTATCGACGGCACCGAGATCATGTCATACCTGATCACGACCCCCGAGGTAGGCATCCCGTTTGACAAGCGCTACGCAACATATAACGGCATGCTGAGCCCGCGCTCGGTCATCGGCACCTGGAAAAAGTTCCGCGACAAGGACCTCAGTAAGGATGTATTGATCTCCTACGGCTTCGGAGACGGCGGCGGCGGCGTAAACCGCAACATGCTCAAGATGCGCCGCGCTATGGATCGGATCCCCGCTCTGCCGAATGTAAAGACCGTAAAGGCCGGGGAGTTCTTTGACAAGATGCACGAGAACCTCGAGAACACGACCGAATACGTCCACACCTGGGACGGCGAGCTCTATCTGGAGTACCATCGCGGCACATATACGACCCAGGCACACAACAAGCTCATGAACCGTCGCACAGAGTTCATGGCCGCACAGACCGAATGGCTCTGCTCGTTATCGGAGATCGCGGGTACTGTGAAAGGCGCGTACCCGATCGACGAGCTCACGCAGACCTGGCAGACGATACTGCGCAACCAGTTCCACGATATCCTGCCGGGCTCGTCCATACACGAGGTGTATACAGATGCCCGCGCGGAATACGAGGATGTATGCAAGACCTTACTGAACCTGCAAAACGCTGTCACAAGACCAGCCGAAAATGTATATATGATCGCCGCATTCTTTGGTGCGAACGGGGTATTCATACCCGAGACCGAAAAGGGACTTACATTCGCAGACGCGAACGGTAAAGCTATACCCGCTCAGGCATGCGAGAACGGTTATATGCTCGACATACAGCTACCCGCCATGAGT
The DNA here is from genome assembly GCA_964446745.1 of uncultured Defluviitaleaceae bacterium. GTDB lineage: Bacteria > Bacillota > Clostridia > Lachnospirales > WQUN01 > CAYURR01. The sequence continues at coordinate 19,370 of CAYURR010000007.1, read as the reverse complement.
ACGATGACCGTAAACGTGACCCCCAGCAGCTCCATTCCGACCATCACAGGGCTTTCAAATGTAGACCTCGACAATTCCACGATCGAGACACCGTTGTATGTAATCAAGTGGAACAAGGACGGCAATATAGAATCCCTGTTTGACAAAACAAATAACCGCGAGGTCATCAAGGGTCTTGGCAATCAGCTCGTGATCTACGAGGATAAGCCGATGAACTTCGACGCGTGGGATGTGGATATCTATCACTACGAAAAACCCGAATACGCAAAGCTCGCCGAGAAACCCGTGCTCGTAGAAAACGGTGCGCTGCGTACGGTGATCCGCTTCGTATTCACCTATCGTTCGTCGAAGATCACACAGGACATGGTCCTGTACAAGAACAGCCGCCGTGTCGATTTTGTTACGAATGTAGCCTGGATCGAGAGCCACCGCATATTAAAGGCCGAGTTTGACGTAAACGTCCGCAGCACAAAGGCGAGCTACGACATTCAATTCGGGCACTGCGAACGCCCGACCCACTGGAACACCTCGTGGGACTATGCGAAGTTCGAGGTCTGCGCGCATAAGTGGAGCGATCTTTCCGAAACGGGTTACGGCGTCGCACTGATGAACAACTGCAAATACGGCTACAGCACACGCGACAACCGCATGCAGATATCCCTGCTGCGCGCGCCGTCCATGCCGGACTTTACAGCCGATCGCGGCAAGCATACCTTCACATACTCTCTGTATCCGCATGCGGACTCAGTGTCCTCGGGCAGTGATGAGATCCTTACGATGATCAAAGAGAGCCTGTATTTGAATGTGCCCGCATCGGTATTATCGGGCGACCTTACCGAGCAACGCGTGATCAAATCGGACAACGATGCGGTCGCTATAGACGCGTTCAAGAAGGCCGAAAATAAAAAAGGCTATGTCGTCCGCCTGCATGAACGTTCCGGCGGAAAACACAGCATCACATTGACCTCCGACTTCAGGATCAAGCGCTATCAGGAAATAAACCTACTCGAGCAGCCGATCGGCGACATGGTCGAGAGCAGCGAGATCAAGACTGAGTTTGGTAACTTTGAGATAAAGACGTTTTATATAGAGATGGAATAAGTGTTGTATGTAGAACGAGTGAATGTTTCTTATGGGTTTGACATGGCAGTATTGCACTGCTATAATTTGAATATAATAAAAAAGAGGGTGCGCTAACACCCTCTTTAGCCGCATCCGCAAGGTGACGGCTAATCCTCAATGATTGAAGATATAACCGCCTGGACTTGTTAGGTTATCAGGGCGGTTATCTTCGTTTTGTGAAGATAGCAATAATTGAAAATACAAGCGAAATCGTCGAAATCAAGAATGTTCCAAAATGGAGCATTAAATCAATCGTCTCATAAGCCGTCATCATTAGGCTTCACCCCCTCGGTCATTTCTCGCTTTACAGCGGAACGCTTTTGAGGATTAGCCTTATCGCCCTGTTCGTGCAGCCGGATTTATTCTAACACAATGTACAAGTATAGACAATATACACCAAGAACCATTTTAAATCGCCGCCAATGCAGGTATTACCTGCATCGGCGGCGATTTTTATTTACCTATATTTAGGCAGCCAATCTCCGTGAACCTCTATCAATTCGTCCACCATTTTTATGATGTCGTCAATAGACAATTCGCTCGCAGTATGCGGATCCATCATAGCCGCGTGATATATATGTTCCTTTTTGCCGGTAACGGCAGCTTCGATTGTAAGCAGTTGAACATTGATGTTTGTCATGTTCATGGCTGCAAGCTGCGGCGGAAGCTTGCCTACATACGTGGGGTGTATGCCGTAACCGTCGATTAAGCAGGGCACCTCAACACAGGCATCCGCGGGGAGGTTTTCGATCAGCCCCGTATTAAGAACATTGCCGCCGATTTTGTATGGTGTGCCTGTTACGATGGCTTCCATTATGTAGCTGGCAAATTCATGGCTTCTCTTGTGCGTGATGTTGCCGCCTGCGAGGATGTCATCCCTTTGGTTAGCCCATCCCTTTATCTGCTCTACGCAACGGCGTGGATATTCATCGAGCGGTATATTGAAACGGTCTATCAGCTCGGGGTACTTTGATTTTATGTAGAACATGTTGTACTCGGCGTTGTGTTCGCTACTCTCCGTGCAGTAGTAACCGAGCTTGTCGATATAATCGTATCTGACCATATCCCAGTGTTTTCCGCTTTCATTCTTTGCCTTTGCGCGTTTCTTGATCTCGGGATACAGGTCGTTTCCGTTTTTATCCATGATCTCAAGCAGCCATCCCATGTGGTTGATACCGGCTATTAATTCCTTGCGTCCTTCCAGTTTGTCCTCCATTTCGAGAGAGGCCAACAACGAGCTAGAGCATACCTGTACGCTATGGCACAAGCCTATTGTCTTAATAGGTGTATAACGAAGCATATAACCTGTCAGCATGGCCATCGGATTTGTGTAGTTTAAAAATACTGCGCCCGGGCAAACCTCAGCCATATCATCAGCAAAACCCTTTAACACCGGAATGGTACGCAGCGCACGCATAATGCCGCCGATGCCCAAGGTATCGGAAATAGTTTGTCTCAGGCCGTATTTTTTCGGCACCTCGAAATCCGTAATGGTGCAAGGATCATAAAGCCCGACTTGTATTGCATTTACTACAAAGTCCGCACCCCTGAGTGCTTCCTTTCTGTTTTCTACTCCCAGATGGGTAGTTATTCTGGCTCTGCCCTCGTTTACATTCTTGTTGATAGCGGAAAGGATTAATTCACTATCCTTAAGGCGTTCGCCGTCAATGTCATATAAAGACAGCTCCGCATTCTGTAAATCCGGCGTACACATACAATCCCCTAAAACATTGCGGGCAAATACCGTCGAGCCCGCACCCATAAACGTAATCTTCATAACCTATTAGCTCCTTTAGTCTATATATAATTCGGTTTACATTATATAAACATGTAAATCCGCTGTTTCACTATTAAATGTATAACTTAGCTTTGCAAAACCGTCTATATTAGTGATCGTTACACCTGCGCCGGTTGAATTATCCACCGCTATAGCGTTGCTTGATACATCATCGGGAATGGCGAACCAATAATCAACCGTATCGCCTTTAATACCCTTAAGCCTCATCGTTAGGCCCTTTTCGGACTTTATAACATCCGTAACACTGATCACATCCATACTGACATGGCGTGACGAAGCTATTAATTGCAGCTCCCCTGTTAATTCATTTAACGCAATTACCGAGTTTTGAGTCTCTTTTTGATTATTGATAGTTAATTGTTTATCTATTTTACCCAGTGGCCTTTGACTCCAAAAATCAAATCCAATATAAGTCTTATCGGGGTTTAGGCCGAGATTTTCCAAGTTGATAGTGATACTTGTTTTATCATCACTTTCCTCGCCCAATAGAATAGCATTAACAACAGCCCAATGCCTATCGGTCTGTGAAAAATGCGTAACCCACAATGATCCGGGCGAAAATGCATTGCTATCAAACGGGGCCTTAAAGTTTTTATAATAATTGCTGGCGACAGTTAAATCGACCGGACCGGTCTCGGCTGTCACGGCATCAATGGGAGGTATTGTAACCTTTACAATGTCTACCAGATCATCGTTATATTCGGAGACATTGTCGCTTATCATATAGACGTATCCGTTTAATGATGTGACAGAGGTTACAGTCTTGGTAAAGTCATAACCGGCTCTAAGGCAGAGGTGGTCCGGATCATTTTTATAGAGGATGCCGTGGGTATGATGCCAACGCGCAGATTCGTACAGCATCATGTACAACGAAGCGTTGCTCGCACCGGCATCGGTCGCAAAGCGCAGTGCATCGGCCAATCCGACAGATTCCGTCAACACACCCCAACACGAAAGCAGGTAGCTGTCATCACCGATAGCATCACGGATAGTTTTTATGTAGGCTCTAAAGCGGCTGTGTGCTTCTTCACTTGAGATATAACCCTCTCTGACCGCAGTTTGCAAGCCGTCATAAATCAAATGTCGTATAGCATCTATCTTGAAATACTCATATCCCATTTCGCGAAGCATTTTAAAAATGGCATGGACCTCATTTAAAATTTCATCATCGCATGTCATTACATATCCGAGCCACGCCACTTTAAGGGGCTCGCCGCTACTGTCCTTAAAGAACGAGCTGCTAAGGGCTGCGTAATCCCTGTTTGAGATAGCGGAATTTGTCCATATGCCGGGCTTAAAGCCCGCGTCCTGTATTGTCTTTATTATCCCTTCGTGGCCGTCTGGGAATTTTTCATTGGTGAGGGTCCATCCGTCATATAGGGATGCGTTTTCGGGTGGCATTAGAGTGGATTGGTAGCCGTCGTCGATCTGTATGTATTCAAGCCCGTAATCTCTAAGCTTGCCTTTTAGAAATTCTACGGTTTCACAGACATCATCCTGTTTAATGTTCCTGAGATAAGCCTCCCATGAGCACCAACCACAGATGGTTCTGTTATCAAAACGTCTTTCTAACGGTCTGTGGTTTGTATATCCCAGATGCAATTGATAATAGCACTGCAGCACATTGATCACCAATGTGTCGCCTACATTGATGTCTACGGATATATTGACGACATCGCTATCTTCAACACGCTGTATAGATTTTGATAAATAATTCCATTTGATCCCATGCCATGTAATATATGTGTCATCAACTAAATCATATAGCCCGTTTACCCCATAAATCAACGGCTTGCCGTGCTGGGACAATATTGCTTGATTTTTGGTTGCGCGATTTGGCTTTAATACAATGGCATCGTTTAAATAAAAAGTCATTGTCGCTTTACATGATTTTTCAGCCGAAAAAACCAATTGTTGTATAGGAGGCATCGTTTGAATGTCGTGATCCGATCCTCGCTTGTAGTAAACCTCACCGGGATTATCAAATGTAATATAAAGATAGGACTTACCTAAATATGAATACCTAAATGTGAAATTCTCTTTATCGTAATCAAGCATCAATTGACATATCTTAGTATTTATCAAGTCTCATCACCTATCCTTATGTCCGGTTTTAGTTATTCTGATTAATGTCTCTTTAGGCATATCAATATAAATACTGTCGCCGTTTACAAACGAGCTGAGTATCTCTTGCTTGCCGTATTGTACACACAGGTCAAGCTTGGCATTGCGATACCCCTCCGGCAGCCTCCGTTTTAACATACCACCGGTGGTTGAGTATACATATATACCGTCATCAAGAGGGATGAAACGGGTTTGATTATCCGCTATTACAGTGCCGTCACATACAAGCTCCACAACCTGCGGATATTCGGACGCGTAACCTACAGTACCATTGTCATACCACACGGTCGCAGACAGTCCATTCGTGGTGTAGTTGACCATATTTAATGTCAGCAGATATTTGTAAAGCAGGTGATGCATCGCGATCTGCTCCAATATATCGTTTGTTGCGTGCAGCTTATCGCGGGTATAGTCATCATTAAGCGCAGAACCGATGATTACCGATATGGGATTGTATCCGCGCGCTCCCCCGTAGATGATGTTGTGATACAAAACAGGCAGATGTCTAAAATTGTGCCACAACCCGCTGAAAACAGCTGATGGTTCTACTACCATGCCGTTTAACGCCTCTGTTGTAACATCGATATTTCTATCTGACAAATACTTGATGATAGGCAGCATACCACAATAGAGTTCCTCGTCCGGCCCGATAAAACGATCACTTTCCCAGCTGTAATTCGTATTACGAAACGCATCGATATGAATACTTTCGTCAATGGGCAATAGATTTAACAGTGCATCTAAGCGCTTGAAAATCGATCCGCTTTCTACGTCCTTGGTGTGGTTTATATGATAAGCCTGCTTATCGTAAAACCTTTCCCATGTCATAGGCTTTCCGTTGACATCACAGCTGATCAAGCTCTCATCGTATCCGGGATTATCCGTATATGCATCATCGACATTTATATGCAAGCTTAACGCACAGTTATATTTTTCCTTCGCCTCTTTAATGATCGCAATCAATTCATCAACACTGCCTAATTGCTCATTTACCTTGTCGAATGAAGGGTAACCGCTGTCATGTCCCGTATATTGCCATCCTACCAAATAAACAATCTGCTTACGCCCATTTGTCATTTTATGTATGGCCTTTATTATATCCAAAGCATCCGTAAACGTAGTGGTCACGGCACCGTTTGCGGCACACATGATTTTATACCACGACGCATCCTTATATATCGGGTTAGGCTTTGGCAATTCTTCACGTAAGGCCAATTGATAGTCGCAGTCATTGGCGATACCGTCTCCGTTTATATCCCCGGTAAAGGCGATCTTGAATGTAAAGGGTTTTATCGGCTTATTATTTATCCTGAGGACACAGCGGTTGATACCCAATAAAAAAGACTTACTTCTGTAGGCAAGCGACGAATGCGGCGCATGCCTTGTGTATAGCGGCATCACCGCGTAATCCGTAGTTACATAAGCGCACATATCTTCCTTGAACCCGCAAGCGTGGACGCTGACACTACCCTGACTGTCAGGAAAGGCAGCGATAACCTCACCAACCTCATAACGCGCGCCGGACAATCCCCTGCCCATTTCCGCAAACCATTGATTTCGAATGAAATAGTCCCTCGCGTAATGATAACTCTCATCGAAGTTAAGCAATGTGAAACGGTTCAGATCGATTGTAGTTATGTCCTTACTGTCTTTTGCTTGTTCAATCTTATATTCTATACAAGAATTGTTTAAATTGACCGTCACAGAAAAGCTATAGCCCGATGGATGGGATACTGTATATACATTACCGCTTTGTAAAACGATAAACGATGATAATTCAAACTGCTCTTGATTTATCCCTATTTTATCGTCATCACTGTATCCGCATAGGCTCTGCTCGGCGGGTTTATATGTATATAGTTTAGGAAAACCTATGCTCCCCAATTCGACTTTTAAAAAGTCATTTTCTAATATCATGATTACCTCCTTAAATATTAACCCTTAACAGCACCTATCGTTATGCCGGATATAAAATAGCGTTGAAAGAACGGATAGATAATGATAATCGGGGTGGTCACGACGACCGTTATGGCGGCACGTACAGTCACCGGTTGTAATGCGCGCATCTTTTCGGATAACTGCTGCTGCTCTGTGATCTTTGACAACGCGGTAGCCTGATTAAGCAGACGATAGAGGTGGATCTGCAGGTTATCCCAGTTGCCGTTTTTGCTGTAGAGGTTTACATCAAACCACGAATTCCACTGAGCCACGCCGATATATATGGCGATACACGCAAGCATTGGTATACATAGAGGTATTACCAATTTTACGAAAATAGTTAATTCACTTGCACCGTCAATGCGTGCCGACTCAAATAATGAATCCGGAAGGTTTTGTATATAAGAGGATGTCAACAACATATAGTAGGCGCTGAACAACGACGGAACCCAATAAACCGAAAATGTGTTCATAAAGCCCAGTTTGATCATCAACAAATATGTAGGAATAAGTCCCCCGCTGAAGTACATTGTTATAATGAACAAAATACGCATAAATTTACGTCCCGCAAAGGTTTTGCAGCTGACTATGTATCCCAATAACGCACTACAAAAAACACCTGTAACAGTGCCTACCACAGTACGCGCGACCGATACATACGAACCCCTAATTAAATCTTTATTTTTTAGTACATATTCAAAATTTGTAGTAGTAAACTTGCGAGGCCATAAATATATACCGCCACGTACAGCATCCAATCCGTCGTTAAATGATATCGCCAATATATTTAGAAACGGATATATCATAATAGTTGTAAAGAACACCATAAATATGACATTGCATATATCAAACACCCTACCGGACACTGTTTGTTTAACATAAAACGGTCTGCTCATGCGTTATACTCCTTTCTGGTCGGCCGATATCAAAAGATAGATACCTCAAAAGCCTTTTTAGAAATCCGGTTGACTATGAACACTAACGTAAATCCAATAACAGATTTCATCATGCTCACCGCCGTACCGACCGAATACTGTCCTTGTTGTACCCCATATCTGTACGCATAGGTGTCAATAACATCCCAATACTGCTGTGTAAGCGGATTACCTAAAATAAGATGCTGATCAAAACCAGCGTTCAATATACCCCCGATACCCAATATCCACAGTACTGCTATGGTTGGCAAAATGGACGGTATGGTAATATGCAACACCATACCAAGCCTACCCAATCCGTCTGTAGCCGCAGCCTCATACAGTTCATGATCTACACCGGCTATGGCCGATAGGTATATAATCGATGACCAACCTATACTCTTCCAAATATTTGATAATGTATATATTGTCCAATAATATTTACCGGTAGACAAAAACGGTATGGCTTGATTGATTAAGCCAAATCTTACAAGCAGCTCATTAATTATACCCTCGTTTGATAACATCATATAAATGATACTGCCCGCCACTACCCATGATATAAAATGTGGCAAATATGATGCCGTTTGAATAAATTTCTTGCCTTTGGTATTGGAGATCTCATTTACCAGTAGAGCAAATATTATAGGCACAGCAAAACCGATCGTAATACCCAGAAGGCTCATTGCAAGGGTATTTCTTAGTAATGTAAATATAATAGGGTTCTTTAAAAATGTTATGAAATGCTTTAGGCCTACAAAATCACTTTCAAATATCTCTCTTCCGGGTATGTAGTTTACAAATGCCATGCCCAACCCATACATGGGGTAATATGCGAACACGCCCACCCATATAATTATGGGTATGCATAATAACCATAACTCTCGTTGTTTCCTAAAGTTTTGAAATAAGGGTGTTAGTTTTTTTGACATTAGCTATCCTCCTTTTCGGGCAAAAAAAGGGAAACAAAACATGCAAACAAATTATTTACAGTTGTTATGTCTCCCTATTGGAACAGTTTTAGTTCGCTTTATTTACTTTTGCAAGGTTATTCTTATAGTTTTCAGACATGGTCGCGCAGTACTGATCGATACCTGCAGCCTTCAGCGCATCCTGGAGCACTTTCCATGCGTTTTCAAACTCTTCGGGTGTCTTTGTCTGGACTACAAGCGGCCAATACATCTTTCTTGCATCCTTTATCGCTTGCTCGATCAGGATAATCTCTTCGCTCTTATCCCTCAAGATCATCGTTGATGCGTTATATATGGTTCCCTCCATGTTTTTCATCATAATGGTTTTCCATTTGTTTTCGTCATACCACATTTGGTTATACCATATACAATGAATGCCATCAGCCCAACGAGAAACATTCTGGAACATGATCGGTATACCCATCATATATCCTTCCCTGTTGTAATCCCATGTCTCGTTGATCAACGCCGTCTTGGCTTCGGGATCTATTGCCCATTTGCCGCTTTCGTCTATATTCCATGCCTTGACTTGTACATTCGGGTCGTCTGTAGGTGTTCCGTTCGGCAGTCCCCATGCTGTTAAGGCCATGCCCAGCTCGGTCGATTCCCAGTCAATGAATTTTAATATTGCATCAATATTCTTTGCCTTGTCTGTGATTATTGTATTTCTGCCGCCGTATTCATTTTTACCCGTCAGGTTTGCGGCTTCGGCTTCCGGTGCCTTGAACGCTATCTGTACCGTACGCTTTTCCTCTGTCCAGTTCGGATCAGTGGATTTCCATACCTCATGACCCGCATTGTATCCAATCCACCATCCGCCTATCGCTCCTGCAACTCTTTCGGCTGAAAATTTTGCTTTCCATTCATCAAACTTGTTGATAAATGCATCCGGATCCATTGTGCCGTCGATGTAGAAGCGTTGGAAAAACTTGGACATATTTTTGCCTTCTTCAGTGAAAGCCCAGTAAGAAAAGCTGTCGTCGCTTTCTATTTTATATCCGCGCTTTAAACCCCAATATCCGGCAAAGTTTTCGGGATCACCCTGGTCATATAATGACATCGCATATCTCGACTCCCCGTTTGGTGTTGTCGGGAATTTTTCCAATACAGCCTTTAATGCGTTGTAATAGTCATCGGGTGTTTTGATTTCCGGGGAGCCTATTGCCATCCACTCATCATATCTGATATGTGCGGAGTAGTCAGGCAGCTCATACAGTGCGCCCATCCCTATCGGTACGTAGAACAGCTTACCCTCGTTGTTTAAAAACAACGGATACATGTCACCCATGGATCTTTTAACATTAGAAAGGGCACTATCCATATATGGGGTGAGCTCTACAGCCTTGCCCAAGTTTATTAAACGTTGTGTGGTATTGTAGGTCAGATTATACATTACATCGGGATAATCACCGGATGCCATCCGAAGATTGACTTCCTCTTCACCATCTCCGGCTGTCCTTGCAACATTGAACTCAACGTTGAATTTCTCCTTCATGTATGCCCCTACATTGACAATACCCTGTTTCTCGGCTTCGGTCGGCGCATAATTGCCGCTCGCGTCAAATGCGTTTATTACTATGGTCTCGGCCGGTATTTCCCATCCGAATTCGTTTACCTTTCCAGCTTCCGGTACATCTGCAGCGGAATCACTTGTAGTGTTTGAGGTTTCCGATGTGCTATCGGTTTTAGTCTCATTTGCGGCAGGTGCGGTGGTTGTTGCATTGCTGTTTGCCGGTTGTTCATTTTTGCTTGAACATCCAGACATCATACTCGTCAACATGGACAAAACCAAAATCGCTGATAATACAATCTTCTTTTTCATCTTACATCCCCCTTCGAAAGTTTTGTTACTGACTACAAATATACATGCGATTTATTCTTTCTACAATGGATAAATAACAAATACATATGGACAAATGTGTGTATTGATTCACAATATGTTTTTGCGATACTCGCTCGGCGAATATCCTACATGCTGTTTAAATAACCTAGAAAAATATAACGGATCCGTAAAACCAGTCTCTGTGGCAATCTCCGAAATGCTCTTATTCTTGTCAAGCATCTTAGACATAGCTTTGTTTATGCGGTAGGTTAACAGATATTGTTTTATAGATTGGTCCGTTTCCTTTTTAAATAAATTGCTTAGGTAGCTTCGATCAACAGATAATTTATCCGCAATTTTTTCTATGCTTATTTTTTCTTTAAAGCTCGTACCGATAATCTTTATTATTAATTCTACATATTCGTCATGCGCGTATTTTGTAGTTGATTTATGAAGCAATCTATTATCTTCCTTGGTTTCCCCCGAGGTTATCGTCAGGTGATGCATGATTAAAAACAAAAGGCTTTTATATAACAGATTGTTTCTGGTCGAAAACCCTTGCGCGAGTATTTCATCAAATTCATTAAATATTTCATTTTCGTTTATTATCTTACGTATCTCGTGGTTGTAACTAAAACCCGCATTCTCTGTATATGTACCCGCATTAAAGCCTGTGTATCCTATCCAATAATACTCCCATGGGTTGTCTACGCTGCTTTCGTAATATGCGATCTGATGCGGGAATATCATAAAACACTCACCCTCGACTATCTTGTAGGTCTTGTTTCCCAATTGAAATATCCCGCTACCCTTTTTTACAAAGTGCAAAAGATAATGATCCCGTATTAACGGACCATATCCATATCCCGGATAGCATTTATGATATCCTAATTGTATAAGCCCCATATCAACTTTATTATTCGGAACTATATAATGTATATATTTGTTTCGCGCATTATAGTTACTTGTTATTTCATCCATTTATGCTATGCCTCCTTTATCTATAGAGTACAGCGACTATTTGCTATGTTTGACACATAAATATCCTGTTGCTATAATTCGTTCATAATAAAAAGAGGGTGCAGACACCCTCTTTATCGCTATGTTCGTGCAACCCGAATTATTCTAACATAATGCAAAAGTGTATACAATATACCCTTGACATAAGAAAGGGGCCCCCATGTACTATATCCGTTACCCCTGCTAACTCTGAATACGAGCACCACCACGCTCCGCATGCATTTAATATTACTATTGCATAAGGAGCGTATATATGAATTTCTATAGCAACAAGCTAAAGCTGTATCTTATTCTTTTCTTCCATAACTTAGTCCCCGCGTATACGATCGAGCGATTGTTTTGGCGTGAGCGCGGTATGAATGTTCAGATGGTCGTCTGGAGCGAGATCATCTACGCGGCGACGATTATTTGTCTCGAGTTCCCTTCAGGTCTGTTTGCGGATCGGTTCGGCAGAAAAAAACTCATCGTGGTTAGTGCGTTTCTTTCGCTCGTATACATGACTATAATAACCTTTGCGCATCACTTCTGGCAATTTGCCATTGCGGTATTCATCGCGGGTATCTCCACCGCACTTGTAAGTGGTGCGAGTAACGCTTTGCTTTACGATTCGCTGGCCTGTTCCGGCAAGGCAGACAGTTTTGAACAAACGCTCGGACGCATGCGGGCTGTAGACTACATAGCTGTTATCATCGCCGCATTGTCCGGCGGCTTCATCGCAACGACATGGAACATGGAGTTTAACTATTTTTTATCGATATTTAGCTTTGCAATCGCGTTTGTCGTATCATGCTCTCTGATGGAACCTCCGCGCATTTCACCACCCGAACAAGGAAATACCATCGCAAGCATCATGCGTACCGCCGCAGCGTTTTTGACTTCGCACGTCGGCGTTATGAAGGTGTTATTAAATGCAGTTATTGTTGCAGCATGCATAACATATGTTTATGAATTCTGGCAGCTGTATCTCGAGGACCTTGCGTTTCCGGTCGCGCTGTTTGGTGTAGTCTCGGCTGCGCTTTCTATCATCGTAATACCATCCTCGCTCGTTTCGGGTATGCTGCTAAAATATTTTAATCATAAGCATATTATACTCTGCGCATCGTTGCTCTGTGGTGGCGGTATGCTATTCGCGGCTGTTACGCGCACCCCTATAGGTATCTTTGGTCTGTCGCTGGCGTATTGCGGGGCGGCTATCATTTACCCCGTGGCGTTTGGGCATCTGCACCGCTACGCCGACGATAACGCGAGGGCTACGATCGAGTCGGCTGTCTCACTCGCCGAGCGACTGATAAGTGTCGTCGTCGGACTGTTGTTTGGATATATCTCAACGCGCTTGGATGTAAATATGGGCTTTGCCGTGCTGGGCTGGTTGGTCATAATAGCTACGATCTGCTTCGCATTCGCGTATCGGTTTGATAAAGCATTTACCACTGATTGACACGGAATAAAAATAGGATCTGCACGGATAAAACCTTTATAAGGTTAAATCCGTGCAGATCCTTTAAAATCCGTGAAGATCCGTGATATGGTTTTATAGCCCGACTGCCTCATCCACACAAACCACAAGTCCCTGATGATCCTTTAGCATCGAGGCCGGTACGGCCTCGCTCTTTTCTCCGTTTATGACGCGGTTCATGATTTCGGACTTCTTTGCCCCAGTCGCCATCAGTATCACTTGACGAGCGCCCACGAGCGTCTCGAGAGAGACGGTCACGCCCTGCTTAACAGGCTGGGGGCTGTCGAAGTATTTTACACTCACAGCCCTCGTCACCTCGTCTAGGGTTACGATGCGGCAGAGCCCGACGATTTCTTCCGCATCCCCGGACTCATTTGTATCATCGCAGACATATCGCGGCTCATTAAACCCGATATGGCCGTTCATACCCACACCGAGTACGGTGAGCCCGATGCCGCCGTGTGCGGAAATAAAGTCCGACACCTTTTCGCATTCGCCTTTAACATCGGCAGTTCCGTCAAACGCACATATCCTACTAGGGTCAATCCCGGCAGGCCTGTAAAATCCGTCCTGCATAACCTGCGCGCAGGAGCCGCGTACCGCGTATCCGAGGCCGACCCATTCGTCGAGCCCCACGTAGTATGCCGACGAAAGATCCACCCCGCCGTCGCGTTGCAGCTCGATCAATTTCTCATATGCGCGTAGTGGTGTATCCCCGGCAGCTAAATTTATTAGCGAGCCGGGATTTTTATTTATAAATGCGGCGATGTGCTCAGCAACCGTCCGCGATATCTCTTCGTGGTCCTTTTTTACGATTATCTGCATCGCGTCACCAGCTAAGCTTCGGCAATATTTCACTCTGCTGCTCGCACATCTGGTCGATCATTGCGACTGCGTTGTTATAGTTAGAGACGCATGGGTCAAGCAGTATCGCCTGCAACAGCTTACGCTTCGACTGCTCCGTATAGCTCTGTATCAGCAGGTCGTGTATGGCGCCCTGCTGTGCGATCATAGCAGTTATAGCCGTAGGCAGTTCAAAGCCGCCGATCGGATGCACACCGTTACCATCCACATCAGCCGGTATCTCTACGACCATGTTCTCAGGCAGATTACGCACATAACCCTTGTTCGGCACATTCACCGCACCCACGCGCAGCGGCTTGTTAAAGTATATAGCCTCCGCTATCGGTATGCCGTATTCATGGGAGCCCGAAAGCCCGGCCTCGCCAATCGCAAACGCCTGTTCGTAACCGTCCGCAAAGCCCGGATCGCCCGCAAACGGTTTTTCATCCTTAGATGCATCCCTAAACAGCGGTCTGTCTGTAGGATTGGACGAGAACGAATATACAAACTCCGGGGTCTTGCGCGTCTTCCATGGGTCGAGCTCGACCGGATCATAGAAATACTGGATCTTTGTGCTCGCGAGCATCTCGTCGCTCCATGCCATGTATTCGCCGATATGGTTCGTACCCGGATACGGCCAAAGTCCATATGTCCTAAACATCAATCTTGACAGCCCGTATTCATCCCAATGTGCGAGCCAGTCTACACTCTTCTCACGTTCCCTGAGCAGCGGATACAGATCCTTGCCCGTCGCCTTTTCCTTTACCTCCGTAAAGAAGCCGAAATGATTTAACCCGCATGCCTTGGCATCGATATCCGACTTAGGTATATTTAAAAACTCCGACAGCTGATCCATACCCATTTGCTCACCGTGGCACAGTCCTACGACCTTTATCTTTGTAAGCTTCGATATGGCTTCTACGAGCTTCGCCTCGGGGTTCGTGTAGTTTAACAGCCATGCATTCGGACACAGCTCCTCCATCGCACGTGCGATCTCAAGCATCGGACCGATGTTTCTGAGTGTGTGGAACATGCCGCCGGGTCCTCCGTTTTCCCCATACACCTGTCTGAAGCCATAACGCCTAGGGATATGGAAATCCATCGACCAGTAATGATAGCGTTCCTTTTCTATAGCCGTTATTACAAAATCCGCACCGTCAACAGCCTCACGCAGATTGAGTGACGCGTTGATTGTAATGGGTCTGTTTATAAATGTTATAGCCTTTTTGCAAAAGGCCTCGCTCACACGCAGCGCCCTTTCATCGATATCCATCAGATATATCTCGATGTTTACCTGCGCAAACGATTGATTCAACAAAATATCCGAAACCGTCGCGGGACAAAACGACACGCTGCCCGCACCTATTATCGCAAATTTAACCTTATTCATACGCCTATCCTTTCCGGGACGTTTTCGCCCTATTTAATACTTGATCCATACTGCCGCTATATCCGTTCTCTACATAAAATCCCGAACCCGCCGTCGCAAACTCGACGATCTCCTGCGGGCTCATACCCGACAGCAAGCCCTTACATATGCACGCATTCAGATTATCCCCGGCCCCCGTGCTGACCGCCGGTGTTTCGCAAAGCTGCGTATGTGATGTGCCGCTCCCGCTCTTACCGGTCATATGGCAACGCTCCCTGCGATGCAATATGACGCCCTCAAGCCCGAGTGACTCAACGAGTGCCTGTGCCCGGGTTTCGTCCGGCTTATCCGCGTCGATACCGCATGCGGCGCATACGATCCTATCCTCGTTACTGTTCAGGCTCAGGTACACATGTATATGCCTCGGCAATGCTTTTATAACCCCGCAGAGCTCTTTGATCTCACTCATGTCTCGCCTCGCGCAGTCGGACAGGTCCATATACAGGATCTTTTCCCCGTCCACATGCGGCAATACCTCGCTCGCAAAACCCTTATATATCTCCGTCGACCGCGGCAGCTCGCTCCAGTTTAGAAACATTAATAAATCCGATTTACTTACATACTCGATCAAGCCCTGTTTTGAGACGCGTTCGGTGATGTGTTCAAAACCCAGGTTGTTGATGTCCTTATTGATCCCGAGCATGACCTTACCGTTACCGAACTCCAACGCCGTTGTCATACCTGGATTGCTTACGCTTATTAGCTCAGCACGTTCCGAGAGCCCCGCGAACACAGGATTGATCTCCGGCAGGCCAAAGCCACCTACGCATACGCAGTCCACATCGAGGCTTATCAGCGCATTGGCTGTGATCGGTGCGTTGCCGCCCAACTTTTCCACACAACTTTCAAGTTCAACGGAGCAGTTCATACCGTCCCGCTCGCTCAAGAATTGCCCGAACGCATTCATGCTCTCGAAATACGCCTCGGGATTTAGTGCGCTGCCTGACTTTATCGGCTTTACTATATGGTCGATAAATGCGTCAAACCCTAAGAACACTCGCTGTTTCCTTTGGGCCGATGCCGATTTATTGTCTGTCATAACTACCTCTATTCACGGCTTTTAGCCGTACTAAATTCGTCCTTACATATATGTTCCATATTTTACAGCCGCATGATACAGCATGTTTACATTTTCAAGCGGTGTGCCCGGGGACAGCGCGTTCGCCTCCCTGAGTACGAATTTCTTACTCTTTTGAATTACACCGCTCGACAGTATCTCTTTGGCGCGTCGCAAGACCTCATCGGGCGTACCGTTAAGTAGTATACCGGCCTCTACCCCGCCGTTTACACGTGTGTCGGGCGTAAGCTCGTCATACAGCCTCTCGAAATCCACCGGAAACCCCGTGTCGAAATCCTTCACGCCCAATTCCTTTTGCAATATGCCGAAGAAGCGCTGCGCGTTTCCACACAGATGCACACCCCTGTACGCACCCGGACGACTCAACGCCTCGTAGATGCGCCTATGATACGGCAGCACGAACTCCATATAAAAATCCGTACCGAGCATCGCAATCGCATCGTCCGCTATCCCACAGTAGTCCTGCACCTCGTCCTGACCGAGATATCGCCTCGCGGCCTTTATGCGTGCGATCACCGCGTCTGTCACAAGTCCCATCAGTGCATGTGCGTATTCGGGCTCCTCGAGCATGTCGCATATGATCCCTTCGGCTCCGCGCATGCCGCAGCATAGTGTAAACGGCCCGTCCGTGCCCGTCATGTTATAAGGCAAACTGATATGCCCTATCGGTATGCCCTTATATTCAAAGCCCTTACTACGCAGTGATACGAAATATTCATAATACTCGAGTACATCCTGCATGATCCCCGAAAACGGTTCGGGTGCGCCGCGTTCGAGTATCGCGTACTTTGAGGTTTCACCTTTTGCATCCTCGAGAAACGGTCTGCAATGCGGCTCGTCGTTATATATGACCTCTCCGCCCAGCCATGCAGGTTCTAAGAAGTTCTGGAAATCCACTATAAGCGGCCAGCCCTCGTCTGCTGTCGGATAACCTACGCCGTCATCGGACAGGATGTTCAATCTGACCCATTCTTTTGTCCGGACCTGCACATGGGCCATGAGCTCGGGGCTTTTGAGATACTGCGGCAAAGTGATCCGCTCCGTATTACATTTTTGCTCATGCAGCCAGTTACGCGCATCCGCATAGATCGTAACCGGCACACGCGACGGATTGCCTTTGTTGTAGCCGTCCCATACGATCCGGGCCTCTTCGTTTATACGTGCGTAATCCGTCATTCCTTTACACCTCCGAGCATGATCCCCGATACAAAATACCGCTGCAAGAACGGATAAATCATCAAGACCGGGATCGCTGCGATGAAAACCTGCGAGGCCTTTAAGGTCCTATCCGAGATCGAACGCAGCAGGTCGGCGGTAGCTTTTGTGATGAGCTTTACATTCGGCTGCACCAAAATCGCCTGCAGATATGTCTGCATAGGATACTTGGCCGCATCGTTCATGTATATCATGCCGTCGAACCACGAGTTCCAATGCGTCACGACCGTAAAGACCATTAGCGTTGCAATCGAGGGCATCGACAGCGGTATGTATATCGATACAAGCGTCCTGAAATGACCCGCGCCGTCTATAAACGCGGACTCTTCCATCTCAGCCGGCACGTTTCTAAAGAAGTTCATCAATAATATAATATTGTATACCTGAATAGCTGAGGGCAACACGAGTGCCCAGATATTATTCAAAAGCCCCGTGTAACGCACGACCATGTATGTCGGTATCATACCGCCGCTAAAGAGCATTGCAAATATAAACATCCAGACAAATACGGTACGTGCGCGGAATCTGGCCGCGGCCTTTGATAACGGGTACGCTGCGAGTATGGTCATCGTCATACCCACAGCCACACCCAAAACAATCCTGATGGCCGATACCCCCATGGCTTGCCAAAAGGCCTGCTTCTTTAATACGTACTCATACGACTTCAATGTAAAATCCACTGGTATGAGCATAACCTTACCGGCCGCGACCGCGTGACTGGCACTCAGTGAAACAGCGAGCACCTGTATGATCGGGATCAAGCACAGCAGCGCATAGATAACAAAGAATGCAATATTAAAGACATGAAACAAACGTCTGCTAAAGGATCTATCTACCATTCTTATGCATCCCCTCCCATCAGAACACGCGATAATCAGCCTTTTTGTAGGCGATATAATACGACAGCGACACGAGCACGAGGCTCACGACCGACCTAAACAATCCAAACGCGGCGGCCAACGAATACTGAGCCTGCTGCAATCCGGCCCTGTATACCCAAGTGTCTATAACGTCACCGGTCGAGTACACGAGTGGGCTATATAGATTTAATATCTGATCAAAGCCCGCGTTTAATATCGAACCCATGCTCAATATGCACATGACAACGATCGTGGTCATCATACCCGGCAACGTGATGTGTATGGTCTGCTTAAATCTCCCCGCTCCGTCAATAGCCGCGGCCTCATAGAGCGAAGGGTTTATGCCCGTGATCGCGGCCAAAAACACGATCGTGCCAAAGCCCGTTATCTGCCAGACTTCCGTAATCACAAGCACCCACGGAAAGATGGCTTTGGTCTGCAAAAACGACACGGGCTCAACGCCGAATACACCCAAGAATGTATTTACAAGCCCGTCAGCAGCGAGTATATCCCGCAGTATGCCGCCCAATATGACCCACGACAGAAAATAAGGGAAATATATAATCGTCTGCACGGTACGTTTAAATACACGGCTGACGACCTCGTTAAGCAAGATCGCGATAACGATTGCGGCCAGCGTATCAAATATTATCTTTAAAATCGCAATATTAAAGGTATTAAATATGACCTGCGGTACATCGGGCAGCGAGAATATCCGCTTAAAGTTCGCAAGCCCCACCCACTGAGAGTTAAAGAACCCCTCAGTGGGTGTAAATTTTT
>CAYURR010000006.1:0-36696 GCA_964446745.1 uncultured Defluviitaleaceae bacterium | reverse complement strand
ATCGGCCAAAAGATTTAAGACGCATGTGAAAGGATACACATATGGCACGATATGCAAGACCCCTAAGACAAAAGCATATTCAACACGCCAATGTGTCCGTAGCTTACGCACTACCGGAACCCGAATATGTACCGGTCAAGCGTAAGCGTAAAAGACCTAAGCGTATAAATATAAAGCCCGTGTACATCTATGCGGACAACAGGCAACATAAGCTGTCGTTCATGCAGGTGATGACCGTTGTGATAATATTTATCGGGCTCATCTGTGTAACGTTTACACATGTACTCGCAAAGGATGGCTCGCGTTATGTCGCAAGCCTCAACGAGCAACTGAAGGCGCGTCAAGCATTGGTATCGGAGCTTGAGGAAGAAATAACACTAACGATCAATCTCGATGAAATAGAGCAAATAGCAAAAACAGACCTCGGAATGTCTAAGCCCAAGCCATATCAGGTGAAGCATATATCTGTTGACAAGGGTAGTTATGTAGTAAGCCAGAGGGATGCCATAGAGGAAGCACCGGAGTTTAGATTATCGACAGAGTTTTTTAAGGATCTTATACATAGGATCATAGGTGATACAGCATGAAAAAGTCCGTTGTCGGCGCAAAGATTGCCATCATGGGTGCGATATGTTGCTTTCTGCTCGTGGGGCTTTTGGGGGTCGTCGGATATATCAAGATTGTATACGGCGAAGACTATCAGCGGTTAGCTAGAAATCAATCTACCGTTGCGCAGACCTCCGTCAACAAGGTCATTAACCCAAACAGGGGCGCGATATTGGATCGCAACAGACAGCAGCTTGTGGTCAGTGATACGGTATACAAGGTTATATTGGACATCAGGGTCCTTAATGATATAGCCGTAACAGATGCCGCACGCCCTACCCCAAGGGGAACCTTGGAAAAAATATTAAATAAACTCTCTGAAATACTGGAGATACCTATAGAGGAACTAAACGCATGCTTGGCGAAAGATGAAACAGGCAAGCTTGTAAACGATACCAACTGGTACATATTGAAAAAGGATGTCACACCACGCGTAAAAACGCTGCTTCGAGACGCTGACCTAAATGGCGTTCATACCTTTCCCGACACAAAAAGGCGTTACATCAAGAGTGCATTTGCACCTCAGACAATGGGCTTTATTAGAGGTGACAGCAGTTGGGGCCTCGAAAACTACTACAACAAGCAATTGTCAGGTGAGATAGGCCGCATGTTTTGGACATACGCGCCGGACAATACCCCTATAGTCGAAGAAATACCCGCAAGACAAGGTGCAACACTTGTAACCACCATAGATAGCTACCTGCAAGAATTCGCCCAGGAGGCCGTAGTCAAGGCCGGTAATCAATATACACCGGAATACGCCGCGGTCATGATTATGAATCCCAATACGGGTGAAGTACTCGCGATGGCGCAGTATCCTTCGTTCTCTCTGAGTGCACCGGGTGATCCGAATTACTTTACAGACGAAAGCGTAAAAGAATATTGGGACATGCTCAGCGAAGATGAGCAGACAAAATACCTGTATCGCACATGGATCAATTTCCATGTCTCGCAAAGTTTTGAGCCCGGATCTATATTTAAGCCCGTCGTGGCCGCTGCTGCGCTCGAGGAGGATATAATCACCACCGAGGATACATTTCACTGTGCTGGCGACACATGGGTGTTGGATACATACTTGCCATGCTGGATAAAGGAGTATGGTGACATACACGGCTCTCAGACATTAGAACAGTCACTTGCGAATTCCTGCAACATGGCAATGATACAGATAAACGAGAGAATGGGTCGCGACATGTTTTTCAAATACCGAAACGATTTTGGTTTCGGTGAAGAGACCGGTATAGATGTTCCGGGCGAGGCACCCGTCTCAGCGCGATCTGTTATGTATGCACTCGCAGACCTAAATCCCGTTGAACTCGCCACGAGTTCGTTTGGCCAGGGCTTTAACTGCACAGCGATACAGGCAATGACTGCGTTTTCTGCTCTTATAAACGGCGGCAACCTGATGAAGCCATATGTGGTTTCACAGGTCATTGACAGCGAAGGAAACGTAGTATATAACCAACAGCCTACTGTCGTTCGCAAACCTATATCATCCCAGACATCAGACATCATACGTGTAATGCTAAACGCGGTAGTTACGCCATCAGGTACAGGCAAAAAAGCTTATATAGAAGGATATAACATCGGTGGTAAGACCGGTACCGCACAGCAGGGTAGCAACCGCGACGACGTAACCGTATCGTTCATAGCTTACCTACCTGTTGAGGATCCCCAGTATTTAGCACTTGCATTGATACATAAACCGCCTAAGGAAATAGTAGGTTTACAGGGTTCCACGACTGCCGCCCCGTTACTCAAAGAGGTAATGGAGAGCATCATAAAATATAAGAACATCCCTCCGTCCAGTGGCTCATCTAAGAAGCTACCCGGCGAGAATGATGTAGTAACTATGCAGGATCTGACAGGCGGACAACTCGTGGATGTCACAAAGGCACTCAATCAGAGCGGCCTTGATTACGAAATAGTCGGCAGTGGTAATATAGTCGGCAGACATCATCCTGCTGCTGGTGCACAGATTACACCCGGGTCAAAGATATTCCTGTATGTACGTTGCGAAGACGGTCAGCAGAGCAGCCTTGTTGCTGTACCCGATGTAACAGGCATGAGTGGTGTGCAAGCAATAGAAGCGATAAATGCCTTAGGTTTTACAGCCGTACCTGTATATGACGCATATGTCCCCGCAGATGATATCGGTGAG
Organism: uncultured Defluviitaleaceae bacterium; assembly: GCA_964446745.1. GTDB lineage: Bacteria > Bacillota > Clostridia > Lachnospirales > WQUN01 > CAYURR01. Next base: position 33,929 of record CAYURR010000006.1, on the reverse strand, counting down.
CCAGTGACTGGAAATGTCGGTGTTTCGAATGCATCAAATACAACCGGGATCACTGATCCAGGAACAACGGATGCGGCGAGCGATACATCTTCGACGAACTCTTTGTCTGATATTACCGTAACATACATTGAGGATAAGAGTGAGGTCTATGCACAGATGCCGTCCGCCGGTGTTATGATACCTCCTAATACGACGGTCAAACTGAAGATTAAGTAGCAACGTGTTTTTTATGGTTTCCCCCAATTCTTTCCTTAACGGCGGTGCGCATACCGCGACGCCGCCGTTATAGGAGCATTTTTTGGTTAATATATAGATATGAAAATAGGCTGTTGTAAACCTGATTGGTTTCAACAGCCTTTATTGTTATCCTACCCTGCAGCATAATACTGTGCCTGTGCATCCCAGATCTCCTTATATTTACCACTAATATCTGCTATCAACTCATTGTGGCTACCACGCTGTATGAGCCTGCCCTCATGAAATACCGCGATATCATCGCAGAAGCGACAGCTGCTCAATCGATGTGATATATATACAGCCGTCTTTTTACCTACGATATCATTGAAGCGTGAATAAACCTCAAACTCCGCTATCGGATCGAGCGCAGCTGTCGGTTCGTCCAAGATCACAAAATGAGAGTCCTTGAACAGAGCGCGTGCAAGGGCTATTTTTTGCGCCTCGCCACCCGAGATCTCTACACCGTCCTTTGAATATTGTGTATACAGATATGTGTCCGCACCATGCTGCATTCGGCTCACACGCTTCGATAATCCGGATCGTTCAATCACATCCGACATCTTTTTCAGATCATATGTGACCGAGGATGAGATGTTCTCGGACATTGGAAATGCGTACAACCTGAAATCCTGAAACACCACACTGAACAATCCAAGGTATTCTTCATAGCTATATTTCTTTATGTCTATGCCGTTCAATGTGATCATGCCCTCCGTAGGGTCATATAGGCGGCACAACAGCTTTATCATTGTGGTCTTGCCACTGCCGTTTTGGCCCACGACGGCCATGCGCTGACCAATACGAAGCCTCAGGCACAGATCCTTGAGTACATACACCTCGCTACCCGGATACTTGAACGACACATGGTGGAACTCTATGATATATTCGTGATCTTTACGCTTCTCCACAGGCAAAGAGCCACGATATTTCTTGTCCGGCAGATTTAGAAAATCATAGGCGATCCGCATGCGCTCACAGTTAAGGCTATAAGTATTTAACGCGTTTACAAGCCCGGAGAAATGATTGATAAATTGGTTAACGCCGCCCGCATATCGCACAATCGAGCCGACACTAAGGTATCCGGTCACAGCCCTTATAGCAACGAAAATATATATGACCCCGCCCATCAGAGCTGTGATACCACCCTTTATGCCCTTCATCATGCCGTCCATCTTGCTCAAGCTCTTGAAACTTGCAAAGCCTCCTTCTCTCCACATGCGTTCCGATGCATCACCGATTAGTTCCTTTGCGTTATAAATGCGTATGTCCTTGCCATTCTTATAATTACCCACGAGCTCGCTCATATAATTGAACGCGCGTTCGCGCTCGCTAAAACCGTCCAGCACCTTATATATCCTATTCAAAAATCCCTTGTCGGCAACGGCTATTAGCCACATACACAACGCTACAAGAGCAGTAAAACCAAGCAATAGCCCATATGAGTTATTGATCCCTGTGATAAACAGCCTATATGATAATACCCCCGACAGTATCAGCCCGATCATGCTACTAACGATCTGCTCCAGTACGCTTGTGATGTCCCACCAGCCCATATTCAAGTTACTCTGTATCCTCGATAGCATATTATGGGTTTTGGGATCCTCGATATATTCGTAGTCGATTTCCGACATCTTGTACATAAACTGCAGCCTGTACATCCGAGACAATGTGTATACATGCATCTGCCGCAATTGTTCCATGCCATTCGCACAGAGGCTCAATAACACATTCGCTCCGACTGTTATGCTCGCGAGCAGCGCAAGCTCACGCACATTGGCACCATAGGATAGCTTGTCGACGATCTTGGCTGTCATCACGATATTGATAAACGGCATTAAACCGTACAGCAACTTGGTTATGATCATCACGGGAATATACGGCTTTTGGAGTAGATAAAATCGGTTTGTGACCATCCACATAAGGTCGAGTTGTTCCTTTAATTTTTTCATGACACTGCCTCCTCCCTCTGCTCGCTTTCAGCTATTGCATCGCGATAGTAATAGCTCTGTATGTCAAACATCCTTCGATATCCGCCATTTTGATCCATCAGTTCACGGTGGGTGCCGAGCTCCGCCACTCTCCCACCCTCGATGTAAGCAACGCAATCGCAAAAGCTTGTGCTCGCGAGTCGGTGCGAAATATAGATCGATGTCTTGTTCTCAGAAAAGCCATGATATTTCATGTACAGGTCGCTCTCGGCTAACGGATCCAGTGAAGCTGTGGGCTCATCGAGCACAAGAATCGCCGCATCCTTATATAACGCGCGTGCGAGTATCAGACGCTGCTGTTCCCCGCCCGAAAGCTCGATCCCATTCGAGTCCGCTATCTTCGTGAGTTGTGCGTCGATATCAGGCAACCGTACTGTTAAACCCGCATCACTTATACATTTGCGTACCCGTTCATGGTTAATATCATTGCTCATTGCAATATTATGCGCTATAGACAGCGGCATGATCAGCATATCCTGAAATACTGCTGAAAACAGTGTATACAGCTCATCGCGGTTGTAACTGGATATCGGTATTCCATTTATCAAGATCTGCCCGCTTTCGGGTATATAAAACCCGCATAGTAGCTTCACCACGGTCGTTTTACCTGCACCGTTAGCCCCAACTATAGCAAGCCTCTCACCCTTTTCAATCCTCAGACAGAAATCCTCTAGCACATATCGGCCCTCAGGTTCGTAACGGAAATATACATGCGAAAACTCTATGGAAATGGGCAAATCCTTTGCAGTAGGCAGATTTTTCCCTGCTACCCTGTTTGACCTATCCGGCATCTCAAGAAATGTCCGTATCGCGTCTATATCGTGGCTCCCGCGAACAAGCTCGATGTAATTGTTTACGATCATATTCACGAACGCACCAAAACCCGTGACCGCACCTATATACAGTACAAAGTCCGATACACCGATCTGCCCGGTCAGTACATACCAGATCAAAAAAGCATATGCCGCACCGTCACGCACCAGTAAAACGACCGCGTCCGAGATGTTGTAGGCAAATTCGAATCTCGCGATCTTAACGAGGCGCTGCCTATCCTGCCTGAGTAACGCATCTATCATAGACATAAACCACGGCTTCATGTTATAGAGCCGTATATCCTTCGCACTCGCAAAGTCCGCGACCTTGAAGTTAAAGTACGTGAATTTATCCATGATCGTACCGTATTCCTCGCGAAATTCCTCCCTACAGCGCGTTGCGCGGTTCAATACCGCATAGTTTATAAGTGATGAGAGTATCAATAGCAATAGCACGATAGGATTCAGAAACGTAAGCAGCGAACCGTACAGTAAAAAACCCAATACACCCGCAACGAATTCCGGCATCAAACGCACGATGATTTGCGGGCCGCTGCGATCCTGCATCACGGCATTATTGAGCTGGCGGTGCAAGGATTGGCCTTCCGTGCTCTCGATAAACGCATAGTCGCTGTCCATGAGCTTTCTATTTCGTAAAAGCTGGTATTGCATGCGATTGGACATCGCCGAGGTGTTGACATTAGATATCGCGTAGCGGTGAATAAAGTTTGCCGCCGCCATCAATAGCGTGAATCCGGATAATATCATCACCAACTGAGATAGCGATGCATGGTTCGTTACCATATCTATCACAAGCTTCGGAAGATATATGCCGAACGCAGGCAGCGTTACACTCATTACAGCCTGCAGTGCCACAAAGAACAGCACAGCCCTATCCCACCGCCAAATGTTCCCGAACACATATTTGATATTACTCACAAGTGCAATATTTATTTTCATTACCATTCCCCCTGTCTAAGCAGAGCATATCATATCGTTTTACGGAAAATAAAAATCGTGCACGAACGGTTATGATTCGTACACGAATGGTAAGAGCACCTCTGTGGCAAACACGCCCTCCTCGTTTTGACGGTTTATATAGCCGCCGTATTTCTGTGCTATCTTGTCGATACGCATGAGACCGAAGCCATGCCCGGGCTGTGCTTTTGTAGATAGATAGCCCTTACCGGACTTTTTGATCTCTCCGCCCGCCGAGTTACTAATAGATATATATAGATTGTCCTTCATCGTGTCTATGTATATGCGTATGAAGCGATCATCCTCGTTCGGCAGTAGCTGACAGGCCTCTGTAGCATTATCTATCAAATTCCCGAGGATCACGCATAGGTCTATCTCGGATATGCTCATCTGCTTGGGTACCGTAGCCTTTGCGGTCATGTTTATGTGTCTCGCGAGAGCAAGCGATATCTTGCTGTTCAATATCGCATCCACCATTACATTTCCGGTCTTTAATACGGTATCTACATTCACTAGGTCGCTGTCCAAATGATCTAAATACTCCTCGATCTCTTCATATTGGGCGAACTTCATATGGGCCTTGATGGCTTGTATATGGTTGTGATAGTCGTGGCGCCATCCGCGCATCTGGCTGTAGATGTGCTCGACCTCCGCTATATGCTTTTGCATCAGGTCACTCTGAAACTCCGCTATGCGTTTATCGATGATCGGTGAGAGTATCCACGAAAACAATCCCATTATATCCTCCGTTAAACTGTAATTATTTACGCAGCGTCTTGTAATATTCTATAAAAGCCCGGTTTACATCGCTGTACATACGACGAGACAGCGGTATGAGCTCACCGCTATCTAATTCAGCATCGCCCTTCATAATGCGCTTGATATGCCTGATACTCACTATGTATGACCGATGGCAGCGCACAAACATCCCTTGTTCGAGCGTATTCAACTCATCCTCTATGTGTCCGATATTGCGCTTGATTGTGTATACATCCGTCCCATTGCCCGTTATGGCTTGCGCCTTACTCATATGTACCGCTACCTCATGTGCGAACGCCTCTATATACACGATATCCACAAGCCTCACACGAATTATCCCGTCATCGGTCTCCAGTAAAAGTGTCTTGTCTGCGATCTTCAATCGTTGGCAAGCTTTATCGAGCACCTCTTTTAACTTCTCGGCTTTGACAGGCTTTATCAAATAATGCAGAGCCGACACCTCGTAGCCCTCGCATACAAAATCCGCCAGACCCGTAATGAATACGATAACGAGGCGCTCGTCCGTCTCACGTATGCGTTTTGCGAGGTCAATACCGCTCTGCCCATTCATCTGTATATCGAGCAGTAATATATCAAACGCAGTCTCCGAAAACAGATAGCCCTGCGAGCCGTCAAAGGTTTCAACGTTGACTACGCTCATGCGTCTGTGTGCCCACTCGGATACCATTTCGCATAGCAACTCAATCTGTATGACTTCATCGTCAACTATGGCAATGTTTAGCATTCATTTCACCCGCGCACATGATAAAACAATTCTACGAATCCGTCTATGTAATATTCCGAATATTATTGACATAAACATGACTTTGTGATATTAGTTAGCTAAACTAATATTTTGCTTATGAGGTAAATAATGAGTATCAAAATAATCGGCACCGGAACAGCACTACCACAAAAGCAGATAAGTAATGATGATCTATCCCAGTTTCTCGAAACAAACGACGAGTGGATCATCTCCAAGACCGGAATAAAAACCCGGTACCTATGCGTCGACGAGAGCCTGACCGACCTATCCGAAACCGCTAGCAACATGGCACTCAAAAAGGCGGGTCTTACGGCTGGAGATATCGATCTAATTATCTGCGCCACTCTAAGCGGCGACTACACAACCCCGTCTCTGTCGTGTTGCGTAGCGGAACGCCTTGGCGTGTCTTGCCCGGCATTTGACTTAAATGCAGCGTGCACGGGCTTTATATATGCGCTTGAAACAGCCTCGCTGTATCTATCATCCGGCAAGGCTAAGAATATCTTACTCGTATGCGCGGACATGATGTCCAAGCATGTGGACTGGACAAACCGTAAGAACTGTATACTGTTTGGGGACGGAGCAGCCGCATGCGTCTTGACCAGCGGCAATGCGCTAAGGTATCTGCGTTTAGGCACGCAGCCTTGCACAAAACCCCTGACACTGAATAGTCATGTAGGAAATAGCCCATACTCACAGCAACAGCATTCGCAGGAGTTCTTGTTTATGGATGGGCAAGAGGTATTTAAATTTGCGGTAAAGACCGCTGAACGCGAGATCGATGCTGCAATGAATGCATTGGGCATTGGCTCGGATGATGTGCGCTACTTTATCATGCACCAGGCCAACAAGCGCATCGTGGACAGCATACGCACACGGACAGCCCAGCCCGAGCATAAGTTCCCGATCAATGTCGACAGGTACGGAAATATGTCATCGGCCTCTGTTCCGTTTTTGATAGATGAACTGCTCGGTAACGGCAGCATCACAAGCGGCGACACCCTATTAATGTGTTCATTCGGTGCCGGGCTTACATACGGCACATGCATAATGGCTTGGGAGTAACAGTATTCTTAATATAAAAAATGGAGGAATTAGTTTATGTTGGAACGTATTCAGAATGTTTTGCGCGAGTATAAGAGTGACGATGCTTTAGTAGTAACAGAGGAAATGTCTTTTGCTGATCTGGAACTGGATTCATTGGATACCGTCGAGCTCGTTATGAAGCTCGAGGATGAGTTTGGCGTTACTATCGAGATGGATCAGGAAATCAAGACCATCGGAGATTTGATGAAGAAGATATGATCACAACACCGATTTGTGAGTTATTAAATATAGAATACCCTCTCTTTCAAGGCGGTATGGCATGGATAGCCGATGCTGCACTTGCAGCCGCAGTCAGTAACGCGGGCGGCCTGGGTATCATAGCAGCCGGAAACGCTCCTGCCGAATATGTAAAGGATCAGATACATCGCTGCAAAACCCTGACTACTAAACCCTTCGGCCTGAACATCATGCTCATGAGCCCTCATGCCGATGCGGTTGCCGCAGTTGCCGCCGAGGAAAGGGTCGCCGTAGTCACCACGGGCGCGGGTAACCCGTCTAAATATATGAAAGCATGGCTCGAAGCGGGCATAAAGGTTATACCGGTAGTGCCGTCTTGCGCGATTGCGAAACTCATGGAGCGAGGCGGTGCGACTGCTGTTATCGCCGAGGGCGGCGAAAGCGGCGGTCATATCGGAGATCTCACAACGATGACATTGATACCACAGGTCTGCGACAGCGTAAAGATCCCCGTTATCGCAGCTGGGGGCATCGGTGACGGCAGAGGTATAGCCGCAGCGTTTGCACTCGGGGCTGTGGGCGTACAGGTCGGTACGCGTTTTCTCGTCGCCCATGAATGCAACATCCACCAAGCGTACAAGGACAAGGTCTTAAAGGCCAAGGATATAGATACAATAGCCACGGGCAAGCGCCTCGGTCATCCCGTGCGTTCGATTAAGACGGCGTTCTCGAGGGATTTCTTCTCTAAGGAATATGACGCGTCCGTTAGCAACGACGAGCTCGAAGCTATGGGGGCGGGCGCGTTGAAGGCCGCCGTTGACGGTAACGAAAAGGACGGTTGCTTTATGGCTGGGCAGATATCGGGGATCGTGAAGCGCGAACAAAGCGCAAGCGAGATCATCGAAGAGATGTTTGCTGAAGCCGAAGCAATCATGAAAGAGGCAACAAAATGGATACAATGAATAAAATAGCATTTGTATTCGCGGGTCAGGGCAGCCAATCCGTAGGCATGGGCAAGGATCTCTATGATTCCTCCCCTGCCGCGAAGGCAGTGTTCGATGTGGCCGGTGACGCTGTAAAAACTCTTTGCTTCGACGGCCCCAAGGAACAGCTAGATATAACGGTAAACACACAGCCATGCATGTTTACGATGGATCTTGCATGTGCCGCAGCTTTGAATGAGTGTGGCATACACGCAAGCGGTGTCGCGGGCTTTTCGCTCGGCGAGCTACCCGCCCTCGCATATGCAGGTATACTCGAATACAAGCAGGCGTTTGACATCGTAAGCTTCCGCGCTCGCGCGATGCACGAATGCGCTATGAAAAAGGATGGCGAGATGTTTGCGGTTATGAAGCTGTCAGCCGATGCGGTTAAAGCAATGTGCGATACACTCGATGCGGCCTACCCCGTAAACTATAACTGCGAGGGTCAGATCGTTGTCGCATGTAAGGCCTCCACGTCTTCCGCATTGATCAAAGCTGTGACCGACAACGGCGGCAAATGCTTAAAGCTCGCGGTCAGCGGTGGCTTTCACAGTCCGTTCATGGATGAGGCCGCAGGCATGATGCGCGAGTATGTCAAGGATATGAGTTTCAATTCGGCAAAGATACCCGTCTACGCGAATAGCACAGCGGGATTATATGGCGATCCGAAGATTTATTTACCGAAACAGATCAATAACCCCGTGCTCTGGCAAAAGACGATAGAAAACATGGTAGCTGACGGGTTTGATACATTTATAGAGGTGGGCGCCGGCAAGACCTTGTCCGGGCTCATAAAGAAAATAGACAGCAACGTACGCGTTTGCAGCTATTCGGACGCGCTACATACAACCGCGGAGGTGTCGGATGGGAAATAAGACAGCCGTCATCACAGGCGGCTCACGCGGCATCGGCAGGACTATTGCGCTGATGCTTGCCGAGGCTCAGATAAATATAGCAATAATATATTCAAGCAACACAGAAGCAGCAGATGCGGTATGCACCGAGGCACGCGCATACGGTGTAAAGGCCGAGGCATATCGCTGTAACGTTGCGGATTTCGAGCAATCAAATTTGATCTGCCAAGAGATCGCAAATGCATTCGGCGGTGTGGATATACTCGTAAACAATGCGGGCATCACAAAGGACAATCTGCTATTGCGTATGAGCGAGGCGGATTATGACGATGTATTAAACGTCAATCTAAAGTCCGCATTCAATTTCACCAAGCATCTGTCGCGGTATATCATGCGCTCACCCGCAGGTAGGATCATAAATATCACCTCTGTGAGCGGTCTGTCCGGCAATGTCGGCCAGACCAATTATTCGGCATCAAAGGCCGGTATGATCGGCCTAACAAAAACCATTGCAAGGGAATTCGCCGGGAAAAGCGTGACCTGTAACGCGGTTGCACCGGGTTTTATAGAGACAGATATGACAGAGGCCCTACCTCAGTCCGTAAAGGACAACGCCGCAAATATGATACCGCTAAAACGTATGGGTAAGCCCGAAGAGGTAGCCGCACTAGTACGTTTCTTGGCATCTGACGCGGCTGCGTATATTACAGGCGAGGTTATCAGGGTCGATGGGGGTATGTGTACATGAAGAGAGTAGTAATAACCGGGATGGGCTGTGTGACACCTGTCGGTAACGATGTTTCATCATTCTGGCAGAGCCTTATACACGCTAAGCACGGCTTCGGTCCTATCACGCGCTTCGATACCACAGATATGAAGGTGCATATCGCAGCCGAGGTAAAGGATTTTAATCCCGAATTATATATAGCAAAAAGTGAGATAAAAAAGACGGACCTGTACGCGCAATATGCTATTGCAGCGGCCACGCAGGCCGTTGAAGAGAGCGGCATCATCGGCAATGTAGATCCCGAGAGGCTCGGTGTGTATATCGGCTCCGGCATTGGCGGTATAGGTACGTTCAGTTCTCAGACTGAAATGTTGAGCACAAGGGGCCCCGGGCGGGTTTCACCGTTCTTTATTCCGATGATGATAGCAAATATTGCCTCAGGCCTTGTTGCGATCAAATATAATGCTCAAGGGCCAAACCTACCTGTGGTATCGGCCTGTGCGACCGGTACACATGCGATCGGCGAGGCATTTCATGCAATTAGGCATGGCTACGCCGATGCTATTATTACAGGCGGCGCAGAGGCCGCTATCGTTCCTATCTCGGTAGCGGGATTTTCAAATTGCCTCGCATTGTCAACAACGAACGACCCGGAAAACTGCTCGATGCCATTTGATAAACGTCGCGACGGCTTTGTCATAGGCGAAGGAGCGGGCATACTTGTGCTTGAGGAATACGAGAGCGCAAAGGCTCGCGGCGCAAAGATCTACTGTGAGATCAGCGGATACGCGCATAGCTGCGACGCATACCATGTCACGGCTCCGCGTCCGGACGGATCCTGTGCTGCGCGGATGATCGGTGCGGCTATACATGAGGCGGGTATCACACCCGATGAACACATGTACATCAACGCACACGGCACATCCACACCACCTAACGACAAGCTCGAGACATTGGCTATAAAAACTGCGCTCGGCGATATAGCATACAAAGTACCCATAAGCTCTACAAAATCGATGACCGGCCATATGCTCGGTGCAGCTGGTGGCGTAGAGGCCATAGCCGCAGCCAAGGCCATCGAAACAGGCATCATCCCTCCGACTGCCAATTACAAAGAGCCCGATCCCGAATGTGATCTGGATTATGTACCAAACATTGCGCGAAGCTGTGATGTAGACAAGGCTGTGTCCATATCCATCGGCTTTGGTGGTCACAACGCGGCTATTGTATTAAAGAGGTTAAATATATGAATATAGATCAGGTAAAGGCTTTGGCGGAGATATTGGACGCGCACGGACTTACGCGAGTGGAGGTATCCGAGGGCGAAACGAGGATTATGCTTGAGCGTTTCGCTCCAATACCCGCACCGATTTACGGCCCTGCCCCCAGTATCGACATTCCGGCTATTATTCCCAGCGTAAAAGACACCACTGACCATATGGCTGCCGAAACGAAAAATGTCTCTGATGTCGGTGACTTCACCGTAGTAAGGGCACCTATCGTAGGTGTGTTTTACTCCGCGCCGTCACCGGACAGCGATCCGTTCGTAACGATAGGCAGCAAGGTAAAAGCCGGAGATGTACTGTGTATCATCGAGGCTATGAAGATGATGAACGAAATAGTCGCCGAGGCAGACGGTGAGATAGCCGATATTTGCCTCAAAAACGGCGATATAGCCGAATATGGGCAGGTATTGTTCAAGATACTTTAACTTTTGATAGGGGTATAAAGTGAATAAAGACGAAATAAAAAACATACTCCCCCATAGGGAACCGATGCTTTTGATCGAAGAGGCGGAGCTTATCGAAGGTGTCGCAACGGCATCGTATACGGTTCGTGGCGATGAATACTTTCTGCAGGGTCATTTCCCGCAAAAACCTGTCGTACCCGGTGTGATACTTTGTGAGATGATGGCGCAGTCCGCATGTCTGCTGATAGAATCAGACGGGCCGTTTTTGCCGTATTTTACAGGCATGAACAACGTCAAGTTCAAGGATAAGGTTTTTCCCGGTGATCACATTACATTCAAGACCACATTGGCCAAATCGAAACCGCCGTTCTATTTCGTAAAGTCCGAGGCATATGTAGGCGAAAAGCTTTGCGCGTTGGGTGAGCTGAGCTTCGCGGTTATTAAAGAGGATCGTAGCAAAGAGGAATGAATATGTTTTCAAAGATATTGATTGCAAACAGGGGCGAAATAGCCGTACGTGTGATTCGCGCGTGTAAGGAAATGGGCATCGCAACCGTCGCTGTGTTTTCAGAGGCCGACAGGGAGGCGTTGTTTGTGAGCCTGGCCGACGAATGCTATTGCATCGGCAGTGCCTCGCCAAAGAACAGCTATCTGAATATGAATGCGATCATCTCCGTGGCGCTCGCGACCAAGTCCGAGGCTATACATCCGGGCTACGGCTTTCTGTCTGAGAACCCGGCGTTTGCCGAGGCATGTGAGACCCACGGGATCGTATTCATTGGCCCTCCGACGCGTATCATCAGCTCGATGGGTGATAAGGACATGGCCAAGAAAACCATGAGAGCGGCCAATGTACCCGTTATACCGGGCTGCGACCTTGTGAATGATCTGAGACACGCCAAAACAGAAGCCGAACGAATTGGCTTTCCGCTGCTGATAAAGGCTCGCGCTGGCGGCGGCGGACGCGGCATTCGTATGGTTAATAGTATGGATGAACTCGAAGCATGTTACCTGGCCGCTACAAACGAGGCGCATGCTTCGTTTGGCGACGGTGCCGTGTACATGGAAAAATACCTCAGTAACGTCAAACATATCGAAGCGCAGATCTTGGCGGACGCCCACGGCAACGTGGTGTGCTTGGGCGAGCGCGACTGCTCTGTTCAACGAAAGAACCAAAAGCTCATCGAGGAGAGCCCGTCTGCATTGATCTCTAACGAGGTGAGAAACGCGATCATAGAAACCTCTATACGCGCCGGGAAATCCATAGGCTACATAGGCGCGGGTACGATTGAATATCTATATGACAAAGACGGGCATTTCTATTTTATGGAGATGAACACGCGCCTACAGGTCGAGCATCCAGTTACCGAGATGGTCACATCTATAGATCTTGTGAAATGGCAGATACGCATAGCAGCAGGGCTTGAGCTGAGCTTTACCCAACAGGACATCGTATTCAGCGGCCACGCTATAGAGTGCCGTATCAATGCGGAAAACCCGTATCAGGGCTTCAAACCCTGCTGCGGCAAGATAGACATTTTACATGTACCGGGTGGGCCATGGGTACGTTTTGACACGGCTATCTATCAAGGCTATTCCATACCGCCTTATTATGATTCGATGATCGGCAAGCTCATCGTACTGGCAGGATCACGCGACGAGGCTATCAGAAAGATGAAGGCCGCACTCTGTGAGTTGATCATCGAGGGTGTGGACCATACAGCGGATTTCGCAGAAGAGATACTCTCCGACGAGGAATTTGAAAACTCTACCTATACGACGGATCTGTTAGTTAGGAGATCACAATGATCATATTCAAGAAACCAAAAAACGTACTCGAGGGTCAACCAAAACTACAAAAGACCCCTTCCCGTGAGCCGCTCGAGGGCTACTCCACCCCCTGCCCCCGTTGCAAAAAGAACCTCTCGTCATACGAGCTGGCCGAGAAGCATAACGTATGCCCGTATTGCGGACATCATTTCCGGATGAACGCGAGGCAGAGGCTCGGTATCATATGCGACGCGAACACATTTACGGAGATCGATACGGAATTGACCTCGGTCAATGTATTGAATTTCCCCGGATATGACGAGCGTCTCAGGAACGCGCGTCTCGAGAGTGCTGAGCGCGACGCGGTGGTCTGCGGTTTTTGTAAGATCGGTGATATCGAGACCGGGATATTTGTAATGGAGCCATATTTCATGATGGGTAGCATGGGCAGCGTGGTGGGCGAGAAAATCACCCGCCTTTTTGAATCTGCGACCGAACGCAAGCTCCCTGTTATTGGTTACACGGTATCAGGTGGCGCACGCATGCAGGAGGGTATATTGTCTCTGATGCAGATGGCCAAAACCTCCGCTGCCGTGAAGCTACACAGCGACGCAGGACTTTTATATATCAGCGTGCTGACGGACCCGACGACGGGAGGCGTAACCGCGAGTTTTGCGATGCAGGCCGATATCATACTTGCTGAACCGTTTGCGCTGATCGGCTTTGCGGGGCCAAGAGTGATTGAGCAGACCATACGAAAAAAGCTCCCGGAGGGCTTTCAGAGAGCCGAATACCTACTCGAACGTGGGTTTGTAGATAACATCATCGGACGCGGACGTCAGCGACGTTATCTGACGCAGCTTTTGAAGATGCATGACAGGAGATGGGTACATGAAGGCACATGAGAGGGTTATAGCGGCGCGCGCAAAGGACCGTCATACCGCGCTTGAGTGTATAAACGGCATCTTCAGCGGCTTTATGGAAATGCATGGGGACAGGCGTTTCGGGGATGACCGTGCTGTCGTATCTGGTATAGCTTATCTGAATCACCTGCCCGTCACGGTTATAGGCATCGAGAAAGGCAAAAACGTAAAGGAAAAGGCCATGCGTAACTTCGGCTCCGCTCATCCGGAGGGTTATAGAAAAGCTTTGCGGCAGATGAAGCTGGCCGAGAAGTTTCACCGCCCTGTTGTGTGCATCGTAGATACATCGGGAGCCTACTGCGGTATTGGAGCAGAGGAACGTGGACAGGGTCAAGCCATCGCGGATAACCTGATGGAGATGATGACGCTAAAGACACCCGTTATCTCTATCATCATCGGTGAAGGCGGCAGTGGTGGCGCACTTGCACTTGCGGTCGCAGACGAGATCTGGATGCTCGAAAATGCCGTTTATTCAGTCATTTCCCCGGAGGGCTGCGCAAGCATCCTCTGGAAAGACCCTACCAAGGTACAAGAAGCCAGCGAATGCCTAAAACTCACAGCAGAGGATTTATTGAAACTCGGTGTGGTAGAACGGATAGTACCCGAGGGTGACGGGCTGTTTGACCGTCTTAAGGCGCAACTTACGTCCATACTCAAGGAAAACACAGCATTGCCGACAGAGCTGCTTTTAGAGAAAAGGTACGCACGTTTCAGAGGCATGGGCGAGTTTAGGCTATAGAATATAAAACCATACCACGGATTAACGCGGATCACTACGGATCTGTGTAAATCCGTGGTTATTTTTTAGGACTATTCCATTGAACCATTGACAAAACCGTTACGAGCAATTATACTGCAACTATGCTTTATAAAGTAATTTTACTTTAATAGTCCCGATTACAGAGGTGGTGAGGCGCATGACGGGTACGGACGAACTGTTGACAGCAGCGCTTTTATATGACTGTTACGGTGAGCTGTTGACGGCCAAGCAGCGTGAGTGTTACGAGCTTTACCATTTACAGGATCTGTCTTTGGCCGAGATTGGCGAGATACAGCAGACGACTCCACAGGCCGTTCGCGACCTACTCAAACGTACCGAGGCTTTACTATCACATTACGAAAGTTGTCTTCATCTGGTCGAACAATATTTAAAACAACAAGACGCGCTACGCCAGATTTACGACGACATGCGCCGGATAGCTGACGAAACGGGCAATGCGGAGCTACAAGCTATGCCCGACAGGATACAGGAGGTGTGCAATGGCTTTTGACAGTCTCACGGATAAACTCACTCAGGTGTTCAATAAACTGCGCGGCAAGGGCCGCCTGACCGAAAAGGACGTAAAGGAAGCCATGCGCGAGGTTAAGCTTGCGCTCTTAGAGGCCGACGTCAATTTCAAGATCGTAAAGAAATTCATAGACACGGTGACCGAAAAGGCTGTGGGCGGTTCAGTACTCGAAAGCCTCACGCCGGGTCAACAGGTCATCAAGATTGTACATGACGAGATGATTGCGCTTCTGGGTTCATCACAGAGCAAGCTTACATTCGCTTCAAAGCCCCCTACCGTGTACTTGATGGTAGGATTAAACGGCGCGGGTAAGACAACCGCTTCAGCAAAGCTCGGTGCGATACTCAGGAAACAAGGCAAAAAACCCCTACTCGTCGGTTGCGACGTCTACAGACCCGCAGCTATAAAGCAACTTCAAATACTCGCCAATAATTTCGGTATTCCGGTATTCGAGATGGGCACAGACAAAAAACCACCTGAGATAGCAAAGGCTTCAATCGAGTTTGCCATTAATGAGCACTACGACGTGGTGATCTTGGATACAGCCGGACGTTTTCATATAAATGACGAGCTGATGGATGAGCTTTCAGAGATGAAATCAGTCGCACGCCCTCAGGAAATCTTGATCGTAATAGACGCAATGACGGGTCAGGATGCGGTCACGGTTGCCGAGACCTTTAACGAACGCCTCGGGATCGACGGTATCATCATGTCGAAATTAGACAGTGATACGCGCGGCGGTGCTGCGCTGTCGGTGCGATCGGTCACGGGCAAGCCTATCAAATACGTGGGTATGGGTGAAAAGGTCGAGGATATGGAGCCCTTTTTCCCTGATCGTATGGCCTCACGTATACTCGGTATGGGCGACGTGCTCTCGCTGATTGACAAGGCACAAGAAGCATTTGATGAGAAGCAGGCGATCGAGCTCGAACGCAAAATGCGCTCAAACGAGTTTTCGCTCGATGACTTTTTAAATCAAATGCAGCAAATAAAGAAGATGGGGCCGCTTGAGAATATACTCGGCATGATACCTGGCCTCAAGCAAGCGGGACTGGAGTCGTTGGAATTGGGTGATAATCCCACTAAGCATGTCGAGGCGATCATATACTCGATGACCCCCCAGGAACGCCGACACCCGAACATCATCAACAGCTCTCGCAAGCGTCGCATAGCTGCTGGCTGCGGCTTGAGCATTCAAGAGATCAACCGTTTGCTGAAGCAGTTTGAGGAAATGAAGAAGATGATGAAGGAAATGACCGGTAGCATAGCCGGCATGAAGAAAGGAAAAAGAGGGCTTGGATTACCCTTTTTCAAATAAATTAGCTTTTAAAATACTTCGGAGGTGCATTTAAGATGGTAAAGATTAGGTTAAAGAGACTTGGCGCAAAGAAAAAGCCGTTTTATAGGGTAGTGGTGGCAGATTCACGTTCACCGCGCGACGGTAAGACGATCGACGAGATCGGCACATACGATCCGATCAAGCAGCCTGCAGAGGTCAAGATCGATGCAGAAGCCGCAAAGAAGTGGATCCAAAACGGCGCACAGCCTACTGAGACAGTAAGGAGCTTGCTTAAAAAGGCAGGTGTACTGTAAATGAAACAGTTGCTCGAGATCATAGCGAAGAACCTCGTAGATAATACGGATGCGGTAACGGTTTCGGAGCTTGAGCGAGACGGCAACACAGTGCTTGAGTTAAAAGTGGCATCCGAGGACATGGGTAAGGTCATCGGCAAACAGGGCCGCATAGCAAAGGCGATACGCACGGTCGTAAAGGCCGCCGCAACCCATGAGGACAAGCGTATCATGGTAGAAATCATTAACTAAATAACCGAACATACTCCGAGGGGGTAAGGACATGGACAAGATGAAGATCGGCGTTATAGGTTGCGGTACGATAGCGACTACCGCACATATACCTGCTTACATGAACAACAAAGAGGTAGAGATCAAGTACTTTTGCGACATCATACCCGAGCGTGCCGAGAAGGCCTCGATGATGAACTGCTGCGGCAAGCCCGTCACGGATTATCATGATGTCATAAACGATCCCGAAGTAGTCGCGATATCGGTTTGTACGCCCAACAACGTACACAAAACCATTTCCATCGATGCACTGAGGGCAGGAAAACATGTTCTGTGTGAAAAACCTGCAGCACGCTGTTACGCAGATGCGCTCGAGATGCAGCAGGTTCAGCACGAGACCGGCAAGATATTGAACATCGGCGTGGTAAATCGTTTCAACGATGCCGTAAACAAAATCAAGGACATCATCAATGCGGGCGAACTCGGCGAGATATATCATGTATATGGTTCGTTCCGTGCTCACCGCTCTATACCGGGCCTCGGTGGTATGTTCACAACCAAGGCTATCGCTGGCGGCGGTGTCTTGATCGACTGGGGCGTGCATTATCTGGATTTGATAATGTATTGTCTGTCTGATCCCAATCCGCTGACCGTTTCGGGTCAGGCATACTCGAAGCTCGGCGTCGATATGAAGGGCTACACCTACAAGGATATGTGGGCCGGCCCGCCGAACTTTGATGGCGTATATGATGTCGAGGACTTCATCACCGGTTTGATACGTACTGAAGGCCCGACGATCTCGATCAATGGTTCCTGGGCTCAGAACATCGGCGAAAACGATACCTACATCGACTTCTTGGGCGACAAGGCCGGTATTCGTCTCGTATATGGCGGAGATTTCAAGATATATGGTACAAAGAACGGCATGCTCTATGAAATGGCACCGACCTTTAAGACCACAAATATGTTCCAGACCGAGATCGACGCATTTGTTCGTTGCATACAGACCGGCGAAAAGCTCGAATCACATATCGACAAGGCGGTCATCACATCCAAGATCATGCAGGGTCTCTACGACTCCTCTGATCAAAAGAGAGAGATTGCATTTTGAGGATCGGTATATAAGATGAAAAACGATATACTCACCAATTTCCGGCTGACCATGGCTGAGAAGAAAATCGGCATATATGGGATCGTGGTACGGCACAAGGGCGAAATAGTCGCATCACACCGCTGGCGTTCGGATGATCGCGTAAACCTGTTTTCCGCTAGCAAGTCCTTTACGTCTATGGCTATAGGCATGGCAATATCGGAAGGGCTCTTGACATTGGACACTAAAGTTGCAGAACTCTTCCCTGACAAACTGCCCGAAAACCCCGATAAGCGCCTGTTTGAGATTTCGATCAGGCATTTATTAATGATGTCCTCAGGACACAGCGAGGGATTTCTGTTTTCTGCCGATCCTGAGACATACAGCGTGGATGATTATGTGAAGCTATTCTTCTCTAAGCCCATGAAGTACGCGCCCGGAGAGAGATTTGTTTACAACAACGGCGCGACCTATATGCTCTCTGCTGCTTTGCAAGAAAAGTCCGGTGTACGCTTAAAGGACTACCTGCTTGAACGACTGTTTTATCCGCTCGGCATACGTGCGCCGCAATGGTACGAATGTCCGGACAGACGCACCTTCGGATCGACGGGATTGTTCTTGAAGACCGAGGAGCTCTCGCGCTTTTGTGAGATGCTTCGCTGTGGTGGCGTTTACGATGGCAAACGTCTCGTTTACGAAGAATATATTCAACAAGCCTCGTCCGCCCAGATCAAGAATAGCGGCTTCAACACCGATCCCGAATGCGCTCAGGGTTACGGATATCAATTCTGGCGCTGCACATACCCGAACACATATCGTGCCGACGGCATGTATGGTCAGTTGGGCGTGATCATACCGGATCATGAACTGACCGTTACAATAAACGCGCACGAAGAACAACGCGTCTATGATATGATTCGTGCTATCTGGGACGATATACTGCCCGCGATATAGATAAAATAATATAGGGCTGCTGCATAGAAAAACCCGTGGTTAATGGTTTTATCTTGCATCAGCCCTTTTTGTGATAATCTTGCTCCTTAGGTATCTATTGATACCCCCTTATACTGCACCTTCGGTTTTTTATTCAACAAAGCAGTGATAGCCTTTTTGGGGCAAGCATTTACACATCGATAACAAAGTATGCAGCTATCGTGCTGTTTAATACCGCTTTCATCCACGGATAGGTTTTTAACAGGACAAAGCCTAACACAAGCCCCACAGCGATTGCAGTCAGCATCTGTTTTTACTGATGATTTCTTTTTCTCCTCCACCGCGGGCCAAGAAGTGCTTTGGATCTTACCCAGGAGCGCAGAGAATGTATTGAACCCACGCTTTTTGACAACGCCCTTTTCGATGTGCTTGCACACAGTGTTCATCTTTTTTTCGGCGGCATGCAGATATTTATGTGTCTGGGTGCCGTTTTTTATCGGAAACATATCGAAGTTGCATATATTATTTGGCATATTAAAATGCTCGGCATATATGACGTTCTTGCCAGCATACGGCAATAATCTCGCAAATGCGTATGCGCCGTCGCCCGAAAAAAATAGTTGGGTGCAGAAAATAATAAGGCTTTTATTCTGAAGCTCTTTCACATGGGCTGCTACAAAATCACGTAATATGCGCGGCACGCATGAAGCATATATCGGATAGCAAAAAGCTATAGTGCTATGTTCATTAATTAATTTTGTAAAGTTTACGCTATCCTCGATCGAATGACATATGGCTCCGGTCTTTTTAGAAAACAACTGTGCTATGTATTTTGAATTCCCTGTACCGGAAAAATAAAGCATAAGCATATAAATATCCCCCACTCTTTTACCAAACAACCTTAATGCCCAAACCCCGCTATCTTCCAACCTGTTAGGTCTGACTCATACACCATTTTGCAATCCCAACCCTGCTCTCCGCTGCCTACTGTAAAATCTTGATTGTACTGTAGGTTCATTGTTACCCTATAAGTTTTAGTATTTGCGTCGGTTTCATCGAGTAACACAAGATTTAACAGCTTCGAAGACTTTAGATTACCAAAATCCCCTACTGTTTCGATATCGCTATCCGTTAATGGCAGCCCTACTCTTTCATTAAACAATGCTTCGTTTGTATATTTGCAGTCAAGCCGCCCATCAAAGTGATTTTAGAAATACAAGACGCTGCAGCCTTAGAATCTTTATTATCCAGAGCAGTAAAATATCTTTCTATTATCTGCTCCGGTTTCAATTTGTTCAGCTCAACATCAACGCTGTCCGCCTTTACAACATCCCGGAGCCAGTCATCAACCTGTTTACTCGTTCCACTTTTCCTAAGTTCTGTTCTATATTTACCATTGAGTATAAATAGTGTTATTATATTTGTAAAGATTCTTATAAACTTACATGACAGAAGGGAATTTATCTATGAGCAATGTATTTGAGAAACTGCCGAAGTTAGGCTTTGGTGCCATGCGTCTGCCTCAGACTAATGGCAAGATCGATCAACCGCAGTTTAACGAGATGGTACGCTATGCAATGGATCATGGTATCAATTATTTCGACACCTCGTTTGTCTACCATGGCGGAAACAGTGAGGTTGCGCTCGGGATAGCGTTAGAGCCGTTTGAGAGGAGCACCTATTACCTCGCGGACAAGATGTCATTCTGGGGAGCCAATTCAGAGGATTTCTTGGACAATGCATTCAAAACCTCATGCGAGAAGTTAAAGACCGATTATATCGATTTCTATTTGATGCACTCGATGAATGATGATTTATTTGACAAGGTAAAGAAGCTCAACGCGATCGAATGGGCCCTGAAGAAGAAGCAAGAGGGCAAGATTAAGTATTTGGGCTTTTCCATACATGCGGACTATGAATGCCTGGTTAAATTATTAGACCATCACAAATGGGATTTTGTTCAAATGCAATATAACTACATGGATCTTGATGATAACCCCGGACAACGTGGATACGAAGAGCTCGTATCGCGTGGCATCCCGATCATAATCATGGAGCCTTTAAAGGGCGGCGTATTGTCAGATATCCCCGATCACATCGCCGAGCCGTACAAGGCACTGGGCAAAACAAATGTCGAGATGTCATTCCGCTGGCTCGCCGAGCTAAAGGGTGTGGTTACAATACTGTCCGGCATGAGCAATCCCGAGCAGCTTAAGCAGAACATAGAGATCTTTAAAAACATCCAACCGCTGAGCGCCGAGGAGCATGCCGCCATATCTCAGGTTAAGAAAAATATAGAGCAAGCTCAAAAGGTACCATGCACGGGTTGCAGTTACTGTATGCCATGTCCATACGGGATCAATATCCCCGAGACCTTCAAGGCATGGAACCTCAAATCGATGCAGCAAAACGACAACTGGATCTCCGGTGCAGATGTCGACAGCAACATGCTCAAGCAATGCGCCGAATGCGGACAATGCACCTCTCATTGCCCACAGACCATTGATGTACCTAATATGTTCAAGAAACTGCTTGCCGAAGCATAAAAGTAGGGCTCCCTTTAGGAGCCCTGTTTTTTTGATGCGCCGCAATAGATTGTATATCCGTTTTTACCGTCTGCCTTTGTCTTATAAAGCGCGGTGTCGGCGTTTTTATATAAGGTGTCAAAATCTTCACCGTGCTCGGGACACAAAACAATACCTATGCTTGCCGAGATATCCACGCTTATGTCTTCCCCATTGTAGGTATTTTTAAATGCATTGCATATCTCAGTAGCCTTGGCGTGAATCAAATCCATGCTACTGTAGTTTTTTAGAAATACAAAGAACTCATCGCCGCCTACCCTGCCTACGATATCATCCGAGCGGAATATCTGTTTCAATGCCATGGACAGATCAGTCAACACATTGTCGCCATACATGTGCCCGAGCCGATCATTCACGCTCTTAAAATAATCAATGTCTATGATCATCAATGCGTGCTTGCTATCGTTTTTCCTACGGCGTTGCAAGGTCTCCTTGATCAGATGTTCGGTTGTCGCCTTATTCAAAAGTCCTGTTAAGGAATCCCGTTCTGCTTTTTTGCGCAGATCATCCTCCCTTTTGACCTGCTCGTCTATATTTTCTATAGAGCCTATTGCCTTATACGGCATGCCGTCGTTACTGCTTATTACCACACACGAAAGCGAACACCAATGATATTTACCATCTTCATCTATTATCCTAAATCTAGCGTCTGTGACACCGTCGCCACTATATATGGTTTTAAATATTTTATTAAAAGAATCCCTGTCTTCCTTAAAGATCATGTTCGAATTCAACGTACCTTCCGGTGCCTCTTGCTCATCTGTATCTTTACCAAACAGTAGATTGATATTTGACAAAGATGTAATCCGCTTTACCACTAGATCACATTCGAATATCACGTTGTTTGTCTGCTCCGCCAGCGCCCTAAAGCACTTCTCGTTCAGTACAGCTTTATCCTTTATACTCCTCTGACTGCTATAGATATAGTAAATGACCAGTAATGATAAGAATACCGTGATACCAGATACAACCGTCAGCTGCGTAAACAGCCGTCCAGATTCCCGCTCTGCCTTTTTTAACATCAAGGCCTCGAATTCCGTGAGGTAGTCAGTAATCTTGATCTTTTCCTCTTCATATTTCACTCCAAAAAGAAGGGACTGTGCAAGCTCTAGATTGCCGCCTTGAGCTGCGTTCATTGCGAGCCGCTCCGTTTCTATTAATCGGTCGCTTTCGTTTTTTGCTAATTGTGCTAGATGGAGATCCTCATCCGATACACCATGCTGCTTCATCTTTTCAATCGCCATATCCCGCGTCTTGTCTATCTTTACCTCGATCCAGTAGTTATCATAATACTGCGTATCACCGGTAATAGCGTACTGGCGCGCTTGCCTAGAAAGATAATCAGAGGATTTTTGCAGTTCACTTGAGAAATATAGTGTATAGAATTCATTATTAGTAACAACCTTTGTCTTATATCCGATATAGGCCGTAAATACAACCGACGCTATCGTTAGCGCGACACAGATAATCAATACAATCAACGTAATACGTTTCATCTTTTTTGTCCTTTCAAATTCCACATATCTGTATTATCGTCAATTGTTATTGATTATATAAATCTATCTATTGTACGAGGGATATACTGCCACGCGCCTTTAAGGTTTTCATATCATTTGCGCTGATGTTGTCCCTCGAAACGCTATATAAGTCCTGGTTGATGAACAATAAACGCTCGATATATTTACTATACTCCCCCTTATACATACCGGATTTTCGCATATCGCTCTCGGATAGGTGGGTTATCTTACCCCTGAGTTTAAAACCCTGCTCGATCCCAATGTCATATACATATGCGCCCTGGAACGTAAATTGGCCATATGTGGTCACATCGGTCTTGTCTTTTTCAGACAACTCGTATACGGTGATCGGGAATGCGAGCAAGCCCTTTTCCTTTGAGAACAATAAGGCCTTGTGGTTACTCAGTAGCAGCGAGTCTGTGCCCCTATCACCTATGATTTCTGTGAACAGTTCCTTTGGATTCGACACATCCGTCACGTCAAACAAAGAAAGCTTCATACCCTTATAATAAGCCATATCTTTAACCGCTGTGGTGTCCTTGCCGAAACCAATCAGATGATTTTCATCATACGGATGCAGGTAGTTACTGTAACCCGGAATCTTTAACGCACCTAAAATGGTCGGATTTTTCGGGTCCTTTAGATCGATTGCAAACAACGGATCAACGGTCCTGAATGTGACCATATACCCCCTATCCCCCATAAAACGCACCGAGTAGATACGTTCACCGGGTGCGATATCCCTAACCTCTCCGGTAAGCGCAAGGTTTTCATCGAGTACAAAAAGATTATTAGTCTGCTCACCCTTGTTGCTGTAAGATGTCGTGGCAATGCGGAAGTATCCCTTGTGCTCATCCATCGAGAACTGATTGAGCACCGAACCATCTGCCTCGCCATTCGCGGTATAGGTTACGGAGCCGTTTTCGAGTGCAAATTTATAGATTGTTGTCTTATGGATGTATGTGGGTTTTACAAAAGTAATTGAACGAGGCGTTGACGCACCCACGCCCGGTTCGGCAGTTTCTGCTTCCTTCATCGAAATCGTTGCGATGTAAAGATTATCCTGTGAGGCGTAGATATTGTTTCCACCACCCAAATATGTCTCGATCGTCGCAGACTTATCGGCGCTTTTTAATGAAAACCCTGCTATAGTCGTATATGTCCTGTCCACAAAGTCCGGGAAGTAGCTAATCTTGTCATAGCCGATGTTTTTAAAGACCTTATTTACTGATGAGTCGAGATATTGCGGCATTATATATTTGCCGTCCGACACAAGATTATAGATATAACAATTGGCAATAATGTATACGGTATCACCGATCTTTCGCGACGATACATAACCGCCGTTTACACTTACCTCGCGAATTTGTTTGGGCTTGGTTTTGTCGGACACATCATAGACATAGGCTGTTGTGCACGTTTGATTAATGTTTTTATTACCTATCACGACGACGTTATCTCCGTCTACATACATATCCTGCGGCATGAATTCTGTGCCTGTAAAGTCTATTGCACCCACGAGCTTCATACTATCCGCGGGTTGCGCCTTTACCATCACAACCTTGTAGTCCCTGATGTAATAGATAAACTCGCCATCCGTCTTTATAACGTCGCTCTCGTCAACCCCTAACACCTGCGCGTTCGTAGTGGAATATTCGGATTGCGATTCTGCAGACTTTTTTATATCATTCGCTACGCTGTTTGTTTCAGTAGCCGTTGTCGGCCTCGGAGCCTGGGCTGCACCAGAGCCCGTCATCGCTACCGCGCTGTCCGCAGTCGCTTCATAAAAAACTACGTTTTCATCGGGTTTGCCAATCAGTTTAATCAAGTTCTGTACGGACCCGATCTTCGGCAATGCCTTGACCTTCGGCTTTTTTTCGTTTGCCGCCGCGAATGCGGTGTCCCCCGTTACCATTGCTAACATGAACCCCGCGATACATAGTATCGCCATCATACGTCTTGCGATCATAATATCCTCCTTTATGCTTATGTTAATTGTATCTTAATCATATGACGGATTCATAGATTATTTTGTTTCATATTTCTCTGCGCGAAATTCCCCGGTCTTGTAATCATACCTCCCGCCGTCGTATTTATAGTTATTCGGTATTCTGATATAGCTACCTATCGAGGCATCACGT
Organism: uncultured Defluviitaleaceae bacterium; assembly: GCA_964446745.1. Taxonomy (GTDB): domain Bacteria; phylum Bacillota; class Clostridia; order Lachnospirales; family WQUN01; genus CAYURR01. The sequence continues at coordinate 8,800 of CAYURR010000006.1, read as the reverse complement.
TTACGTCTTATGATGCCCGATACATTGTTATTATCGATGTTACCTTCGGCAGCGAGTATGTAAGCTTCTTCCGTAGATAACACTACGCCGATATGATCACAAAAAGAAATGGCATTATATATCACTATGTCGCCTCTCTCAGGTATAAAGTCTGAGGTTGCTAGATAGCAAAAACCATTCGCTTCAGCCCACTCATGCCATGCTTTTACACAGGCGAGTCGCAATGTAACACGCGCGGGCTTTATTGGCAGCTCTAATCCCGCTTGTATGCAGCAATGATAGACAAACGCCGCGCACCATGCGGACTTAAACTCATCAAACGCATTGTCTTCAGGAAAATATTTAATGATCTCAAAAAAATCCATATCTGTAAGTTCGCCTATAATGTGCTTAGCCGCAAGCCTCTCCGCGATATCGGCAATCTGCGCTCGTATGTCAACAGGCGCGCTGTCTTGTTCATTGTCTGTATACGTTTCGGGTAAAGCAGATATTCCAAACTCATTTAACATATGCTTAAGCCTTGGTAAAGCGAGACCGGAAACACGCATACATCCGTTTCTCAAAAATGGATCCAGTATGTCCGCATCCTTAAGTAGTTCGTCATAGGCGTCATGCACATGTACCTTATCACCGTGATGATATATAGCGGAAAGAATGATCTGCTTTTCATCATCCGTAAACATCTCCGACCACTCGCGCTTATATGCCACACGAATCATCTCGGTTCCGCTGTGCTGATGGCACATGCAACTACTGAGCTTGTAGGTATAAAGATCATGCAGTAGCCCCATGGTACTCGCAATCTCTGTGTTCAATCCACGCCTCGCCGCCAACAAAGAACAGCATGCCGCGACACCATATGTATGCGCGTACGCGCTTGCCTTCTCCCCTTCATCATGAATGCCTGATATGATTCCTATTACATAGAGCTTAACCTTCTCGATTCTGTTCATAGATATTTCTCCCTTCAATCGTAATATTCAAAACAACCTATATAATAATGCATATTTTTTTGAAAAATTATTACATTTCTGCTATAAATAATTCATGCAATCATAAACGGGGGGAGCTAAACATGCACAATTCACAAGCTGCCATTGATTATGCCGCCTTGCAGATAGCTAAAATAGATAGCGGCGAACGGAATGTATTCCTTCAAAATATAAATACCCTCAACCAAGTGATTTTTGAGATACTTGGTGAGGGTACGTATGACGGAGTGTTTTCGGCCTGCATCTTCGAAGACAACTTACGCATACACATCGCATGTAATGAGGATACAGATATATATAATCATGAAATATGCGATTTAATTAACGAGGCATTACATAAATCAACTAAAACATCCCCAATTATATGGATATGGAATGATAATCGAAGGATCATCGGTTATATAAAGCAGACTTTTAACACCATAACCGGCGGTAAACACGATTACGCATCAATTGAATTTATAATGCGGCGTGAAAAGCATATTAGTAATGGCAAACAATCTTTGATAATAAGGCCTTATGAACCGGAGCATATCGATGAATATCTAATGCTTTTGGACGAAGCCATGACATTTGTGTCGCCACCGCCAAATTTCAGAGGGAACAAGGATGGATGTATGACGCAATTCAAGGATCGCAACGATGTGCAATCCTTTGAGGCATTTTGGAAGAACGATGAATTAATAGGCTTGTATTGGAGAAAGAACGCGGAGATCGACATTATGGCAGTCTCTACAAAGCACCAGCGTAAGGGGTATGGAAACATAATATTAAACCGGGCTATAGACATGGTATTTGAGAACACAGATGAAGAGTACGCATATCTATATGCCGTTGATTGGAATGAGCAGGGTCAAGCGTTCTATAAAAAATACGGCATGGAGGTCAATGGCCATTCGTATTTACTGCAGATTAGTGTTGAGGGAGAAATATCTTGAAAATAATCATAGGAGCAGGGAATACAGTCATGGATGGCTGGATAAGCACGCAGGAAACAGATCTCAATGTTTTACAACGTTCTGATTTCGAGCGGATATCACAAGAAGAAAACATCACCGCAATGCTCGCTGAACATGTATGGGAACACATGACCAAAGACGAAGGCATCATCGCCGCGAAGAATTGTTTTGACTATTTAGAATGTGGAGGCTATATGCGCGTAGCCGTCCCAGATAGAAACTTCAGAAATGAATGGTATCAAAACATAGTTCAGATCGGGGGCAACGGCGATCCCACTCACCCCGCATATACACATAAAATTGTATACGATTATATATCATTAAAAGACGTATTCGAGCAAGCCGACTTTGTAGTAGATTTGCTTGAGTACTGTGATGAAAACGGCATTTTCCACTATAAGTATTGGAATGAAGCCGACGGGAAAATCGGTCGCTCATTTAGATTTGATACTAGGAATAGTATAAATGAATTAGGTATGGTATCAATCATCATTGATGCCAAGAAGCCTTTGATAATCGGCTAAGTAAAAAAGCCTTGTGACCAAGCACACTAAATTCCATACCGTGCCGGCCACAAGGCTGTATTTTTATCGTGTAATCGTCCCGTCCAGATCCCAGAGATCTGTCCAGTCCTTTGCGCCCTCCCATAGGAACACCTGACCCTTTATGAGGCGGCAATTTTTATCGGCCTTTGCGAGCATAGTCATTTCTGCGTCTGTTAGCGGATCCTCGGTCACGCAGCGTAGGTTGCTTTCATACTCATTTTCATACACTGAGAATGGTATGGGTATCTGTCCCCTTTGCACAGCCCATTTCAAGCAGACGATGGCCGGATGTACATTGTGCGCACGCGCTATCTCCACTACCTCAGGCATCTGGATGTCCACAACGTCGTCGGCAGTCTTATCCCTGTCCGGGCGCGTAGGTGAGCCTATTGGGCAAAAGCCAATCGGTTGTATTTTTCTGTCCGTGCAGTATTTAAACAGCTCAGGCTGCTGGAAGCTCGGGTGCAGCTCCATCTCTAAAGCTGCAGGCTTGATCCTACACAGCGGCAATACGGCTTCGAGTTTCGGGATCGTCATGTTTGACATACCGAGGTGACGCACGAGCCCCATATCCGCGAGCCTTTCCATCTGCCGCCAAGTGTTAATGAATTCCTCGACTGAAAACGGCTTGGAGTCCGGATTGCGACTGTCTCCGTCACAGCCCGGTGCGTGATAGTTCGGAAACGGCCAATGTACAAAGTACATGTCGATATATGTAAGCCTTAGGTCGCGCAGCGTCTTTGCACAGCTTAAGAGCACATTCCCGTCACAATGCATGTCGTTCCATACCTTCGAGGTAATGAACAATTCTTCACGCTTCACAACTCCTTCCTTGATCGCATCGTCAAACACCCTTCCGATCAAGTCCTCGTTACCATAGATCGCCGCACAGTCAAACAGCCTATAGCCGCAGCGTATCGCACCGGCCACAGCCGCAGATACCTGCTCAGGCGTAAACCTGTCCGATCCGAACGTCCCCATACCGATACATGGCATACGCTCACCATTATACAGCGTGATCACAAAAATCTCCCCCTACTCTTTTATGCATTTATTAGCATTACCTTACCCTTGACCTCTGAAGGATTTCTAAAAAGCTCGAACGCCTTATCGATATCATCGAGGTTAAATGTCTTAAATATCATACTCTCGTCAAATTTTAGTTGACCAGTGCTGAAATAATGCGCGGTAAGGCTCCACTCATCACCAGGAAACGGTGCGGAATAGCTCATCCATGAGCCCGTGAGCCGGAATTCCTTCCTATTCATGTTTTCCCACTGGCGCGGTGTAAAGGTCAATTCCTTATGCGGCGTACCGATAAAGCATACGGAGGCTTTATTGCCAGCCAACTCAAACGCCTGCTGCATCGTCGCAGTCTGCCCGGCCGTTTCGAACACATATTGAAAACGCCCCTCGGCTTCGGAAGTTGTCGTGTTGACGGTTACATCCGCGCCGAGCTTTGCGGCAAGGGATAAGCGTTCGTCAGAGATATCAAATACCGTAACACTCTTCGCACCGAATATCTTCGCCCACTGCATAGTAAATAAGCCTATCGTACCACCGCCCAATACCGCGACGTCTCCGCCGCCCTTATAACCCGCGCATTGAAGGCCATGGATAGCTACTGTCGACGGCTCAAAGAATGCGGCCTGTTTATACGGTATCGTATTGTCAAATTTGATCGCATTGATCGCGGGGAGTTTAACATATTCGGCGAAGCTGCCCTGTATACGTGATCCTGCAAAGGTATAGTGCTTGCAGAGCGAGTAATCCCCGTTTTGGCAGTCCGCACATTTCAGGCACGGTATCAATGGTGCACCCGATACCCGGTCACCGATCTCAAAGCCCTGAACGTTTTTACCTATCTCTGCTATCTCGCCTGCGAATTCATGCCCGAGTACAATCGGAAAAAAGTGCGCGCCATCGCCGAGTACGCGCGGCAAATCACTGCCGCAAATGCCTGTCGCTTTTACACGCACGAGCACCTCGTTATCCGAAATCTCGGGGATCGGCATTTCGCCCACGCGGATATCACCCTTTGCATGCAAAATGCCTGCCTTCATCATTTTCATCGGCTCATTTCCTCCTTCAAGGCCTCATAGATACGCCTATATTTATCGTACGCACGATGATATATCTCCGCATTCGCAGCATCGGGCTCGTAGCTGTCTTTAAATCTCACGCAGCGTGTCACAGCCTCCGCGAAGTCCTTATACAAACCTGCGCCTACCCCGCCGAGCATGGCTGCGCCGAGCGCGGTCGCGTTGTCATTATCGACGGTTTTGATCGGTACACCCGTAATATCGGCTTTAATATGCATCCAGAGCGCACTGTTGCATGCGCCGCCTATGGCGTGCATACGTTCCATACGTGCGCCGACATCCTCAGCGGTCTCAAGGTTGTGACGCAACGCATACGCTGTGCCTTCCATTGTAGCCCGTGCAAAATGGCCCTTGGTCTTTGAAAAGTTAACGCCGTAGTATACACCTTTCGCATTCGGATCCCATATTGGCGAACGCTCACCATTCATATATGGTAGGAATATCATCCCGTCAGAGGCCGGTGGTACCATACCCGCGATCTCGTTAATCTCGTCAAATCCCCCGTCCACAAACTGCTCACGGAACCATTTGAGCCCACCGCCGCCCGCTACCGTACCGCCCTGCAGCAGCCAATATCCCGGCACGACATGATTGCTCAAGATGAGCGCGTTATGAGCGAGAGCACTATCGGTGCAAATGCTCATACCTCCGGCTTGGCCGCCCTGTTCTTGCGTCTGCCCGGGTTTGTATACCCCGGCTCCTAATGTACCGCACGCGGCATCCAATCCGCCCGCAACGACCGTAGTGCCCTGTCTTAACCCTGTTTCCTGGGCGGCCTTGCGCGTGACCTCCCCAATAACCGCATGGCAGTCTGTAAGTCCTCCGTTTTCCTCGCACGGAAATTTATCGAGATCGAGCCCCAATCTCTCAGCCAGGCTATCGTTATAACGTCCGCTTTCCATATCGTAGAAGAAATGTCCGTATCCTTGGGATTTGTCCTGCGTAAATACACCCGTAAGCTTGTATGCGATATACGCGTTACTTTGTAAAAACATGTATGTACTATGATATACCTCGGGCATATTATTTCGGAACCAGAGTGCCTTCGGGGTCGTGTATGAGGGCTTAACGGGATTCTTTGACACATTGAACACAGTGTCTGTGCCAATGTGTTCCTCTATCCACGAGCATTCATCGGTCGCGCGCATGTCAAACCATATAGGTGTGTTATGTAATACATTACCATCCCTATCTACCGGTATGCATGACCAACTCTGCCCGTCTATCCCTATTCCCTCAATCGAATCTGCATCTATACGGGCCAGCAGCTGCTTTAATCCGGTACACACAGCGTCATACCATTCGTTCGGATTCTGCTCCGCGTATCCATCACGCGGATAATATACTTTATAGCCGACTGTCTCGTCGGCCACGCAATGCCCTTCTATGTCAAATGCCGCGACCTTGCAGGCCGATGTGCCTATGTCAATACCTATGAGCATTCTCGAGCCTCCCGCCTCAGTCTTGTCTGAGCCTGTCGGCGAGACCCGTACCGCCGCATAGGCGGATCTTGTCTCTGACGACCTGGCGAACTGCGTCCTTTGCAGCTCCCATATAGTGACGTGGATCGCTCTCAGCCGGTTTCGTAATATGCATTCCGTTAGCGGTGAGCCTATCAAAGATCGCCTGCGCCATCGGTATCTTTAGCTCGGTGGCAATATTGATCTTACAAATGCCCCGACGCAGCGATTCCGTGATCTGATAATCGGGCACGCCCGACGCACCATGCAACACGAGCGGCACATCCACGAGTCCTCGTATCGCCGACAGCCTTTCAAAGTCCAGCTGCGGCTCGCCCTTGTACTCACCATGCGCAGTACCTATGGCTATCGCAAGAATGTCTATACCCGTCTGCTTTACAAAATCCTCGGCCTCCTCAGGAACCGTGAACGTCGCGTCGCATTCATCTACATTTAACAGTTCCTCTGTGCCACCTATGCGTCCGAGCTCACCCTCCACACATACACCCACAGCCCTACCGATCTCCACGACCTTTTTAACCATCGCGACATTTTCTTCATACGGTAAATGTGCGGAGTCAATCATCACTGATGTGTAACCGTAGCGTATGCATTGCATGATCGTCTCAAAACTCGTGCAATGATCCACATGCAGCGCAATCGGGATGTCTGTTAGCTCCGATGCTGCCTTTACGATCGCGGCTATATACGGTATTCCCGCATGTTTCAACGTGCCCGGTGTTGTCTGTATGATAACAGGGCAACGCTCGGCCTCCGCACCCTCGACTACGGCCTGAACGGTCTCGAGGTTATGTATGTTGAACGACGCAATAGCCACCCCAAGCTCCCTTGCCTTCGATATAAACGAAAGCGGATTTACCAGTGCCATTTGTAGCCTCCTATGTTAATCGTTTTACTTTTATCAATAGTAGCACTGTGGCGCAGAGCCGTCAATGCTTATATGAATTATTCACCTCTTATTTCCCTTATGATTTCATTCATGTTGAGATAGTTTTCCACCGGCACATAATCGGGTATGGAGTTTCCTGATCCAAAAGCAAATCCGCCATGATGCTTGGATTTTTCGACAACCTCGATGATATACTCTTTCATCTCCGGCTTTGACAGGCGGCATACTGCATCTGTATCTATACCACCGAAATTACCTATCCTATCTCCATACTTCTCTACCCATACCCAAAACGGAGCGATCTCATCCTCGTTGGAGTGCTTCGCGTCTATTCCTGCACAATCGATAATATCGTCCATTACGTTAAAAATATTTCCGCATGAATGATATAAAAATGGCTTGCCTGTTGAATGTATAAGGCCGATGATGTCGGCGTACCGTGGTATCACATGCTCTTTGATATCTCCTGCGGACAGCAATGACGAACTCTTGAAACCCAAATCGTCACCAAAACGGAACACACAATAGCAGTCTGCATATTTTTCAAGGAATCGCTTCCAGATGGTGTAATTTACTTTACCGACAGCTTTAAACAGATCAGCATATAGCTCCTCATCATCGGCTTTTATATAACATAGCCCTTCATATCCGACCAACTCCTGTACACACTCGAAAATGCCGTTTCCGGGGCCGCCGAATGCTTTGATATCCGATGGCAATGCTGCCGCCAATGCATCGAAATAAACACCGTATTTGTTAAAGAACAGGTCAGAGAGCTCTGCCCAAGGGTATTTTTCAAAATCCGAGCGATCCTTTATAACGGGATCCACATGTCCGCCCAATGCACCCGCACCGGGCATTGCTCCACCTATATTCATATCAAAATTGAAGAAATCGTATCCCATCAGACGATAAAAATCCGCTATGCGTCGTACCCATTCCTTTTTATCCTCAAAATCACCGTCTATCAGACTGTTCATTTCCTTACCTGTGATAGCTTCCATGATCCCCATACCGATACCATGCTCATAAAGCGGTATACGGTCGACCCAGTGGTTACGCGCCGCCTTTACGATATTGTCCGGCGCAGGTGTAAAGTTGTTTTTTAAGATATTCATATTTCTACCCCTTCTGTGTTCTGCTACACTTATTTTAAATCTGATAAATATAGCCTCACAACTATTATGCTAAAAAATCGAACTGCTTTGCATAATGGTCGTAAGGCAACCTTTTACTGCTGAGTATTTCATTTAATATTATCGTTTCTTATTTGTTTTATTCTCCGCTACCCTGAAGTCGACTATGCGACCTATCAGGTCATATGGCAGAGGCTTGTTCAGTGGAAACTGGACTGCGCCCTTAGAATACTTATATCCGGCTTCGTCGAACTCCGTCGCAAAATGCTCTATACCGCCAGAGCCCGGATAAAATCCAATGTGCTTGGAATGAGCCATGAAATGTACGAGGTTACCGTTTAGATAAAAGGTCGGCATCGACCACGATATCTTTTCAGTGGCATCTGGTGCATGTTGTTGAATAAATAGCCTCAGTTCATGCAAAATCGCCTGTATCTTCGGCTCGCATGTATTAATGTAATCGTCTATCGTGCCGTATTCCGGTCTCGCCATTTCGTCACTCTCCAATCCATGCCAGCGTCCTATACTATCACGACAGTAGCATAGCGTCTGTCTCTTCCTGTACCCCTGCAAGCTCAGTAAACTTGCTAATCAAATCTGCTTTCTTAAGCTGCTTCTTTTCATCTCCTGAGATATCGAGAATGATCTTGCCCATATTCATCATCAACAGCCTGTTGCCATGGCGTATCGCATCCG
>CAYURR010000005.1:0-36785 GCA_964446745.1 uncultured Defluviitaleaceae bacterium | reverse complement strand
AGCATGCAACAGCCGTGATCAAGTATGCGAAGAAGAATTTGCTTACACCGCTGAGATCAATAGTCCATGTCGAGAAGTCTATGACGAGCTGCGGCGAATGTATGAAGCCCAGGCCCGAAAGCACTGCCGCGGCCACAAACACCCAGGCGGCTTTGTCTAGGCGCTTATCGATGATGAACGCGGTTGCACCGGCCCAGAGCATACCCGTTAAGATAGCACCGTATTTGAGTTCCGCTACACCCGACCACATTACGCCGTTATCAATCAAGGCTTGGCTGATTTCGGGTGTTACCTCAAAGAATCCCACCGCGCCTAACGCACCCGTAATCTCCGTATATGCGTAGTCTGCGATATGCGGGATGATGGCCATTGTTACCGCCGCAGTATGCTTGAACGGTATACTTTCCTTATATGCCTGCGAAACGATGATCAACGAGCACCAGAGGAAGGTCATGGCTGTAATTGCAGGTGGGATGATTGAATTGATGAGACCGAACGCGCCAACGATACCGCAAAGGCCGAGCACGATACCCGCTATCCATGAATATCCAATACCTGCTTCGGATTTCTTAAGACCCGCGTGACCGAGCCATACCGTATTGGGTATGATACCGCCGAACATCGCGGAAATCATTGTGCACGCACCGTCCGCGATCTGTGCCTCGCGCACATTGTAATGATCGCCCGCCGCGATAGCACCCTCTACGTTATCCATCGTCTCAATGAAGTTATAGATCTCGATCGGGATGATGACCGACAGGAATGGAACTATGTAACCGAAGCCCTGGAATATATTGCCAAGCCCTGAGATGGGATTCGGAAGGTTAAATGCAAACGTGCTGAAATCGGGCTGTACACGGCCTAATATCGCCGCGTATACAACACCACCCACTACAGACACCAACAGCGCCGGGATCTTTTTCGGGAACACATAGCCGCCGATCAGACCCACAACTGCGATTATAAGGATAGGTAAGCCCAGTACGGGATCCGCGTATACATCAAACATACCCTTATTGGCCATCCAAACGAGCGCAATACCCGCGACCGTACCCAGCAGAGCCGCGCGTGGTAACAGCTTACGCAGTGCCGGGCCCAAGAAGCTACCGCAAGCCTCAATCGCACCACCCAAGAATGTAGCTGCGACAGCTGCGCGCCATACCATCTCGGGATCGCCGAGCGCGTAGTTAAGCGGCATAACGATACCGTACAGGTAGACAAACATCGCGGGTGTAGAAACACCGGACGGCAACGCGGTTACATCGGTCCGATTTTCCTTTTTAGCGAGCTTGTAAGCCATATACGAATAATAAATACCCGACAGCATAAGTCCTATAGACATACCCGGTATAACCTTGCCAAAGATCAACGCATCGGGCCATGACAGCACGTATTTGAGCGTCGCTATTACTATTATATAGTTTATAACATTACCGGCGATCGCGTAAGTCAGACCGCTCACATCACCGGCTCGAAACATCGGAAACTTAAACTTATTCATGGAGGCCTCCATTCTTTAGCATGTCTTCGATCTCGTCCATAACCTCGTCATACATCTGTTGCCACTGCGCTACAGGCGTAATGCTCTCTACGTCATAAGCGACCTCGAACGGCTGACCGTCATTGCCGTTTACGAACACATGCTTGTACTTGTCGTAGAGTGCATTTATAAGCTGCGAAGCCTGAGCCCTGGTTATGCCCAGTTCTGCAACCTTGCGACCCAAACGGCTCATGAGCCTGACCTCGAGCCCTGTGCCATGCGGCAGCCTGCCGTCCGCAGAACCCACACCCTCGGTATGCCCGCCCGATACCGTAATGGCTATCGTATTCGCTGCTACCTCGTACAAGAGTTCCTTCGTAAGAGCACCACTCTTCGGATAGATGTCGCAGAAGATTAACTGCGGTGCATGCTTTGCAAAGGTCTGACAGGTCACGGATTGCAACCACATACATTCCTTTGTGGAGGTTGCAACGTTGTGAATATGTATCGGATGACACAGATGATAGTCCGCGCGCGCGACGATATTCGCAGCCATAATCGATGCGATCATCAACACCGCTGAACCCGCTGCTCCGCCGCCAAGACCGCCGATGATCGTACAGGTCAGTGCGGCATTGCGCATGCCGTAGTCGATGTTGTTCGCAGCGCGGATCATGTTGTCGCGATCGATGATCAGCTCATTGAACATCGCTACCAAGTGGCTGTCACAGGGTCTTAGAAACATCGAACCCGCTGCCGCTCCCAAATCGCCGATCTCAGACACCGAAGATTCCGCTGCGAGCATACCCATACCATCGCGACCGACGCGCTTAAGCCCCTCGTGCAGCATCTTCAATTCCCTACGCACCGCCAGAAGCTCCGTAGCATCTCCGGAACACACATCATATCCGTCCACATCGATCAGCGAACCGCATGTGGCGAGGTCTATCTCTTCCTTGAGCCAGCTCATCGTGATCGGCAAAAACAACCTCTCGGGTGTGGGGCAACCCGGATTGCCCGCCCATACCAACGGACGACGCTTGTCCTCTATCTCACGCGCAAAGATCGTGACCGCATCCGCGCCCATACCCATCGTTAGGGTCTTGGGGCTGTTTTGCAGAGCCTCGTCGATCTCTTGCTCGGACAGAGGTATGATCGTCCCTTTCGTCTGATAATACACGCCCGTTCGGACTATAAGCTCCTTACCCGCAGCGAAAAGCCTCTCAAACAGCGAATCGTCTGTCGGTGTTATGTCCTGCGGATCATATTCGAGATCGTATTTATCCACGAGCTCCATAACATTTTCCACTATGTACTGATAATCCCAATCGCCCTTGTCAACCTTCTTGCCATCATTTGCACGCCGCAGCAGCTCCAGATAATGCATAGCCTCACCTTTCTATAATAGCTCTCCATTGGAACTATTCTTAAATTCTGCTATAATCTTATCATACACAACAAAATATAACAATTATCTATATCCACGATGACAACACGACGTTTAGGCTTGCATGCGGGAAAAACTGTATGGTATCATTCTCATGAGGGGTGTTAATATATGCAAGATGCGGACGTTTGGCAGAATTACGATGCCGTGTTTAAAGATGCGGTTACGTTATTTAAGGATAAGTCACTCGGCTTCTTTGGTGTTGACAGCGACGCAAGGATTACAAACATACTCTCTACAGAAAAGAAGGAAATATTGGTCGAGTCTGAGTTTTCCGATCTGGTCTTCGATACCGACAAACGCTACGGGATCCATCTCGAGTCAGAGCAGGATTTGAGCACAGATGACTTATTGCGTTTCTGCGGCTACAACATCGACTTAATGCGACGCTTTAGGAAGGAGTTCAAAACGATAGTCGTTACAGCGAAAGAACCTAACGTCACGCATATACGCTTCGAAACATTGAGCTTTACACCAATAATTGTCAATCTGGCACAGCGCGACGCTGATTTATTGACAGAGCAACTGCGCGAGCATATACGTCTCGGTGATGAGATAAACGAGCTAGACTTGGTATTTTTACCGCTATATAGAAGTAACACCCGTAATAAAGCAGAAATCCTGAGAGACGGTTTGCTGCTAGCTACAGAGTATGAGAAATCCGAGGTGTCACGAGAAAAGCTCGGTGCTCTGATGATGGTCTTATCAAATAAATATATAAGTAAAGAACAGTTAAGCGCAATGTGGAAGGAGTTTTCTGATATGGTAAAGATAAAGCTGCTTGAAGTAGCAGAAGAGAAGGGTTTAGAGAAGGGCATTGAGAAGGGCATTGAGAAGGGCATTGAGAAGGGCATCGAGACCGGCAAGGAGCAAGGCGTTCAACTCGCGTTTCAAGCCATAGTCGAATATAAGAAAGGCCGCAGTGTATCAGACATCTCTCAGAAATTGGGCATACCGAGCGAGTCCATACAGGCTATAATATCTGTATTATAAAAAGGCTATTGCATAAAACAAAACCTTACCACGGATTTATACAGATTTTCACGGATAAACCCAATAATAAGTGGTTTTATCTGTGAAAATCTGTTCTTATCCGTGATAAGGTTTTAATATAGCGTATATCCCCCATCAATCACAACCGACGTGCCATTGACATGTCTGCCCTGTGTGCACAGGTATACGACCATATCCCCTGTGTCCTTTGGGTCACCGACACACGCATAAATTTTATATGCCCTATCGCGCTTTATGGAGCGTATTTTGAACGGATATACCTCGCCGCTTTTAAATTCTATACGCGTGCTGCCCGGCATCAATGTATTGACCTTGATGCCATAGGGCGCGAGTTCGAGGGCCGCCTCCATCGTGAGCATGTGTATCGCTGCCTTTGTCATGCTATAGACCACGTCAAAGCCGCCCGGCCTAAAGGCATGTATCGATGATACATTGATGATCGAACCGCCTGCAACGCTTTTCTTCATATACGGTATAACAGACTTTATACAACACGTATACGCAAACAGGTTGATATCCAACACCTTATCAAACAGCACCTCGTCATATTCGTCGATGTCCAGATTGGGTTGATACGCGGCGTTATTGACCAAAATGTCGATACTCTCCCCGCCAAAACACTCGAGTGCATACTCGCAGATCAAGTTTGTATCGTCGTTTTGCAAGTCAAAGCGCATCGTCTCGGCCACACCGCCGCATTCGCGTATTTCACTCGCGGTCTGCACGGCCATTTCCATGTTGTCCTTGCCAATGATCAGCACCTTTGCGCCCGCAGCGGCCAAGGCCTTGCTGATGCCAGCACCGATACCCTTTCCGCCGCCCGTGACTATTGCTACGGCATTGCTTAAGCTCACAGCAACGCTCCCCTTTCCTTCCATTCCCTGTCCGCATAATACATCCGCTGTCCGCCGTCGACCACCAACTCCGCCCCGTTGATATACCCGGCCGCGGCACTGAGTAAAAACGCAACCGTTGCAGATACATCCTTTGGGTTTATGCGCCGCCCGAGCGGTATCTTGCTGACCGCGTCATAGTTAAACGGTGAAATCAGGCTATCGAAATCCTTGTCCTCTTCAGGGAACGGGCCGAGCTTTATGGTATTGAAGCGCACGCAGATATGCCCATAAAACAACGCGAGCTCCTTAAACATCATGCATACAGCGGCCTGTGCGGTAGAGTACGCAGTAGAACAGCCCGTGGGTTTATCCGCAAATACCGAGGACAGATAAAGCACCGCACCGCCCTCATTTATGAGCGGTGAGATATGCTTTGCGACTAAAAAAGAGCGCTTTGCGTTACTCATAAACGCATCTTTGAAACGGTCGTTGTCCTGGTCCTCAATCGATGATCGATACACATATCTGTCCGATATCAATATCCCATCCAACGCCCCTCCTCTGCTGACACGTTCCTTGAGCACGGATATATCTTCGTCAGGCTCCCATAGGATTGTTTCCCAACCGTCAGCCGCGAGTGTCTCAATAATATCCGGTATCGCCGGATGCGACGCGTTTGTAATCAAAACCCTGCGCATATTAGCTCCAGAGCCTGTCTGCAGAAGTGTCGAAATCCCAATCGGTCGTTTCTTCCCATACACCCTTTACCTCCGGATGCAGGAAATGCTGCAGCACATCGTCATTCAAGCTCTCGATACCTAAGCCCGGCGAATCGGGCACCGTGATGTAGCCGTTCTGTACAAGCGGCTTTGGAAGGCTATCGTCGTAGATATCATTCCACTCGGGCACGTCCACGGAATGGAACTCAAGTGCGGTAAAGTTCTCGCACGCGGCTGCCGTATGCACCGCCGCGAGGCAACCTACCGGGCTCTCGGCCATGTGCAGACTCATAGCGACGCCATGATCGAGCGCAATGTCACTGATCTTCTTCGTCTCTAATATGCCGCCCGTCGTCAGCACGTCCGGGTGAATCATTGAAACCGCCCGCTTTGACAGCAATGGCTCAAAATATTCCTTCAAATAAATGTCTTCTCCGGTGCAGATCGGAACAGTCGTACTCTGCGAAAGCCTTTCATATTGATCCGTGTACTGCCATGGTATTAAATCCTCGGCCCACGCGAGATTATATTTCTCTATGCGACGGCAGAGCTTGATAGCGTCCTCGAGCCCGATGTGTCCGAAGTGATCTATCGCGAGCGGTACCTCGTAGCCGATCACCGAACGCACGTCCGCAAGGTAGTTTTCGAGTACGTCGAGCCCCTTCTCTGTAATATGTATGCCCGTAAACGGATGCGCCACATTATTCATGTCGTAAATGCGGTTCTTGATATAGCGTTTTTCAATTGGATCTGTGCATGCATCGAGGGCCTTATATAAGCGGTCGAATTCGTCAAAGTATCCGAGCGGTGCGGACAGCGTGCCGTCCACATGCTGTAATATACCGATACCCAAGTCCATCTTTAAAAATGTATAACCTAGCTCCATACGCTTCTTTAACGCGTTACCCATAGCTATACCGTCATGCTTACCCTCGATATCCGTGTCGCAATACATCCTGATGCGATCGCGGAATTGTCCGCCGAGCAGCCTATATACAGGCTGCCCCGTCACCTTTCCCAGTATGTCCCACAACGCCACCTCTACCGCGCTCACGCCGCCGCCCTGACGCGACTGCCAACCGAACTGCTTGATACGACGAAACAGTTTATCTACATTGCACGGATTTTCGCCCATGATTACACGCTTGAGCTGCAGCGCGTAACGCTTTGAGGCTGCGTCGCGTACCTCGCCGTAACCAATGATGCCCTGGTTTGTGTACAGCTTCATCAATATGCAGTGCATGGGCAGGTTTACCACATCCACAAAGCGCATATCCGTGATCCTGAGTTCCGATGGCATTGATGCCTGATTAATCATGTCATTCTCTCCATTCTTTTAGCCATTCTGGTTATGATCTCCATATCCATACGCGCATTATGATACGGGCATATCCACGCCGAAGCCTTTAGGCCTGTTGTTACTGCCTTGCCCTCCTCGTCTGCTGCCGCAAACCATCCACCATGAACACTGTCGATCATGTGCTTCTGTATATATTCGAGACAGCGACGAGCGATTTTCAAATACCGCCCGTCGCCGGTTATCTCCCATGCGTTTATGTAGCCGACCACGGCTTCGTTTTGCACCCACCAGCTGCGCTGCATGTCGATACGCCCGTCTCCGTATACATGCTGATACATAGAGCCGTCCGCATCAAAATATTCGATACAGGACGCGGTCATGCGGCAGCACATATGTTTCACACGCTCCCAAAGTGCCGAGTCGCCTAAAACATCTGCAGCCTCGACCATAAGCCAACTACCCTCGATATCATGCCCGGGGGATATGTCATCACTCAGTGTTGTCCAGTCGTCAGTGAGAAACATCTTAAAATGCGCGGTATTCGGATCGATGATGTGGTCGAGCATCCATTGAAGCTGTGATTGAAGTGATTGCGCGACAACCTCATCACGCCGCGCTCGCAGCCTGTTTGTATATGCCTCAAGCAGATGAAGATGTGTATTCATCGTCTTTGTGCACCCCGCAACCGGGTTCACATCGCTGCGTTGGCTGTCCGGTAATTGCCAGTCTTGCGTCAGTAGTTCCTTGAAACCGCCATGTACGGGATCCTTTGCATGCGCCTCGAGTAATCTGATGCATTGATCCGCAAAGTCCAGCGCGTTTTGATCACGCTTGAAGCGGTAATACTCGCTCATAGCATATATTACAAACGAAATACCGTAGACCAGCTTGTTTGTGTCCTTTGGCACACCGTTTGCGTGCAACATAGAAAAGACCCCGCCATGCTCTGTATCGCGGAAATGCGTCATGATGTAGTCGTATGCCCTGTCAGCTAACGCTATACATTGTGCTGATAGCTCGGGGGTTTGCGTAACATCGTCTTGCATAGCCGCAGCAGAAAACACCCAGAGCAGCCGCGCATTCAGTACGATGAATTTGTCAGCGTCCTCGTTAGGGCTACCGTCATGCTTCAGTTCACCGTAGAAGCCGCCGTTTTTAGTGTCCGGCGCATACTTGATCCAAAACGGCAGAAGGTTCTGTGTTAGATCGTGTCTTGCGATGTTTACGATATCGTTAATTTGAATTTGTTCGGTAGACATTTATGCCCCCCTTGGATTCGCATTAGTGGAAAATTTCCGTATATACAAGCTTGCCGCGGATGTGTTCGGACTTCATAAGGCTGATACGATCTACAGAGACTTCGATGGCGGGTGCTTTGATTTCGTTTAAGTCACCGCGTAGCACAGCCTCCCTCGCAAGTGTTAGGTGCGGTTTGTACTCGCGTTTTTCTACCGTAAAGCCCTCGGCGGCTAACGCTGTACTGAATTGCTTGTGTAGGTTTGATAGGATTGGGCTGGGCTTTACTCCGATCCATATGATGTCCCCGCCGTCTCGCTTGAACCTACCCATACCCTCGAGCGTGATGGAAAACGTGTCGGTATTCACCGTTTCCATTGCGCGCTTGACATTATCTACACGAGATAGCGGGGTTTCACCTAGGAACACGAGGGTCAGGTGCAGATTCGCCTCGTCGCTAAAGCGCCCGCCTGTTGTGATCGCTTTTAGCTGCTGTTGTACACCTACTAGCCTGCGCTTTACATCATCCGTGAAGTTTATCGCCGTAAACAACCTTAACTGCGGTTCATTTGTCGTCTTTATCCTCATCATCGTCCTTTTTGTCATCGTGTTTATTGAGATCGTGCTCCCATTGCTTAACTTCCTTGCCGTTTATGGTCTCAAAACTTTTAATAAACAATCCCTCGCGTTGCACTTTGTCCTGTATTGCATATTTGCCGGCCATAGAGTTAAACATATTGCATTCGCTCTTTAGGGTTTCCGCCGAGGTCCTGTATCTGAACCACTGCTCACGCATGCTGATCATCGTCAAAACACCCCCGATAAACGCAGCCGCACTAGAGAGTAGTGTTATCCATAGGCTGACATTCGGCGGGCTCAGTTGATTTATAAACGGGATGCTGCAGTTTATAGCCAACAAGATCACACTTGAAGATATAAACACGCATTTGTATAACACCGCGGATCTCACATAATAAGTCAAGGTATTGTTAACAACGGCTTGGGTCTTTTCGCTGCTCAATTCTACATAGTAGTTAACGATATTTCTCATCTCGCTAAACATAAAATCCCCCTTAGCTATGACGTAATGATTATTCCCTTATGATCTTCACGAGCACCCTCTTCTGTCGACTGCCGCCTCCCCCGTTCGATCGTTTGTCGTTACGATTATCTTATCACGCGCCGCGTTAAAAGTGAACACAAAAGCGAATCGTTCTGTGGTATAATCTTACAAGAAATAACAGAACGAATAACAGAAAAAGGGAGGCCTTTCCATGAAGATCATCGACGCGCATACGCATGTATTTGACGCGGTCAACACCGGGCATGTGCTGCTCGAAACCGCGGATGCGTTCGGCTTTGACGCGATCAACGTACTGTCGATACCGGCGCACAGCATCACACAAAACATCCAGTGTGCATATATGAAGCGCCAGTCCCCGACGCGGATATTTGCGTTTGGTGGCTTGGACTACGAAAGCGGACGAGACTATGTAACACAGGCGCAGGCTGTTGTAGATATGGGCTTTGACGGCTTCAAGATGCTCGAGGGCAAGCCGACCGTCCGTAAGGAACTGCAAAAGACTCTAAACGCCTCCGAATATGATGCGTTTTATGAGTTTGTAGCTGCGTCGGGACTGCCTCTATTGATACATGTAGCAGACCCCAGCGAGTTCTGGGACATCGACCGCATCCCGAAATGGGCGCTTAAGCGTGGCTATTTCTGCGACGAGACCTTTGTGCCGTTTGAGACGCTCATCACCGAGGCCGAGGACGTCGCAAAGAAGCATCCGAACTTGAAGTTGATCTTCGCGCATTTCTTCTTCATGTCTGACAATATCAAGCGTGCGGAGTATTTCTTTGAAACCTACCCGAACGTGCACTTCGATATCACCTCGGGCACCGAGATGTATTTCAACTTTTCAAAGGACGCCGAGGCATGGCGTGCATTCTTTACGCGCTACGCAGACCGCATCGTGTTCGGCACCGATTCCTTTGACAGCCAAAAGCCCACGGACATCGACGAGCGCGACGGCATCCTCAGGATGGAAAAACGCTTCCTGACAACCGCGGACAGCTTTACTGAGTTCCACAACGACGTAAAGGGTATAAACCTCGATAACGCATCACTCGAGCAGATATTTTATAAAAACTTCGAACGCCTCGCCGGGACGGGGACCGATATTTTGCTCCCGAGGCCGCTTGATACCGCGCGTGTACATAAAGAAATCGATACCCTGATGGCTTTCGCTTCCGAGGACGATAAGGCCGAGCTGAAGGCATTGGCCGAGGGGATAAAATAAAAAGAGGCTGTACAAAGCAAAACATTTACCACGGATTCACACGGATTAAAACAGATTTACACGGATAAAACCTTTGCAAATATCCGTGCAGATCAGTGGTAATCCGTGTAGATCCGTGGTATGTGTTTAAGCTTTATGACAGCCCCTTTATATTTGTATACATAAGGGAGAATTTGTATATGAGATATAGGATCGGCATCATCGGCAGCGGTACAATGGGCAAGTGGCATACATATGGCTATGACAGGATAAATGAGTTTTACAATGACGTGAAGGTGGAAAAGGCTGTCATTTGTTCTCGAGGTATAACAGCCGCCCGCACCGAGGAACTCGGCTGGAATGAATATGAAACAGACTGGCAACGGGTTGTCGAAAGACCCGACATAGATGTGATCGATATATCCGCATACGATTATCTGCACTACCCTATCGCGAAGGCGGCTCTTGAAAACGGAAAGCGTGTGATATGCGAAAAGCCGCTTTCGAATAACGCGACTCAAGCCTCCGAGCTGGTCAAGCTTATGCGGGATACGAATATAGCATCTGCCGTATGTACAAATCATCGATATATGCATGCCATCCGCTGCATAAAGCAATTGCTTAAAAGCGGTGAGCTCGGTGAAATCCGTCATGTGCATGCTTCATTTACGATGGACTGGGCTGTCGATACCGCAGGCGGGATGAATTGGAGGCTCGACGATAAAACAAGCCCTAGCGGCGTGTTGGGAGATTTGGGCACGCATCTGATTGACTTGTGCCTTTATATGGGTCTTGAATTCAAAGAGGTCTGTGGCATGGGTGAGGTTTATGGCAAGCAACGCCCGTCCGGGGATAGTCTCGTCACCACCACCGCGAGTGAACTATATCTGTTTAATGCAAGATTTTCTAATCTTGCGCTTGGATCGTTCGAGCTTTCAAGGGTTTCCGGCGGTGGCGGCGGCTTGGTATTCGAGATACACGGTACAAAGGGCAATGTGCGCTGGGAAAAGAATAATCTCAACGATCTGCTCGTTCATATACCTGGAAAGTTTCCAAACGAACGGCAATATAAGCGCATAAGCGCAGTCGAGATACTCCCTTTTGATTATAAATGGCCTCACGCATTTGTACAGTCGGATAGCTTTACCTTGCTGTTCCATGACCTCCTAACCGGAAATGGAAGATATCCGACCTTTGAAGACGGCCTTAAGTGCTGTGGGATTATTGATGCGATTTTGGAGTCGGATAGAGAGAAAAGATATGTTCTGTGCAGCTAATAGTACGTCTCGATCATGGAGACCGGGCCGGTGTCGTCATTTTCACGTTGCCGGTGTCCGGCCCCATTCTTGATCAGCTAAGATTATATGTCAAACACCGTTAAAATTACTTTTTATGTATTCCCATAATTCCTTATCTATTTTCTTCTTTACGATTTTTCTATCAAAATCGGGAGGCGTAGGCTTAAACGATTTATCATCCTTTTGTAATTCAAATTCTTTTATTTGAAATTTTCGTAAAGCATAAACATCTATCTCACTCATTAAAACAGTATCGTTTCTACCGCCTTTTGTTCTGACAATGTCCTTTTCTTCTGTTCTAGACGGCTTTACTATTCTGCTATCTCCATAGTCAGAAGTATTTACTTGAATACAATAACAATGTAAATCACGGCCAAGCGATTCGATGATGTTGCTATAATAATTCGTGTCTTGATTCCATTCTACAGCTATCGTTGCATCCGTATATGTGGCAAATAAGGACCTGTCAGTTATTGAGGATAATTCAAAACAGCAATATACCGAAAACCAAAGATCGTTGTAGCATATCAAATCATATGAATCACCTTTAACATATTTGCAACCGTAACCCTCAATTATGCGTTTTTCTTCAGGGGAATAATGAACTTTATTATGTAAAATAATATGAGAAGAGCAACCCCCGTTTGTTTCAATGTACGGGAGGATAACTGCAGTGTAGTTCATTATTTTGTCATATTCTGTTTTTATATGTTCAACTTTTATATGTTCAACACCTGTGATTATCGCCATTTTATTTTTCGATGCAGTGCGAGCCAAAATCTGTAGCCACTCAAAAGGTACATACGCTTCAGGCATAATTAATACTTCGGCTTTTTCCTTAATCGCCTGTTTCACTATGCTTGCAAGCTTTTGATAGCGTTTATAAGATCGAATAGGCTTGTCTGTTAGCACACCTAATAAATTAGAGCTCTCGAGTTTTGCATTCGCAATTGCTATGCTGTATGTACCACTTAATTTATTATCTGATCTTACTTGGTTGGCATGCAGTTTTATTTCTTTAGCATTATTAGGAAATGTAATATTTGCCTTAGATACATTTTCTAGTTGACCGCTACCTTTAGTTCGGTAATTTATTGATACATACAATTTTTTTAAACGTTCTAAATCGAGAGAAGCCGTTTGTATCTTTTTATATATTTGTTTAATATACAAGCACATTTCTAATTCTTGTAAAGTTATTAGATAGGGGTAATAAATATATTCATTTTTCAATTTAAAGTGTTTTGCATATTTAATGAAACTGTTGAAATCAGACAAATTAATTTGACTTTTGTCATTAAAATCTTCTCTGAAATTACTAATGTACTCATCCGTTGTTCCAATAATAATATCGATAAGAGAAGGTAAAACGTACTTGTTGCACATTCTCGAAACGCAGTAATTTTGCCTACACCTAAGCATTTCAGCCTTTTCGAAGCTGCTATGTAAATTTACAAGTATATTATCTTGTATTAGTTTACTTACCTTGATTACATTTCTTTCCGCTTTCGCTCCCCAGCTCAAAGACAGCACCCTTACATATGACGAATGCAGATGTTTTATCATGGTGCTTTGAAGCTTTTCTGAATTGGGATGATTTGATATACGAATTTTAGAACATGTTATTACTATCTTCTTAATAAATTCAAATGCCAACTCAAAGTTATCATTTAAAATTAATATTTCAATTACTCGCTCCCAAAATATAAAACCGTCAACAATAACCTTAGTTGTAAATATTTTTAGAATATCACTCTCAAATTTACTTTCTCTTTTGTCCTTTATCAGACAACTAACGCTACGATATTTCCCTAAAAACTTTGACAGCGAATATTTATTAATTGAAACGCTATCTATACTTCGAAATTTGTTTACAGAGTCATCTCTTTTTAGCTCATAAATCTCGCTATACTCACAATCATGCAAAATCGCATTATCATCAGGCATATACCTAAATTCACTTTTATTTTCATTAACTGTTTTGCGAAAATTATTTATTACTGCCTTAGAACCCCCTGCTTTAAAATAAAACACCTTTACTTTATCGTTTTGAACAACAATTCGGGCATTTTTATTATGCAAAACACTATTATTTATTTTGTAAGCTACTTTTTTCAATTGATCATTATCAAACAGTATCTTTTTTTCTTTTATTGATAATTCAACAAGCAGCCCCAAATTCATCTCACATATAGAATTACTATTCGCGCGGCAACGGCAAAGAAAATAATTTATAACCTCCTCTTGTGTAAGACTATTATCTTTTGCTTTTTTATATATTTCACTATTTTTCTCTATTTTATCAACAATTATAATATCATCTACATATCTGCCATAATAAACCGGATTCCATCGATTGGAAATAGCAGAATCAAATTCACCCAAGTACCAATTTGATATAATATTCGAAGGAAAAAATCCGATAGGTAAAAAAACATCCTTGTTATGCTCCCATTTTACTTCCTTAGAATATCTTTTCATAACTTTAAATACAAACTTGTTTATTCTTTTAATCGCAAGTAAGTTTGCCTTTTCCTCATTACTACCTTCACTATAATTTGCAAAAAAGTTGTCAAATTGATCCTCAGTTATCTTGACGCTATAAAAGAACCTTTTAAAATCCATAGTAAATATAAAGACATCTTGTTTGTTATCAATACACTTTTCTGCGTACGACAGTGCATTATTACGCCAGCTCTCGTATTGTTCAAAATATGGTTTGAAAAGGTAAGGTGAAAATGTTGTTTGATTGGTATCTTCTTTTATCAGGTTTCTTTTTAATCGGTTTCCATATGAATGCTCATAGACTTCTTTATCCAATAATATACCAATAGTCAAAATCCAGAAAACACCCAAAATTTGTCCTTCAACGTCAATATCAATAAAATGTTGTAGTTCATCTACCACGACCTCATCGGCTGATTCATTGACAATAATTTTGCCCTTATTATCTTTGGATAACTTTTTAGGAAACTCAAGAACATCAATAGTACCTAATAAATCATTTTGATACTGCTTCCATTTTTCGTTATCATCATTTGTTAGAATAGCCGCAATTTCATAAAACCGTCTTGGTAAATCATTAATTTCTTCATATTCCACGACTTTATCACGAAGTATCAACTGCGTCTTATCAAAATAGACACTGGCCTTAAGCTTTTTGTATGCTCTTTCAAGTTGCTCAGATATATCCATTGCTATTCCTCCAGTGTTTTATTGAACACACTAACAATTAGACCCATGCATGTCAAGGCATTGTATACAGAATATTCATTACAATTTTGTTACATCCTTATGTATGTTATCAAGTATTAGTTAACTCCCCCATCGCAGAACCCTTCCGTAGATTTTGTGCTATAATAAACATCACACACATCCCCCCCCAAGGAGGTCCCCCATGCATCACCACCGCATTACAGAGATAAACCCGTGCGTGCGCGAGGTGGGCTTGCAGCACAACGATTCTTGGAAGCACCAGCCCCGCAGGATATACGATCACGAGTTGATGATGTGCATGTCGGGCGAGGCGTTTCTAAGTCTGGGCGGCAGGAAGCACACGATAAAACCCAACAGCATATGTCTGATACCGCCCGATACCTCCCACAACTTCTGGGTAGACACCTGCGCAAACATCTACTTCGTGCATTTTGATTTCTTCTACAGGGAGGACTTTGATATGCTCGCGGACTACTATGATATCAATAAACATTACATCCGCCTGTTTGGCATGGAGCTCGACAGGGAGCATGTGCGAAACAATCCCGTATTCGAAAACGGCTACACCTTTCCCGAGCACATCGCGATGAAAAACCCGGAAAAGGCCCGCAACGCCATGAAATCGCTGTACCGGGCCTATGTGCAGCATTACGCGGGTTGGGAGCTCACCGCAAAGGCGCTGCTTTTGACGATACTCGATGCGATCTATGCCGAGACTGTAAATGTGAATGCTCAGAGTTATATGTCATCATATCATCATGAGATCGTCGCTCGGATTAAGGAATTTGTGTCTGAGCGCTTTGGCGAGGCGCTGCAGGTGTCGGACATCGCAGAACATGTGGGATTAAGCCCCGATCACACGAGCCGTGTGTTCAAAAAGCTTACGGGCGAGCATTTGGTCGAGTACATCGCGCGTTACCGTCTCGCAAAGGCTAAAAAGCTCATGCTAAACACCGCACTCGCGCTCGAAGACATCGCACTGATGGTCGGATTTAAGAATGCCAATTACTTTTCACATACGATGAAAAAGTTTGAAAACGAACCGCCTTCGCTCGTGCGTATGCGCTTGCTCACACAGCTGACAGATATTGTTGATGTCGGAAATGTGTAAGTCGTTCGGGTTTTTTCATTTACAATCCCTTCCTCTTGGAATATATTCTATATCAATTATATGGAATATTTCATGAGGGAGGGATTTTGTTTGCTCATCAGGACTTTTAAAAAGCAGGCCGTGATGCATCTGTTTATCTGGTTGGGGCTTATTTTCCTGATCATCTTCAGCGTGGTGCCTATGACCGGTGTGCTCATCTCGTTCAAAAACTATGACATCAAGAGCGGTTTTCTGGGCATCTTTACAGGCGAATTTGTTGGCTTGAAGTTCTTTAAGGAATTCCTGTTCGACCGGAAATTCGGCACCCTTTTGACCAACACCCTATTTATCAGCGTCGGAAAACTGCTTGTTCAATTCCCTGCAGCCATCATCTTCGCGATCATGTTATCGGAGATGCGCCAGCAGAAGTATAAGCGTATCGTCCAGACCGTCAGCTACCTACCCCACTTCATTTCATGGATCATCGTCTCGGGTATCATGTTTGTGTTCTTTTCCACATCCTCGGGCGCGTTTAATGAGGCCATGATGACCCTCGGCATTATCAAAAAGCCCATCCCCCTGCTGACCGATCCAAAGTATTACTACGGGCTCGCGATCTTTAGCGAGACCTGGAAGGAAATGGGCTGGAGCGCGATCATCTACCTCGCCGCGATCACAGGCATCGACCCTTCACTATACGAGAGTGCGCAGATAGACGGCGCGGGCCGCTTGCAGCGCATCTGGCACATCACACTGCCATCCATCAAGGGTGCGATCTCGGTGCTGTTGATCCTCTCGATCGGAGGTTTACTCTCCGGTGCGAACTTCGATCAGGCCATGATGCTCGGTAATACGATGAACATAAGTAAATCTGAAATACTCGACGTGTACATATACAAAAGCGGCCTTGGACTCGGGCGTTATTCATACGCGGCCGCTGCGGGTCTGTTCCAGTCGCTCGTGTCGCTGGTGCTCGTACTCTCGGCCAACTATTGCTCAAAGAAGCTCGTCGGCTCCTCACTATTTTAGATAACGCGAAAGGTTGGTGAATCCCATGTCCGTAACGGCAATAAAAAACCGCATCAAGCCCACGGTCGAGGACCGCGTTCTCGATACGTTCATCTTGGTGTTTATGACAGTCGTGTTCTTTATCACCGCGTACCCGTTCTACCTAACGGTCGTGCTGTCCCTCAATGACGGTATCGACGCATCCATGGGCGGCATCTATCTCTGGCCGCGCGCGTTCACATTTTCTAACTACATGCAGTTTCTGACCGATTCGAAGTGGATACTCGCGATCTTGGTCTCGGTGTCCAAGACACTCATCGGTACCAGTCTCTGTGTGTTCTTTACATGCCTCGTTGCATATGGTATGTCGTTTCCGAATTTGCTGTTCAAGAAATTCTACAACACATTTTTGCTCGTATGCATGTACTTCAGCGGCGGCCTGATCCCCTACTACCTCACATTGCGCGGGCTCGGCATGCTCAATACCTTTACCGTCTACGTCATACCGCCGATGTTTAGCATCTATTACTGTATATTGGCGATATCCTTCTTCCGCGAATTGCCCGCCGAGCTGCACGAATCCGCTATGCTCGACGGTGCGAACGAGCTCACGATCTATCTGCGTATCATTCTACCGCTCACTAAGCCACTCTTGGCGACACTCGCCTTATTCGCGGCGGTCTCTCAGTGGAACGCATGGTCCGATACCGCATTCTATGTCACGGCAAACAAGAGCTTGCGCTCACTCGCATTTCTAATGCGTGACGTTATCATGAAAAACCAGGTCGATACATCGTCCGCGGCAGCTCTGATGCAGTCTTCGAAGTACCGTACAGTAACGTCCCAATCCGTGCAGATGGCCGCAATGGTTATAGCGGTCCTGCCTATCATAATGGTTTATCCGTTTTTGCAGAAATATTTCGTTAAAGGCATTATGTTAGGCGCGGTAAAGGGTTAATATACATAATTAAAGGAGGATGAAGTAATGAAACGATTTTTAGCAAGTGCACTCGCTACGTTGATGCTTGTGTCCATGGCAGCTTGCGGCAGCAAAACCGGCGGCAATGCCTCGACACCGCAAAGCGCAGGCGGCTCCACAGCAGCAGAAGCCACTACGGAAACAACAACCGAAACCAACACCGAAGCTGAGACCACGACCGCGGAAACAACCACCGCTGACGCTACACAGTCCAATTCGGAGTTCCCGGATCCGAACAACAAGGTCAAGTTCTCGTTCTTTGCCGATGTAACCTGGCTCGAGTATGACAGCCTCGAAGACGGGATCATACCGAACGAGGTCGAGCGTCTCACAGGCGTGAGCTTCGACATGACCAAGTCCACAGACAGCGAGCAGTTGAACCTGTTGATCGCATCGGGCGATCTGCCGGACGTTATCATGGTCGGCAGCTCCGCAAAGCTGAACAAGCTCTCCGATCCCGATCTCTGCTATCCGCTCGACGAGCTTATCTCGCAGTACACACCGAGCTGGCAGATACCCGAGACCGTCAAGCTGTTGAACGCGAACTACTCAAAGGACGGCAAGTATTACATGCTGAAGAATGAGTTCAACACGATCGACGAGATCCTATCGAGCGACACAAACGGCCCGAACTTCGGTCAGTTGCACATGAGAGACGATATCTACAAGGCTATCGGCTCACCAAAGGTCAATTCAAAGGACGACTTCATCAACATGCTGAAGTCCGTAAAGGAAAAGAACCCGGACATGATCCCGCTGGTCCTGAACATGCGTGAATACAGCGGCCTTGCTCAGTTTGTCGGATATGATCCGTACATGCCCAAGGATGCATCCGGCAACTATGTATACTCGCTTTCTTCCCCAAAATACCGCGATTACCTGAAGCTGCTGTTTGAGCTCGCGCAGAACGATTTGATCTTGGACGAGAACTTCGCGTACACGAGCGACGAGCAGACCATGCAGTATGTAAACAACGGCAAGGCGTTCATGGTCTCCCACTATGCGGGTAACGATGAGCAACGCTTCACCGCAAACGTTCAAAAGGCTGTACCGGAGGCGAGCTTTGTACAGCTGCCGCTCACGGATGCATGGAACTATACCATCGGCGTATCGGGCTGGTCGGGCTTCTTCATCAGCCGCAAGAACAAGGATCCCGAAACCGCTATCAAGTTCCTGCACTGGGCAAAGCAACCCGAGAACCAGATCGTAACAAAGCTCGGTGTTGAGGGTACAGACTGGGAAAAGGTCGGCGACGGCGGCTTCAAGCTGTTAGACCGCCCGAAGAATGCGCTTGAGGCAGGCACCTTCCCGAGCGAGTTCAAGGAAATTGGCTTCCTAGTATCAGCGACAGACTATATCCGTGAGTCCACATATTTCTATGATGCAGCATCTGATGCTACAAAGCAGATCTTCATGGACGCAACAAAGAAAGCCAACTGGTCCAACATCGTTGACCTGTGCTACCCGAAGGCCGACACCGACGAACGCGTGATCTACAACAACCTTGGTTCGCTTGTAGATGAGTACATCCCACGCGTCGCACTCGCAAAGGACGAGGCCGAGTTCAACAAGATCTACGACGAGATGCTCGCCGAAGCAGACAAGATCGGCATTCAAACCGTCAACAACTACCTGACAGCCACATATAAGGAAATGAGCGAGAAGCTTAAAACTAAGTAAGATTCGAATAGAAAAATATTACCACGGATTTACACGGATATAAAAGGATTTACACGGATGATTAATTTATTTAATTCAAATCCGTGTAAATCCGATCTTAATCCGTGAAAATCCGTGGTAAAGATTTTATTTTTATATTATCTTTATTTTTGGGGAGGAACGCCATGCGTGATTATGAAAACCCCTCGGTACAGGGGATAAACAGGATGCCCGCGCGGGCTTACATAAATGATAGACAATATTCGCAGAGCCGTGTGTGTTTGAACGGCGAATGGCGTTTTTTTTATGCGGACGCACCGGAATATGTACCTGAATGCGTCCATGAAAAAGGCTTTGATACAGCAAAGTGGGACAGCATAACGGTTCCGTCCTGCTGGCAGCTCAAGGGCTATGATCAGATGATTTATGCGGATCTTTTATATCCGTTTCATGTGGACCCTCCGTTTGTGCCCAAGGAAAACCCAACGGGGGTATATAAGCGCAGCTTTACAATCGATATAAAAAACACAAGCGACCGACAGATCATACGTTTTTATGGCGTGGATTCGGCATACCATTTCTGGATAAACGGGCATTTCGCAGGGTTTTCAAAGGTGAGCAGGCAGCTCGCCGAGTTCGATATTACCAATTTCTTAGCAGACGGCGAAAATGAGATCACTGTGATGGTCTACAAATGGTCGGACGGTACATATCTCGAGGATCAGGACATGTGGTGGTTTTCGGGCATCTTCCGTGACGTAGAGATAATTAGCGTGCCCGGAGTTTACATCTGCGATTTATTTGCGAAAACAACATTTGATGCTACATATACAAACGCGACGCTCGATCTCGAGCTGTCTATTAAATCCCATGCCGAAAACCGCGATCCCTCCGCGCGTGCTATGTACCGCTATGAGGCGCGTTTGTATGATGCCAATGGGCAATGCATCGGCACATTAAAAGAGATCGATAACCATACGGACGGGGCAACGGGCATTTCAACGCACAGCATGAGCCTGTATGTAGAGCATCCGCTTCACTGGACCGCCGAAACCCCTAACCTGTATACGCTGACTGTTACGCTGTGCTCCGAATTCGGCGAACAGGAAGTACCACTCGCGATCGGCTTCAGACAGATAACCTGCGACGACAACAACTTTTATATAAACGGCAAGAAGATCATGCTATACGGTGTAAACAGACACGACTTTGACTGCGACAACGGCCGCACTGTGACATTTGAGTCGATGGAAAACGATATCTTGATCATGAAGCGCCACAACATCAACGCTGTACGCACCTCGCATTACCCAAACCACCCATATTTCTACGAGCTATGTAACCGCTACGGGCTCTATGTCATCGAGGAAGCTGATCTCGAGTGCCACGGCTTCGAATGGATAAACAACTACAACCAAATAACAAACAGCAGCCTCTGGAGCCTTGCGTATATCGAACGCGGTACGCGTATGGTTCATACAGACAAGAACAACCCCTGCGTGATCATCTGGTCGCTCGGCAACGAATCGGGCATGGGCTCCAATTTCTACAAGATGGCCGAGGCCATGCGGCAGATAGACGCGACACGACTGATCCACTACGAGGGAGACCGCGACGCGACGATCACGGACATATACAGCACGATGTACAGCAACATGAAGCGCATGGACATCATAGGTGCCCAACAGCACCACAAGCCGCATATCATATGCGAGTTTGCACACGCAATGGGCAACGGCCCCGGCGCGCTCGTGGATTATTACGAGCTGTTCAACGCGAACGAACGTATGCAGGGCGGCTTCGTCTGGGAGCTATGCGATCACGGGATACGATGCTATGATGAAAATGGGCGCGTGTTCTACAAATACGGCGGTGACTACGGCGATTATCCGAATAATTCAAACTTCTGTATGGACGGTCTCGTGTTCCCGGACAGAACCATCGGCCCCGGTATGCTCGAGTACAAGAAGGTCATACAACCGATCCGATTGTCCTTCGCTGATACTGCAAAGGTTGCCGACACTATGCCAAACACCGGCTCGCTATCCGTCACTGTAAAAAACGATTACGACTTCATTGATCTGTCGGATTTCACACTCAGATACAGCATCAAGGCAAACGCACAGGTCATCAGCGAGGGCGAATTGTCCCTCGATGGTATCCAACCACGCACCGAGGCAGTTCTGAGTATCCCATACAGCATAGATATTCAACCTAACACCGAATACCACGTCCATTGTTCCTGCGTGCTCAAAAGCCAACGCGTCTGGGCCGAAGCCGATCACGAGGTCGCGTATGAGGATTTTAAGCTGCCGATGTATCAGAGGGTCATTTCCACTCGAGACAGTGACGATGCGGATCTGAAAATTCAACAATCCAGAAACGAGTTGCGCATAGAGGGTAAGGATTTCAATATTACCTTCGACACTGTCAAGGGCTATCCGAAGACCTATGAGTGCACCTTAGGATCCCCGCGCACGGTTATCGCTGACGGTATCAAGATGCAGTTCTGGCGCGCGCCAATCGATAACGACATGTATCGTCTCGAGGACATGAAGCAAAAGTATTTCATGCATATGTTCTATCCGCGCAACAAAGTATTCCGCTGGAACGAGACCGATTTTGGCATAGATATCACTATAGAGGAACGCAACGCGCCGGTCTCGCAGGCTTTCGGTTACGACATCACTTACAATTACCGCATACATAAAAATGGCGAGATCGTCTTAAACGTACGGGGCAAGCGCGTGAATGAGTTGTTCAACGCACCGGATTACCTGCCGCGTATCGGTCTGCAGATAGGCTTGAGCAAGGATATACAAGAAATCTACTACTACGGGCGCGGACACGGCGAGTCCTATCCGGACAGCAAATGCGCAGGGCTTATCGATGGTTACGCGTTGGGCATAGATGAAATGCATACCCCCTACCCGTTTCCGCAGGAAAACGGCAACCGCTCCGATGTGCGTTACGCGGCGGTATATGGCTATGACGCGGGTTCATCAGCGAGCGGCCTGTTCATCACCTCCGACAGCACATTCAATGTCGGTTTGCACAGCTACAACCCACAGGCCTTAGATGCAGCGAAGCATATGAACGAGCTTGTCCACAGTCCATATACCATATTACATCTGGACTATGCGCAAAACGGCTTGGGCACGAACAGCTGCGGTCAGGATGTGTTGGAGAAATACAAATTAAAGTTCGAGGACTTTGAGTTTACATATGATATAAGGCCGTTTACAGCAAGTGGTGACCCGGAGGCCGTTTCAGAGGCCGTGGCCGCTTGTGCACAAAGGAGGTATATCTGATGAAAGCAGAATTTTTTTCACCCCATATTCGTGCTCTGATAAGCGACGAAGCGTACCTGATCGAGCAAGAAACATACGACATTTCAAAAAATCTACAGTACGAGAGCGTATTCGCGATGGCCAACGGCTACATGGGCGTGCGTGGCGCGTTTGAGGAAGGCAGTCATATCGAATTACCCTGTACGTTTATAAACGGTGTGTTCGACAAGTCTGAGACCTTTATGCGCGAGCTCGCGAACCTGCCGAATTGGCTTCCGACGAAGTTATATGTAAACAAGGAGCTTCTGGGAGTCGACCGCTCCGAGATACTATCGTTCTCGCGTGTGCTGGATATGAAAAAATCCGTCCTCTATCGCCACATGGTCGTAAAAGACCGTTGGGGCAACGAGACACGGATTGAGACCATGCGCTTTCTTAGCCGCAGCAATGTACATTTCGGTGCGATCAAGATGTTTGTGACGGCGCTGAACTATGACGGCATATTGGAATGCGAGAGCATCATCGACGCGAGCGTATTAAACTTCGCTGATGCGCCACGCTTTAAGGTCAAGCACACGGAGCTTGTAGAGAACGCGGACGCAAGCGACGGGATCTATGTGGAGGTAAAGACACGTGACTTCGGACAGCATGTGGGCATCGGCACGCGCGTATTGCTTTGCGACGCATCGGGCAATAACATCCGCAAGAACCGCATGTACTCCCGCTTTGGCGAGCAGGCCGTAGAGTTTTGTGACTGCGACCTAAAACAAAACGAGACAATCGAGATACATAAGATCATGAGCATCTATGCGGAGCGGGATTTCGACGGCAAATATTCAAAGCCCATTAAGCACGCGGTGCTAACGGGTATGGAGCATCTCGATCATACGACGATCGACACAGAGCTCGAGCAGCATACATCTGTATACGCCAAGATGTGGGATATGGCTGATATCGACATAGGCAACGACTTCGAACTAAACCGCGTGATACGTTTCAATATCTATCAACTCATGTCCACAGGCAGCGAGCACGACAGCCATGTAAACGTGGGCGCGAAGCTTCTGCACGGCGAGGAATACGGTGGACACGCATTCTGGGATACGGAACTGTTCATGTTGCCGTTCTTTACGCATGTGTTCCCAGAGACCGCGCGTAATCTCGTATCTTACCGCTACTTCCTGCTCGATGCGGCACGCAGAAATGCCGCCGACAACGGCTACAAGGGTGCTAAGTATCCATGGGAATCTGCCGATACAGGTGATGAGGAATGCCCGGATTGGACGATCATGCCGGACGGCAGTTGCTATCGCTGTTATGTTGCGCAGTATGAGCACCATATCACGGCGGCCGTCGCGGTGGGCTTATATAAATATTTCAAAGCGACCGGCGACATCGGATTCATGCTCGACAAGGGTGCGGAGATCATCTTAGAGACCGCACGTTTCTGGAGCACACGCTTTGAGTATAACGAAGCAAAGCAGCACTACGAAATCACACAGGTTACGGGGCCCGACGAGTGGCACGAGCCAGTAAACAATAATTGCTATACAAATTATCTTGCTATGTACTCCATCGAGCTCGGGTTCGAGATCATCGACCTGTTAAAGGCTACTTACCCCGAGCGCTATGCGGAGCTAGTCGCTAAGCTTACGATCACAGACGAGGAGCTCTCGTTCTGGCGGCATGTGCATGATCATGTGTATCTGCCGATGGCAAAGGACGGCAAGCTGTTCGAGCAGTTCGAGGGATATTTTACGGATTATCTCGACGTAGTGATCGAGAAATATAATGAAAACGACATGCCCGTTAGGCCCGCGATCCTGAAGGAGATGTCCGTGCGCAAGACAACGCTGATCAAACAAGCCGATGTCGTTATGCTCATGTATCTGCTGGGAGATCGCTTTGATTCGGAGACCCAACGTGTGAATTACGACTATTACGAGAAGCGCACATTGCATGGCTCGTCATTGTCACCGAGTATCTACTCGATCATGGGGCTGCGTGTAGGCCGTACGGATATGGCATACAAATATCTGCGCCGCGCGGCGTATATCGACCTCAATGATCTGCAGCACAACACACGCGAGGGCATACATGCCGCAAACGCGGGTGGTGTCTGGAAGGTGCTCGTATTCGGCTTTGGCGGCGTGAGCATCAATCATAACTCCATGCTTTGCATAGACCCGAGCCTGCCGGAGAAATGGGATCACATTACATTCAAGCTTTGGTTCAACGGACGCTTGATGAAGATAAATATTACATCGGGTGAGAAAGATAGAAATAACGTAGACGTGGAATTGCTCTCGGGCGAGCCGCTCACAATTTTAATTAATAACGCCGAACGCGTTATCAGATAAGGACAGATTAGATGAAGGACACAAGGACAGACAACAAACGTACTAAATTTCTGGCTATGTCCGCACTGATATTTGCATCGTTACTGTGGGGCGGCGGCTTTATCGCCGCCCAGAACGCTATAAATGCAAATTTCGGTGCGGGCTTTATCATGGCTACGCGTTTTACGCTCGCGACACTGATCATCGGTATCTTCTTTCGCAAAGAAGCTTTTAAGGTAAACAAAGCCGACCTAATACGCGGCGTAATGGCCGGCGCGCTGCTATTTGTCTCGTTTCTCGCACAGACCGTCGGCCTCCGTTTCACCACCCCATCGAACAATTCCTTGATCACCGCCGTCTATGTGATCCTGGTTCCGTTTGCAAGCTGGATACTGCTGAGAAAGCGCCCTAAGGTACGCGCTTTTGTGCTCACGGCACTGTGCCTCGCGGGTATGATCGTGCTCACCTATGTGCCGGGCTCGGGGATCAGCTTCAATCTCGGCGATATCCTTACACTGCTCTGCGCGGTACTGTTCGCGGTACATATCGCATATCTCGACATCGTGGCAAAATCTATCCCGCTAAAACCGCTGTTGCTTCTGCAGATGGCCACGGCTGCAGTATTGTCTCTGATCTACTTTGGCATATTCGAGATCAATACCATTTCGCAGGTCGACTTTTCCGCAGGACTATTGCCTGTGCTGTATTTGGGCGTGGTCAGCACGTTCCTGTGTTACCTGCTCGAGACCTATGGGCAGAAGCATACATCATCGTCACAGGCTGCGATCCTACTTTCGCTCGAGGGTGTGTTCGGCGCGTGCTTCTCGGTTCTATTCGGTTTTGAATCCGCGACCATCAACATGGCTATCGGCGGCGCGATCATTATATTGTCCGTTATTCTTTCAAAGGAGGGCGAAGCCCATCATGAATAATAGTAGGTTTCAATTGGCTATTTTTGACTTAGACGGTGTGATATGCGATACCGCAAGATACCACTTCATAGCCTGGAAGGCCATGGCCGACCGGCTCGGCATCCGGTTTACAGAGGCCGATAACGAGCGCCTAAAGGGTGTGAGCCGTATGGCATCGCTGGACATCGTACTCTCGCTGAGTGACGACCCCGCGATACGCTCCATGCCGGAGATCCAAAGGATCGAGCTTGCAACCGAGAAGAACACCGAATATGTCAAGCTCATATCCGCTATTACACAGGACGAGCTTCTGCCCGGTGTAAAGTCGTTTATCAAAACCCTAAAAGAAAACGGCTTAAGGATCGCGTTGGGCTCTGTGAGCAAGAACGCGGGTATCATCCTTAGCCGTTTAAATATTACAGATCTGTTCGACGTACTCGTCGACGGAAACAATGTCGCAAAGGCCAAGCCCGACCCCGAGGTATTTTTGTACTCGGCGACAGAGCTCGGCATACCGACAGATCAATGCGTGGTATTTGAGGATGCGTTCGAGGGCATCAAGGCCGCTCGTAACGCAAAGATGTCCGTTGTCGGAATCGGCGATCCGCTTATCCTGCACGAGGCCGATCTCGTGGTACCTGGTTTTCAGGATATCAAAAAGCTGATGGACTTTATTCTTTCTCCGCTTTCGTGAGGATAAACCGTAGCACTGTCAGAGAAAGCGTTAGCGATAGTGCATCCGAAACCGGCTGCGCATAGATCAGACCTCTAAACCCAAACAGCGTGTTCAATATAAATAACAGAGGGATAAAGAACAACCCTTGCCGAGCTACCGACAGAAACAGAGAGGCCTTTGCCTTACCGAACGCCTGCACCGTGGTCATGGCAAGCATCTGAGAACCCACGAACAGCAGCGACCACATCAGCGCACGTAGGATTAGAACGCCCTCGTCCACGACCTGCGGCATATCGCTCGCGAATACTCCGATCAATCCCTTCGCAAACACACCAAATAAAGCAAATAGTACAAGGCCAATGCTGACCATCATCAGCATGGCCTTTTTTATTACCTCATTGACACGCGGGTAGTTCTTTGCGCCGTAGTTGTAGCCCACAAGCGGCTGACATCCACCAGCGAAGCCCATGAACACAAAAGTGCCGATCGTCATGATCTTGTTCGCGACACCCATCCCGGCCACCACCACATCACCGTAGGATGCCGCCAAGTTGTTCAGTATGATCATGGCGACACTCATTAAAAGCTGGCTGACCGATGCCGGCGTACCGATGCCAAATATCTGTCCCCAAATTTTCCTGTCGCCGCTGATGTTTCGAACGGAGATCTTTACCGTAGATTTGCCGGATGCATAATAAAAGATGTAGTACCCTACCCCCACCGCATTTCCCAGTACGGTAGCTATCGCTGCGCCGCGTATGCCCATGCCGAGCACGAATATGAATATAGGGTCTAAGATAATGTTCGTAACCGTACCGAGCGCCATACCGGTAATTGAAGGCATAGCGGCCCCCTCGCTGCGCAAAAGCTGCCCAAACGTAAAGCTGCACATGATCAGGATACTGCCCAGCAACAATACAAATGAATAATCATGAGCAAACGGCAGGGTCTGTTCGCTCGCACCGAGTGCCCTCATCAGCGGGGTTATGCAGATCAAGCCCAGCACCGTAACGATGATCCCCAATCCCACAACTATAGCAACACCGGTCGAGAGTGTCTTGTGAGCGCGCTCGTAATCCTGCTCGCCGAGACAGCGGGAGATGTACGATGCCGCACCCGTACCGATGATACCCGAGATAGACATCATGATCATAAACACCGGCGTGGTAATGTTTGCAGCCGCTAACTGGTTCGGGTCGCCGAGCCTACCGATGAAAAAAGTATCCACCAAGTTGTACAATACCTGCACCATCATCCCGAGCACGACGGGTATTGCCATTTGCAAAATGGCCTTGACCACAGGGGCCTCCCCCAATACCTTTATGCGCTTGTCGTTCATAGTTACAAACACCGTTCCTTTCTTGCCATTACGCAGAATCGCCCTTATGGCTTGACATCATAAAATAAGCTATACATAGCAAGTACCGTATGTACTCAATTAGAATATACCGTTAATCTATCATGAACAAAACACCTTTACAAGAAAAATTCGCAGATTAGGGCTTACACTTTTTATTAGATCAGGTGTTGAATTCGTATATATTTTGCAGTATGCTTTTGTTGTAGCAAGATGCAAAGATAAAAACACGTCCCGGTAGGTAGTCCGGGAGCAACAGAGATGTTGTCAGTAACCTGCCTCCTTTGGTTGTCCCTTCTTTGCAATCAGAACATTAAAGGAGGGGTTTTCCATGGGTACAACTGTAGCTAAGCTTACTATTCTGTTTAATTCCGTATTTTGGATAGGTCTTTATGAGCGTGAGTATAATGGGCTATATGAGGTTTGTAAAATCACATTCGGAGCCGAGCCAAAGGATTATGAGGTCTGTGACTTCTTGCTGGCCAATTGGAGTAGATTTAGGTTTAGTCCATCCATTGAAATGGCTGCAACAGCGCCAAAGCGTATAAACCCAAAGCGAATGCAGCGTTTAATAAACAAGCAGATAGTAAATACCGGTATAGGTACAAAAGCACAACAAGCGCTACAGCTTCAGAAGGAACAAGGAAAACTTGAACGAAAATCTCGTTCTCGTAAACAACGAGAAGAAGAAAAGCAACGGCAGTTTGAATTGCGTCAAGAGAAACGCAAAGAAAAGCACAGAGGGCATTAACGCTCCCTGTGCTTTTCTTTATTGTATTATCCTCAATATACCCCATTTACCATCTTTTTGAACCCAAGCCCACCCATTTGAAAAGCTTTGTGCCTGATCATATTCAGGCATAACGACGTATTGCCCGGATTTGTCTATATAGCCCCATACATCATCCTTTTGCACCGGAGCAAACCCACCATTGAATTCGCCCACAGCATCATACTCAAATTCAACAACGCTATTACCGGCATAGTCTACATAGCCACATTTATTATCTTTTTCAATCCCTATCAATCCTTCGGCAGGTTTACTGCCTTTTCCGGTGCTATTCTGCCTCAAGGGCACAACGATGTTACCATCCTTGTCATAATAACCGGAACGCTGTTCTGTCCTGTCATTGACCCATATAAGCACTTCGTCATAGATATTTATATCGTCATATTCAATGGGGACGACAAGCTTTCCGGTACGGTCTATGGCTCCCCATTTGCCATTGTCGTCACTTCGTAGGGCAAGATTATAACTATCATAAAATCCCAATGCATTACCTACAAATGAGACCGTTCCGGTTGTATCAATAAAACTATCCACGCCATCCTCAGTTACGCTGGCAAGACCATGATAGAACTGCGAAGCCTTCTCATAAACCGCCGGGATAATCTCGACGCCATTTTTGTCAATATATCCCCATTTACCATCTTCTTTTCTTACAAGTGCACGTTCTTCAGAGAAAAAGTCTATGTGCTCGTAAACAAAGTCCGTTAATGGATTCCCGTCTATATCCGCCAGGGCAGCCTTACCGTTTTGCCAGATGGCAAAGAGATGGTTATAGTAGTTTGAATCAAATGGGAGTGCAGAAATATTATCGTAAATAAAGGGTACAACCTCATTCCCTGTCATATCGATTACGCCACACTTAACGTCCTTTGCCGCAATGGCTAAGCTTGTTGGTAAAAGACTTAGTGATTGATATTCAATTGGTACAAGCACAGTGCCATTGGTATCAATTACGCCATACTTTCCGTCCTTACGCACATCGGCGAAACCATTTTTAAAATTGCTGCAATAATCATATGCCAGAGGTATAACTATATTACCTTCTTCATTTACAAATCCGTATTTTCCATTCTGCATAACCACAGTAAGCCCATTAAAAAACCCTTCATATACCTCTCCGGGAGTATATTCGTAAACAGTCTCCAGAACCAATTTTCCATCCGCATTTACGACTCCCCATTTTCCGTCCTTTACTACATTCGCAAACCCGTCACCCGAAAAACTCAATACATTGTCAAACTCAAATGTCGGGGCTATGAGCGTTTCGATTCCACTGGCAGCAACTGTGCCCATCGGCAGCCTTTCAAGCTCAAAATAATCGCAGTTTAGCGAAATCAATAGCCGATTATTATCGATCATATATAACGCCGGACCAGATATCTGAGTGTCAGATGATAGCGCGTTTATTAATGTAATAGCTTCATTGCTCAGCTTTGAGATGGATTGATCCGCCGTTGACTGCGATACACGCAGCGAAAATGCTTCGCCTGTCAACACCTCTCCTATTCTATATGACGGATTTTCGATTTCAACGGCATATTTATCGTATTCATCGCCAAAGTCTTTTGTGGAAAACAGTTCATTGCCAATGATAACAGTCTTACCGACAATCTTTTCACCGTCCGGCCATTCCGCATCATCCTTAGTAATAGCATCAAAACCCAAAAAATTATTTACCACCCAAGTTCCATATATAAACTCATCTACTTTTACTTCCGCGCTTTCTGTGTTTATGATTGTCTCTATACTATTCACGGCTTCGGACTTATTTTCGCCCGGTTGATTTTTTATGTATGTGACTATACACCCGATGAAAACTAAAATCACGATACTGATAAGAGAAACAATAAATATCCGCTTCGTGGTTTTGCTAAAACTCATAATATATAAAGCACTCCCCTCAATACTTATTTGCTATGACTACTATTTTTTCTTTAGAAATATCGGCCGTCGTTTCTCGACTATCTCAAAACCTAACTTTTTCGCCAATTCTTTTGAGCCCTCCTTGAAGTCCCAGCATCACCAAACGGGAATCAAATACATACGGAAGTGCATTCGCTCACTACCGCGCCGTCTTTGAGTAAAAACCATCCAAACTTATTGCCTTCCGGTTTCCATGAAAAATTAGGGTAATGGCTCTTTATGGATTCATATGATGATCTATCCACCATAATCATGTTATATCCGCTTGGGACTTTTTCCTGTCAGCCTATATATTTTTGAAATGTATAAACCAGTAATATTTTTCTGATTTCTTGGTTGGTTTCATTGTTTTGCGCATCGCCATACAGGGCTGTCCCCGCAAAGCCGTCAATTAGAAGCATCGTATTCGGTTTAGTAATGTTATCTGCATATACATCTATTTTCACTGGTCCAAATGGAGCCTCTCCCCTGTATGCGTATTCAAGTTCTTGGGAGATATGGTCTTAATAAAGCGGCACCAATGATTTTATTTGTTCCCGATTTAGTTTAAGCATTTTGTTATCTCCTCATCTTTAGTTCATTCAAACTTGTACTTTACTAACATGTCCAAATAATGCCTAAAGTCCTGTTCCTTGTGCCCTAACGAACCAAAAAAAATGACGTCTACCTCTTCTACTATGGGCAAAGCTTGTACCATTTTTTCCAAGCCCGCCTGTGTCAAAAACACAGAATTTGCCCGAGTATCTTTGGAATGCGGCTTTCGCTCTACCCAGCCTTTCTTCTCTATAAGCACAAAGATCTGTGATACGGACATCACATCCATGCCCGCCATAGAAGCGATCATGACCTGTGTTATCTCATAGTGAAACTGCGCCAAATAGCCCAAGGTGGTTAGTACAACAAATTGCGGGTGAGTTATGCCTATGCCCTTTAAACGGCGTTTGATTTCCCCATGCCACTTGTTATAGGTTCGCA
Organism: uncultured Defluviitaleaceae bacterium; assembly: GCA_964446745.1. Taxonomy (GTDB): domain Bacteria; phylum Bacillota; class Clostridia; order Lachnospirales; family WQUN01; genus CAYURR01. Next base: position 4,960 of record CAYURR010000005.1, on the reverse strand, counting down.
TGAATACCAAGCCCGTAGATGCTTCAGAGTTATCTTTGTCTTTTGATGGAAAAGGGATCATTTTTCTACTTCCCTTTTAAGCAGCATCATGGAATCCGGTACGTCGGCAAAGACTTGCTTTAAAAATCCGAGCTTTTCGGTCGTTACATCTTCCGTATCCAATCGAACGCTATGCTGAATATAAGTCCCCAAACCTTCCTCTATAATCTGATGGTTGAAATACAGTTCCCCAATCGGCGTGACTGTTTTGTCGCAGAACTCCTTGTTTTCTACAACACTCGTTAACGTATAATCCAAAGCAGGCATACCGGCCAGCTTCATTTTTCCTGTTGAACCCGTCTGAAAGCCGCCATCTAATGTAATATCCTCTAAATCCGCCTCCCATGTGTACCATTTTTGAATATCCTCATAATATTGCCATATTTTTTCCTTCGCTGCATTAACCCTCACCTTGAAACTGAATTCCATAAATTTACCTCTTTCTTGTGTTTTTGATTTGTCTATCTATGTGACGAGGCCTATTATACGTATACTTATTATATATGTCAATACTATAGATCTTGACTATCACGTTACGTCATAGTGTACAATAAAGAAAAAGAGAGGTGTAAACCATATGAAGATAAACGCAATACGTTCAGATGGGGTTTATTCAAAAATGATGGCTGCCCCATTTGAAAAGAGAAATGATATCTACCGTTATGAGCTGATGATGCCGTTTGAAAAGAAATTTGCTTGTTATCATATACCAATGAAAGCAGCCACCCCCAATGGGTACGATGTCATCATGGCGAGCTCCATGCTCGGTCATTTAGCCCCCGCAAAAGTGGATGAAACACAAAGCGTAAACATTGAGCAAATATCATCAAACGAGCTATGGGATAAATGCGAGCTGTCTATAAAAAAGTCGCTAGACTGTTTTACGGCACATGGCATTGAACTTCCTGTTCAAGAGTATCTGTTTACTATTTTGCTTGCTAATGCTGAAAGCCCTTATACTATATTGAATGATGGTTACTGCGGTGACGGCGGTATTCCCGGATATATTTTTTGTTGGCTTGTGCCAAACGATTATACAATAAGCCAATTACCGGTAGCACTCGCCCATGAAACCAACCATAACGTTCGCTTCCAGTTTATTAAATGGAGAAACGACATCACGCTTGCTGAAATGATAGTAAATGAAGGGCTTGCGGAAAATTTTGCCGCTTATTTATATGGAGAGGAAAAGGTCGGGCCATGGGTTTCAAAGACAACAATAGAATCCTTAAACGGTCATATCAAGCCAATAATATATAAAAGCCTGGATGTACAGGGACTTGAAAACATAACCGCATATCTCTATGGTGATCAGATGGCAGTGATGCAGAATTACGAGCCGGTAGGATTACCGTATTGTGCCGGCTATGCTTGCGGGTATCACTTAGTGAAACACTACTTGAAAAAGACGGGTATAAATATTGTCGAAGCCACATTGCATCCGGCCAAAGAAATTTTAGATGCGACAGAGGATTTTTGGAATGAATGAAAAACGTTTAGCCGTGCATGAAGTAGCTAATTTAACAGGTATAACAATCAGGACCTTGCATTATTACGACGAGATCGGTCTTTTAAAGCCGTCTATCGTCACAGACGCAAAATACAGATTATATACCGAAGCAGATTTATGCCGCCTACAAGAAATCCTGTTTTTTCGTGAGGTTGGTTTTGCCTTAAAGGAGATTAAACAGTTAATAAACAGCGCAGCCTATAATCGCCGGGAGGCTTTAAAAAATCATCTTCACATACTGCAAGCTCAAAGGGAACGGTTAGATGGCCTAATTGATCTTATTCATAAAGAAATTGAAGGTTCGGATAATTTTTCATTTGATATGTTTTCTAATTCAAAGATATTGGATTTGCAAGCCCAGTTTAGAGAAGAAATTATTCAGCGATGGGGTAAAACGGATAGTTACAATGAATTTGAAGCTCTTCACTCCAAAAGCAGCCTCAAAAAACAGCAGGAACAGCTTGAAAATATGTTATCTACCGCACAATCCTTTTTTGAATCTATTGCAATGTATCAGCATAACCCTCCTGAGTGCAGAGAGGTTCAGAATTTAGTAAGGCAATGGCAAATGTATATATCGGAGCATTTTTATTACTGTGACAAGAAAATGCTTAGTTATTTAGGTGAGCTATATATAAGCGACGAACGCTTTACTGCGTTTATCAATCGGTTCGGACAAGGTAATCTTGCTCAATATGTTTCAACTGCCATAAATATATATTGCGCTTGCGCAGATGATTGCGATACTTAATATATATTTACTTTGCTATATGCGATAGTATATATTTATATAACAAAGTATAGATTCTTAAAAGAAGGATGTATATGTTTAAAATAGCCATCTGTGATGATGATATCCATTTTTTGGATACATTTGAACGCATACTGTATAAAGAATTTTCTGACAGAGGACAAGCAGCAGATATTCATAAGTATGCAAGCGGAAAAGCCTTGATCGATCATATTGAAAAAGGTAAGCAGTTATATCAAATTATATTCCTGGATGTTGAGATGCCTGATGTGAGCGGGTTTCAAGTAGCAGCAAGGCTTCAAGAGATAAATACAGGATTTCTATTACTGTTTACAACGTTAATGGAGCATCAGTCTCGAGAGGGATATTTATATGGTGCCTACCGGTATATTTTCAAAAATAATCTGGAAACTGAGATCACTGAGGCTGTATCCAGTATACTAAAAAAGCTGGCCAACTCAGCCAGCGGTTCAGAAAATGTTACGTTTAAATATAGAAACTCCGGTGTTCTGGATGATCTAACCATTCAGAAAGACAACATACTTTATTTAAAAAGAGAAAAGAACAGAAGAGTAATATTAAAGACCGTTGTCTCCGAATACGAACTGCTCGTAAAACCATTATCCGAGTATGGGCAAATGCTTGACTTCGCCAATTTCTACCCTCTGATGCGCAATTTCATAGTAAATTTTAATCATGTTCAGGAACTGGATGATGACTATTTTATACTGACCGGCGGGGCGCGTGTGCCTCTGGGTATAAAACGCGAGGTGAAAAAGGTGTCAAGGGATAAATATCTATTATTCTTGCAGGAGCATATATAAAAATATGAACGATACATTTATTATATCCACATTATTGCTCAGCTGCTTCACAAACGGCTGTCTCTCGACGTTATTCTATTACAAAACTATCGGCTTAAAGCCAAAAATCAAGAAAGTATATCTTGTTGGTATCATTCTTGTTTTAGCTGTGCTATCATCTATGCTTTTGTTTATGGGCAATTTTAATATTGTTTCGCTCTTCATTGTGATTATTATTTATCCTGTATTATTTATGGGCGGGCGTATAAAAGAACGTATTTTCTTCGGTATTATGAGTTGCATAATGACTCAATTTGCTAATTTAATTAGCATGTCGATAGTTTCATATAACATGGTTTGGAACACCAAAGAGTATTTTCATCCTATATCATTTTTATTAAGTGCAATACTTGCCAATATTATTTATGGACTTCTGGCTCTGGTCGTTATACATTTTGATTCTAATGGTAAAAAATATCTTCCGAAAAAATATTGGTCAGGATGCCTTGTTGTAGCCTTAATCATCTTTTTATTTGGCACGTTCATTTTTACACTCGATATTTGGTTTGATGAATCCAAACGAGATAGTTATACAGTTGTGTTCATCTTGGGATTGCTTATCGTTTGGTTACTGTTATATTTTATTTACTATTTTATATGCAAGTACTTCTACTTGGCCAACGAGGCTAACCTTTTGGCCGCTAAAAATGAAATGATGGAAAAGTTTCTACTGCAAAAACAAGCATCTGATGAACGAATAAAAATACTAAGCCACGATTTAAAACACAGCTTGATACAATGGCGGCTTTTAGCTGCCGAAAAGAATGATGACAACGCACTTCGCAGTATCAAAGAATATGAAAATCAGCTGGCAGCATCGTCTATAGTGGATGTAGGAAACGAAAGCGCAAACGCTGTTATCAACCAAAAGGCACTGGAAGCGTATCAGCAAAATGTAACGTTTTCCGTGGATGGTTTTATAAATAATGATTTGATTGTAAACAAGCTGGACATTTGCGCTTTACTGGGTAACTTATTGGATAACGCCATTGAAGCCGCTTCCATGGCCGATAGTGAAGGTTTGAGGCTTGTAAAATTGGAGATAAAACGTAAGGGCAGCATACTCATGATAATGCTTGAAAATGGCTATTCAATTGCCCCTATAGTCCAAAACGGCGTTTTTCTAAGCACCAAAAAAGACAAAGAACACCATGCGATCGGAATGATAAGCATTCGACGCGTTGCAGAAAAGTATCACGGCACAGTAAGCAATGCTTATGAAAACAATTGGTTCAAGGCAGCAGTTATGATGACCGGATATAAAACCGCACTTTCGGACGAAAATTGAACATTCAGACACAAATTTCCATCTAAAACCCACATCCTTATATAATTACACCTACAAATAAATTATATAAGGAGAATCAGATGTATGGACAAAGGCAAAGACTACTCACCAAAGGGCGCCGGCCTGATTATTTTAGGTTTTGTTGTGTTTTACCTTATCGGCTTTATTTATAGGCAATTCATATTTGACCGAATTGCCCCAATGGTTGGCTATTGGACCGAATGGTGCATCCGGTACGCAGTTATATTTATTCTTGGCGTACCTATTTTTGTTTATGTAACCAAAGGGATTCAATCTGTTGAAATGAACAGCCAGCACAGAATCGGTCCGAAAAAGTTTTTCAAGTACCTCGTTTTAAGCATTGGGTTTAACATCTTCGGGACGCTTTTGGGAAAGTTACTGCTTTTGTTACTTTCAGGTACACCATTTACCGCGCCGTCCCCTTATTTTCAAGGGGGCAGCTCTATCGGAGCCGTTCTTTTTTTGGTAATAGTTCCCCCAATCGCAGA
>CAYURR010000004.1:0-38200 GCA_964446745.1 uncultured Defluviitaleaceae bacterium | reverse complement strand
ACTTATTATAATCTTTTTATATGAAATGTTCAATGTTTATTTGGTGCCTCAATATCATATTTGAATTTAGTCGGCATGACTTTTGTTTTTTATTAATATCCTTCCAAAAATATTTAGGCACTACCAATCCATCTAATGTAGAAAAGAGTTCGACAGGGGTTCTTATTATCGTATATACATCATCATTTCGGTCAGGGTTATTTTGATAAAATATTGTCTTGTCAAACGAAAAATTTACGCGCGAGTATTTCTCAACGTTTCCCTGATCTATCAATGGCCCAAACATATCATCCCAACCTCTGGGAGATGCCTGCAGCCACTCGGGCTTTTCCCTTCTACCATCTATACCGCTAAAATAACCTATCAGCTCTTGATTAAACACTGCATCGGAGCAATATCCAAACAATAGCGTCATACCATAGTCACTGACAATATAAATGGCTGTTGGATTGTCCATATTATTTACATAAATGCGCCCTTGTGCATGCCCTACGATAACTGATTGCGCAAAATATGTATTGAATTCAATATCCTTTATCTTACTTAAAATCTTCCCAAACTCATGTTTATCTAATAAAACCATTTCAAAAACCTCCATAAATTTACAATTATTGTGCAACAGCGTCACACTATGTATAATTATTTATAGATTAATCAACCGTATGATTCAACGCTTCGTTTATATAACTGTACCGGTACAAATGAATGGGTAGGTGTTATGGACTATAAATATATTGAACTTGCAAATCAAATAAAGGAGAAAATAATCTCCGGGCTCTATCAAGCCGGTGCACGATTACCATCGATTCGAATGCTTGCAGAACAGCTCGGCCTAAATAGTGATACGGTTTTGCGGGCGTACGGCTATTTGGAGAATGAGCATTTGATATATTCTGTACCCAAAAGCGGTTACTACGTCGTAAAATCCGAGGTATCAACAGACGGCGATACGAATGTAATCGATATGCGGTCTACCAGCCCGTCCGATCAAATCAATCCATATAAAGACTTTTATCATTGTATGGAAAAGGCTATATCGGTCTATCAGCAGAGATTGTTTGCCTACTCACCGGCGAAGGGTATGCCGGAGCTGATTGCAGTATTAAAAAAGCACTTGATGAAAGACCAGATTTTTACCACGGAGCAGGATATCTTTATCACCGGCGGAGCGCAGCAGGCCTTGTTCATGCTCTGTGCAATGAATTTTCCGAATGAGGCTCGCACCATTTTAGTAGAGCAGCCCACATATTCGATGTTTATAGAGGCTGCAAAAGCCAATAATTGCCCGTTAGTGGGGATCGAACGCACAGAAAAGGGCATTGATCTTATTGAACTGGAGCGGATTTTCAAAACGAACGATATCAAATTCTTTTACCTGATGACGAGATTTCAAAACCCAACAGGGTTTAGCTATACAAACAAACTGAAAAAAGACATCTTGCGTGTAGCTCAAAAATATAAAGTGTATATCGTAGAAGACGATTACTTGGCGGACTTAGAAAGCAATACAAAAGCAGATCCCATTTTTGCTTTCGACCACACGGGATTTGTTATATATGTGCGTAGTTTTTCAAAAACCCTTTTGCCGGGATTAAGACTGGGCGCGGTCATCCTTCCAAAGGACCTTCAAGAACAGTTTTTGCGGCTCAAATCCTGCATGGATCTAAATTCTCCGGTACTATCACAGGGGGCACTCGAGATCTATTTGCAAAGCAATATGTACGAAGTACATGAAAGCCGGATAAAGGCATTTTACAGGCAAAAGATGGATGTGTTATCCGATGTATGCAAAAGGGAGCTCGCCCAACTGTCAAATGTATATGTACCCAAAACGGGCATCTTTGCCTATCTGGAGATAGGGAAGCGTTCTTCGGAGGTTTTAGTAAACAGATTACGGGATGTGGGGTTGATGGTTTCTGCAACGAATGATTGCTATATCGACATGGCATACCGTAGAGAAGGGATCCGCCTTTGTGTATGCAAGCTTAAAGACGATGAAATTATAAAGGCGGTAAAAATATTGAAAGAGGAACTCACTGCAGATGAAAGGGGGACAATGTGATGCAGCTTGTGATCAGTGAAAAACCCAGTGTAGCTCAAGCATTAGCTGCGGCTTTGGGGGTAAAGGGACGTAATGACGGGTTTATACAGGGCGGCGAATATATCATTTCGTGGTGCGTGGGGCATCTGGTGGAGCTTGCCTCGGCAGATCGATATGACGAGAAATATGCAAAGTGGCGTTACGAGGATCTGCCCATTACACCGACTAACTGGCTCTATAACGTTCCGAAGGACAAGAAAAAGCAGCTGAAGATTATATCCGATCTAATGAAGCGCTCGGATGTGGATACGATTATATGCGCAACAGACGCCGGGCGTGAAGGTGAATTGATCTTCCGGCTTGTTTATAACCATTGCGGTTGCAAGAAACCCGTTAAGCGCCTGTGGATCTCATCAATGGAAGAAAGTGCGATTGTTGATGGATTTCGTAATCTCAGAAACGGCGCAGACTACGATAGATTATATCAATCGGCGCTATCCAGAGCCCAGGCCGACTGGATCGTGGGTATCAATGCGACACGATTGTTTTCGGTTCTGTATCGCCAGACATTAAATGTCGGGCGTGTAATGACACCGACCCTTGCGCTACTTGCAGAGCGTGAGGCGGCCATCAAGGGCTTTGTGAAGGAGCCGTTCTATACCGTTGAGATTGATTGCGGTACGTTTACCCTATCCGGCGAAAGGCTCAAGGACAAGCAAGCCGCCGAGAACATCAGAGCCATATGTGACGGTAAAAACGCCACTATAACTAAGGTTGAGCGTCAGGAAAAGACAACCGCGGCACCGAAGCTATATGACTTGACCACACTGCAGCGTGAAGCCAATCGGCTGTTCGGCTACACCGCTCAGCAGACCCTCGACTATGTTCAGAGCCTGTATGAGAAGAAGTTATGTACATATCCGCGTACCGACAGCCGTTACCTCACGACTGATATGCGCGAATCCACGGCCCAGCTTATTCAGGGGATCAGGGCGCTGCCATTATTTCAAGGCTGTGAGGACTTTAACCCTAATATCTCCACAATCTGTGATAACTCGAAGGTCACCGATCACCATGCCATTATCCCGACGCCTACCATGCCTAAGGGTAACCTATCAACGTTGCCGACCGGTGAACGAAATCTCTTAAATATGCTGGCCGTCCGTTTGCTCTGCGCCACGGCAGAGCGCCATGCCTATGCCGAAACCACCGTGACAGCGGATTGCGAGGGTAATACATTCTCCGCAAAGGGTAAGACTGTGCTCAAAAGCGGGTGGAAGGGCATAGAGCAGGTATATAAGGCTACACTCAAGGAAAAGAACAAGGAGGATAATGCGGAGGACAAGAGCCTGCCCAAGATTTCGAAGGGGCAGGTATACGAGCATGTAAAATCCTCTGTACGAGAGGGAAGTACCTCACCGCCAAAGCCATATAGCGAGGACACATTGCTAAAGGCGATGGAAACGGCGGGCAACGCAATGCATATAGAGCATGCTGGCCATGCCGAGCATGGCTTAGATATACCGGAGGAGATAGAGCGAAAGGGCTTAGGCACACCGGCTACCCGTGCCGGCATCATCGAGAAGCTCGTTAAAACAGGTTTCGTGGTGCGTAAGAACAAGCAGCTGTTGCCGTCTGAAAAGGGTATAAACCTCATCACGATTTTGCCGGAACAGTTGAAGTCGCCGCTATTGACCGCCGAGTGGGAGAGTAAACTAAAAGAAATAGAGCGGGGGCAACTTAAATCAAGTATGTTTATGACCGGCATCACCGAGATGACGGATGGGCTTGTGAAGACCAATAAAACACCAAACGCCCAACATGCAAAGCTGTTCTATGCTCCTATAAATGACGGTGAGACAGTTGGTAAATGCCCACGCTGCGGTGGAAATGTCAATGAGGGCAAGAAGGGGTTTTTCTGCGACAACAGGGCGTGCAGCTTTGCACTGTGGCGTGAAAATAGGTTTTTCAGTATAAAGAAAAAAGAACTCAGCAGGCCGATTGCAGAAGCGCTGTTGAAAGACGGACGTGTTTCTATGACCGGACTTTATTCCGAAAAAACCGGCAAGACCTATGACGCTGTGATCGTCCTCGATGATACGGGTGATAAGTATGTCAATTTTAAGATGGAGTTTGGCTCTGTTAAATGATCCTTCTTAAAACAACCTTCGTTTGTGAATGCTTCTTTGTGTTTATACTGGAAATATGCTAATATTATGCAAAATAAATCCAAAGGTGATTAAATGGCTACTAATGACAGGAATAGACCGAATTTTCCAAAGCGTGCTGTCGTAACGGGCGGAATGCCGTATGGCGATAAGCAACTGCATTTCGGACATGTGGGCGGCATGTATATACATGCGGACATCTACGCACGCTTTTTGCGTGATAGGCTCGGCAAGCAGAATGTTATATTCGTATCGGGCACGGATTGCTACGGTGCGGGCATAGAGGTTAAATATCATGCCGCGGTTCAAAACGGTTTTACCGGTACGATAGAGGACTTTATTGAGGGGAATCATATCAAGCAGAAGGCCGTGCTCGATGAATTCGGCATCAGCCTGAACCTGTTCGCGGCCTCCGCGCTCGGAGCGGCTAAGAATATCCATCATGATATGTCCGTAGAGCTCTTTAATGTGCTACATGAAAACGGATACCTGCGTATCGACGAGGTCATGCAATTTTTTGATGACGAGAGTCAGACGTTTCTAAACGGCAGGCAGGTCGAGGGACGTTGTCCGATAGCGAATTGCAAATCGGAGGTAGCGTATGCGGACGAATGCGCATTGGGGCATCAATACAGCCCGAGTGAGCTGATTAACCCTATTACCGTCACCACAAAGAAAACCCCGTCGCTAAAGGCTATTAAAAACTGGTACTTTGACCTTGAGCGTTTTTCGGATGCGCTAAAGCAACGGCAGCAGAAACTCAGGGAAGAGGGGATCAGCCGCCGCATATTACTGTCCACGATAGACGATTTCCTAAAAGATCCGTCGATCATAATTAAAACAGAGGATTTTGACACGCTGCGCAACGCATGTGCAAAGATGCCCGAGCATACAGCGGATATCAACGAGGGCAACAAGTCTGCGATATTGACGTTTAAGGTATTGAAGGACAGAGAATGCGCGTGCGAGATATTGCGTGAACACGGCATACGCTTCCGTACCGGTACGACGCTCGTGCCGTTTAGGTTGTCCGGCAATGTGAAATGGGGTATCCCCGTGCCCGAGGTGGACGGCGTTAGCGGTCAGACATTCTGGGTGTGGCCCGAATCGTTGTGGGCACCGATCTCATTCTTAAAGACCTATTTAATACAAACCACAGGCTCATCGGAAGGTTGGGAGCAATGGTGGTGCGACGCCGACGCGCATGTGTATCAGTTTATCGGCGAGGACAATATCTATTTCTACGCGGTCGCGGAAATGGGCTTATTCATGGCACTGGATAAAATAGAGGGTCGTGAAGCGGGTGCGAATCTGCCCACCATCATCCCGAACAGGCATGTGTTCTACGGCAATAAAAAGGCCAGCAGTAGCGGCGCACTCAAACCACCGGGCGCAAGCGAGCTGCTTGATCACTATACTCCGGAGCAGTTGCGCATGCACTTTGCACATATGGCACTGCAGAGTAACAGCATCAGCTTTATCCCGAAGGCGATATTAAATACGGATAATGGATTTGACGCGACGTTGGCCGAGGGTAACATCCTCACCAATGTGTACAATCGCCTGATACGCTCGTGCTTCTATAGCCTGCAGAAGTATTACGACGGCAAGCTGCCCGAAATGGCTGTCAGCGACGAAACAAAGGCACTGTCTGACGATATGATCAACGAATACGAGTGGAGCATGTATCGGTTTGAGTTTTCGCGTGTCATAGATGCGTTGGATGTATACATCCGCGAGGCGAATAAGACATGGACCGCACGATCAAAGGAGGCCGAGGCCGCCGCCGATGATACGCTGCGCGCTCAGACGCTAATAGACGCGTTCCACATCGTGCGCGTAGCCGCGACTTTGCTGCATCCGTTCGCACCATGGGGCACGGAGATGGTACGTGAATACCTCGGCTTTGACGAACGCCTATGGGACTGGGCGTATATCGACAAGCCGCTCAGCTTCTTTATGGGCGACAGTCACATGTTCAAGTTCCTGGAGCCGCGCGTGGATTTCTTTACGAAGCATGCGTCACAGCTGAAGTGAGTCGAAAGTGAAACGCCTTTTAATAATATCTATATCAATGCTTATGCTGTTTTATCTGAGTGCATGTTCGCATGAATTGAAATCGCCGCAACCAGACATGCTGCTGTTGATCAAAGCGGCAAGTGCCACTGCCAACGTCGGAAGTCATGGCTATGACATCGGTATGCCTAAAGACGAGTTGGTCGAAAGGCTTACCAATGCATGGAATGACGGAAGCGACCCTGTAGCAGTGGAGTTGAAACAATCAGCGCGATCAAATCAATATTTTGACGACGACATTGTGGAAGCATTGATGCGTGTTTTGTATACCTATTCGTATTATGAATTTGCCGATAGATATGCCCTAAAACCCAACCGAGGATACGATGACGCAAAGGATATAACATTTGTATCCTACAGTGTTGAAAACGAATTTGACGGTTATTTTGAAGCAGAAGCGCAGCGTTATTTAGATTATTCGGAATGTAAGTTTTATGAATATGATTTTAATGGCGATGGTGAAACGGAGATAGGTGTTCCCATACACACCGGTGCCGGGGGTGCATCGGGCGGCGATGGCTTTGGGATATTTAAGCAAAATCAAGGCGGCTTGTATGAAATCTATGCACACGGACCAAGTTGCACACTGATGGATGGCATGCGAATAATTCAGTACGAGGGGAAGATATATTTTATTACCAATCCGGTTTCTGATAGGTCTGAAATACAACATAATATCGGCGCATATTATATAGACGAAAACCGGAACTCGCATAGTGTGTTCATTAAATGCAATGATTACGTACTAAAAACGGTTACACAAAAGACTGAAGTGCCGTATTCATCAATAGAAAAACAAGCGCATGAAGCGATTGCCCATACAAAGAAAGGTGAATTGTATAGCCCGGAATGGGAAGGTGTCATTCCGTTTCAAAGTAACATTAAATGGGATGGTATTTATGGTCTTGAAGCGGACCCGAAGGATATTGCGTTTTATGCGGACATAGATAATGACGGCACAGATGAAATCGTCAGAAAAGTATATTTTATAACCCAGACAAAATACTTTGACGAATACAATTGCTTTCAAGTGTATGAAAACCTAAGTGAACTGGAACAGGAAGGCGACTGTGTCTCGGATTATTCATATAGAGATGAATACATTGGTCTTCATTCATATGGAAATATATATGATGTTTTGCCGGTAAACACCAAGCTTTCACAGTTTTGGACATATGAATTCAAGGATGAAACATATTTACTAACACTGACACGAAATAAAACTTTATATACGCTAAATGTATATAAACAATTAAACAATGAGGTTTTGCCGGTGAGTGAAATAATGTTTCTTGATGAGTTTCAAAAAATGGATATCGAGTTTGGAGAATAGCAAATAGGATAATAGATAGGGCTGTAGCGCAGCAAAACATTTACCACGGATTGGCACGGATCAAAAGACGGATCTACACGGATAAACCATTTTTGTATGGTGCTATCCGTGTAGATCTGTAAAAATCCGTGTGAATCCGTGGTATGGTTTTGTCTTTGTTACAGCCCTTTTTATATTAAGCCCACATATTATAAAATAGCACGATTAATCAAGAAATCTCATCCCGCCGCATTATACTATTGGGTAAAGTAAATGATTACTTGGAGGGAGCCCATGAAAAAGCCTGATACAAAACCACAGGACAGCCAAGGCGTATTATCAAACTTACGCTTTGTGTTGAACCTGATGTGGGGATTTCAAAAAAGCGCCATTGTGTACATGGCGCTGATTGCTGTTTTTAGTTCTGTGTTTCCGCTGTTTGGTATTGTGTTTCCAAAGTTGATCATCGATGAATTGACCGGACTTGGACGCACGGAATACATAGTGCGGATGCTGGGGATAGGCTTCGGTTTGGTGTTTGTCTCAAAGACCATCGCAACCATAGCCACTAACAGCTTTTCGCAGATAACGCTGTGGTTTAAGGTGCTTATATTGTCGGGCGAAAAGTATATGTCTATGGATTACGCGCTGACCGATGATCCTGCGATGTCGGATCTGAACGAGAGGGCTGAGAGGGTACTGAAAAGGGCGGATGAGGGCATTTTGGGCATCCTTAACAAGATGTTTGACATCTGCGCTATTATGCTGACCTTTGTTTTCAGCCTTTTGATAGTGTCGTCGCTAAATGTTGGGGTAGTGGTATTGTTTATGGGGATATGCTTGTTAAATTATTTTGTTGAGATGAGGTTTAACAAAAGCAATATCGCACTCGAAGACCGTTATCCCACGTTTACACGAAAGCTGCGGTATCTTTCCGACTGGATGCAGGAATACCAGTTTGGGAAGGACCTGAGATTGTATAATTTGCAAAACCTACTTTATCAAAAATATCAAAGCAATGCCGATAATGTAAAGGGCCTTGACGGTAAACGTGCGGCCATGACAATCCAAAAGGGTATTGTGTTCGGCGGGATTGCGCTCGTAAACGAGATTGCTCTATATACATACTTGATTTACAGATTTCTAAGCGGCGGGCTTTCAATTGGTGACTTTACTATGTATGTGATCGCGATCAGAACCTTCTGCAGTGTATTTAATGAGTTGATCACCGCGTTCGCGCGTATCATATATCTCAGCAGCGGTATAGGCATCGTGCGTCGCTTTCTCGATTTTACCTCGGGGCCTGCATCAGCATTGCAAGCAACCCCGGATAAAGCGCCCTTTAACATCGAGTTCGTGAATGTGTGTTTTAAATATCCGCATCAAGATGATTACGTGCTAAAGAACATCAACCTCAACATTGATAGTCGTCAAAAGCTGGCGCTTGTGGGTATGAACGGAGCCGGTAAGACCACATTTATAAAACTGATGATGGGGCTCTACTTGCCCACAAGCGGTGAGATTCGCATTAACGGTATAAGTACGGCATTGTTTGATAGAAAATCGCTGTACCGCTTGTTCTCCGTTGTGTTTCAGGATGTGGAGCTGTTCGCAATGACATTGGCCGAAAACATCTCTATGTGTCCGTATGATGAAACCGATATGAATAAGGCGGCGTTTTGTATCGAGACCGTCGGGCTGACCGATATGCTCATAAGCCAACCGAGCAAGCTGGATACGATGGTCACCAAAAACATCTATGAGGGCGGCGTGGACTTTTCGGGCGGACAAAAGCAGCGGATTGCTATTGCGCGGGCGTTATACAAGGACAGACCAATATTGATTTTAGATGAGCCTACCGCCGCACTGGACGCCTTTGCAGAAAACGAAATATATCAGATATTCTCAAAGATGACCCGCGATAAGACCTGTGTGTTCATATCACATCGTCTGTCAAGCGTAGCCTTTTGCGATAAGGTTATGCTACTGGATAACGGGGAAATATGCGAGTATGGGACACATGACGAGCTTATGCAAAATCAGGGTAAGTATTATGAATTGTTCACTCTGCAAGCCAAGTATTATAAAGGTGGTGACGAGAAATGAGGAAAATCATCAATCCATCATACATCATTCTCAGCCTGATAAAGATGCTTGTTTCGTCCGCGTATCCGTTTGTAAATATCATCATACCCAAGCTGATTATCGATGAACTGTTGGGGGGCAGGAGCATTTATACACTGGCTCTATATGTCGCGTTGATCGTGGGTTTGAATCTGGTTTATAAGGTTTTTACTTCCTTTATGGAGGCCAAGCTGCAAAAGCAAGCCTCGGCGATAAGTCTGCGTCATGATTATATGATCTCCGAAATAACCATGGCGCTACCGTACGAGCATTTGGAGCGGGATGCTATGATCCAACTCGTAAAACGCGCAAAGGAAGGTAAGGAGCGTTCCGGTGGTGTAACCGCACTTATCAATTGCGTATTTTCGATGATGTCGAACATTATAACCACGATCGGTCTTGTAGCGTTGATCGCTTCGCTCGATCTATCGTTGATTTTGATAGCGGCTGTAACTATCTTGGTTAATACATG
This sequence comes from uncultured Defluviitaleaceae bacterium, assembly GCA_964446745.1. Lineage (GTDB taxonomy): Bacteria > Bacillota > Clostridia > Lachnospirales > WQUN01 > CAYURR01. The sequence goes on along the minus strand of CAYURR010000004.1, from coordinate 28,007 downwards.
GGTTCAATCAAAGCTAAAGAAGCATGATATGGAGTTTTTTAATGTACTCATGCAGCATAATACAAAATTTATGTACTTGAGCGGTGTCATACTAAATAGGCGATATGCAAAGGACATACGTTTATATGAAGCAAACAGGACCTTTACCTCAAAGATGGATGCATTTGCAATGGATGTGGACGCATGGTTCAAGAAAACCGGGCGTAAAAAAGTAAAGCACTCCATGCTGTCGAGTGGAGTGGACTGTGTAAGCCAGGCTGTAATCTATGGATATTTGGCGGTTCAATTTTTGGGCGGGTTTATTACAATCGGGTTGTTTACGATGTACATAAACGCCGTCACCGCTTTTACGAATGTTATTGTGGAAATAATGAAAACAGTTTTAGACATTTACGAGAAATATAAATGGCTGAAACCGTCATTTGAATTTATGCAGTATAAAAATGATAGAGGTACAATACATGGGCAGAGTATACAGAGCGGCGGCGTAAAGCCCAATATCGTTAAGCCCGTAATTGAATTCAGAAATGTAAGCTATAAATATGAAAACTCGGATGTCTATGCGCTTAAAAATGTGTCGATGACGATTCCCTACGGGCAGAGATTGTCTGTGGTGGGCATGAACGGAGCGGGTAAGACGACATTGATTAAGCTGTTGCTGCGGTTGTATACGCCGACGGGCGGTGCAATATATATCGGCGGGATAAATATTAACGAATATCCCATAGAGGAGTATTACAAGCTGTTTTCGGTTGTGTTCCAAGACTTTAAGCTGCTCGCGGCCACGGTGAGGGAAAATATCACATGCGCACAGTGGAGCGGGGGAGGGGATAAGGAGCTCGCGGAGTGCTTGGCAAAATCCGGACTGGACGGGCGGGTTTCAAAAATGCCGTTGGGAGATGAAACCCAGCTCTACAAGCTGTTTGATCCAAGCGGCGTAGATTTGTCCGGTGGCGAGGAACAAAGGCTTGCCATTTCGCGGGCACTGTATAAAAATGCCCCGGTCGTGATTTTGGACGAACCGACCTCAGCGCTGGATCCCAAAACAGAGTATGAGATATATACGAGCATGGATAAACTGGTAGAAAATAGAACCTCGATCTATATATCCCACCGCATGACAAGCTGTATATTCTGTGATATGGTCGCTGTATTTCATGAGGGTGAGCTGATACAATATGGAAATCACAAGGAGTTAATCGGACAATATAATATGTATGCGCAGATGTTTAATACCCAAGCACAGTATTATGCTTGAGTGTAGGTGTCTTTGAGAGTTAATAAATCAAAACATTTACCACGGATTAGCACGGATATAAACGGATTAGCACGGATAAACCACTTTTTTAAGGTGTTATCCGTGTAAATCCGTAAAATCTGTGTATGTCCGTGGTATTGTTTTTTTGCAACAGTCATCCCTTACCGAAGTCGCTTGAATACTAGTAACCAGCAGTTTCAAAAACTGATCGGGTGCTGCGATATAGTGGGTGTGCTGAGCGAAACATACAGTAAAAGCAGTTTATTTAGCCGAAACCGCTTTATGGTGCAATGCTCAGAATTGGTTATTGCTGTATACGATGGACGCGGAAGCGGCGGCACGTTATTTACGATGAAATATGCTAAATCCACGGGTAAAGAGATTATTGTGATTGAGGTTTGATATTACAAAAATATATATTGACACTGGTGTCAATATAGTGCATAATAATGACACCAGGTTCATTTTTGAAGGAGGAGGTTATGTGCCAAAGGTTAAAAAAGAGCATTTTGCCGAAAAGGAAAATGAAATCGTAGATGCGGCCATACGGGTTTGTAAGGTCAAACCTGCGTATGCGGTTACGATGCGTGATGTGGTCAAGGAATGTGGCATTAGCCAAGGGGGGATATATTGCTATTTCTCGGATATCGACGAGATATTTGCCGAGATAATTAATCGCACATACGGTGAGCATCAGCTCGGCGAAGAGATTAATAAGATTTTTGAGAGCAACAAGTCGCTGAATGAAATTATCTCAGATGCGTTTGTGCTGTTGGGTCGGTTTACAGATAGAATGATAGGCCAATATGGGAATCTACTTTACGAGCTTAATGCCATATATCTAAACGAACCGGCAAGGGGGCAAAAGGTGCAAAGCAGGCTCAAGATGAACAATGACAGCGATGCGCTATTAGGTAAGATCATTGAGTTTATTGGCACAAATATCTCAAACGGCAGCTACCGACCCACTATGCCAAAGGAACATATACTGTTGCTCGTAGGCGTTACCATACAGGGTATTGCACGTATGATTACCTTTCCGGATAACGTGGAAGTAATGAAAGCGATGTTTGGTGTGGACGAGGAGTATACAACTGCACAAGGTATGATGGCAATTTTGTCCCGAACGATAATCGGATTATTGGATACAGCCGAGGCGTGACACATAAAAAATACAACTATTGGAGGAAAAATAATGAATGCAATTTTAAATAATATATTTGGTGGTATGGGTGTGGGTCTTATTGTTTCAAACGGCATATTCGGGATAGCGCTGATTGTGCTCGGGGCTTTGTTAAATAAAAGGTCCGAGACAAAGGGTAAAAAAACAATCGGCGTTACATGTGTTGTTATCGGAATAATCGCTGTTGTAGTAGCTGCAGCTCGAATAATTTTGTAAAAAAACGCGTACGATGGGAACAGCATAACCCATTCGTACGCGTTTTATAGTTTATCTTCCGTGCAGCTGTTGAAAATATGGAAACAGGTTATTTACAGTCAAGTGGATTGAAATTGCAACCAATGCAAGAATGACAATAATTAATAATGTTTTAATGAACTTCTTATTCATATGCTTTATCACCTCACTCATATATTAGAATTTCGCTTACCTTTCCCGTCAGTGCCTTTTGGGCTGCTATGTAACTTGTAAAAACAGTAATGCAGATTATTATACATAACCATATCACAATGCCGGTGGGTGATATTACGTTGTCAAGCGGAGTTTTAAGAAATATGTTTCCAAACAAGTTTCCTATTATATAGGTAAGCGGTACAGACAATACAAATGAGGCACCAAAGCTGATAAGTCCTGTAATAATGCCCTCATTTACGATTATGTGAAGAATATCCCCCGACGAGCCGCCAATTGCCCGCATAACACCGATTTCGCGTATTCTATCTAAAACGTTTATGCTCATAGAGGACATTAGTCCCATAACGCCAACAATAAGAATTAAAATGGAGGCGAATACTAAAAATCCTGCTATCAAAAGCAAATGATTATCAAACACTTGCTTTACATCAAGTATGTTTCTGCCTAATAAGACATCAAACCCTGCATCCTTTAGCTGTCTTTCGGTTTGCATAGCAAGCTCGGCTTCTGATACCGAACCCTTTCGCTCATTTATAACCGATAAGAGTCTTACGAGTCCATCTTGATTAAATACCTGTCTGTAATAATCCCCGCTTACATAAGCACGTTCATTTGCTCCCACTTCCTTTACGATGCCGACGATAGACCACTCTGTTTGCTTGCCGTTTGCGTGCAATGTGATGATATCGCCGAGTTTAATAGAAGGATTTATATCTACAAATGCGTGATTGATGACAATGCAATCGGTATCATCATCTGTGAGCCATCTGCCCTGTAGAACAGGAAGATTAAGTGAACGGGTAGATTGGGGTAAACCCAGAAGTTGAAAGGCATTGCTTTGGGTTCCGTCCTTGTATACCAACGATGCTGAAGCCCCTGAAAAATACTCGACCGAATAGTCAGTACTGTCTAAAGCTCTACGAACATCTTGCTCGGGATAATTCTTACTAAGCATATACTGTATATCGTAACCCAATGAGGTCATAGCATTATCAATGGTATTTTCAAGCGAAGCCTTGACATTGAGTGCCACTATGAGAATAGCGCCGCCCACAGCAAGCGTACCTACTGTAAGCAAAAACCTGCCTTTTTTTCGAAATGTATTGCGGATGGATAGGAGTATTGAATTATTGATTCCGCGTATAATAAAGTTCTTTCGTTTAAAATCCTTTTGGGCTACACCATAATCCCGAAGAGCCTGATTTATCGTAATCTTGCAACCTCTTTGTATAGGAATCATTGCAGCCAATAGAGGTATTACAAGCCCGGCTACGAATTGAGCTGCATATGACCACAATGGAATATCATAGCTGCTTATAGAAAAATTTAACATATCTGAGCAGATGTTTACGAGCCCGGAACTGGCCGCCGCGGCCACAGGTAGGGCAAAGAAGAGAGCAACGAGGCCCAACCTGGCAACCATAATGTAATATATACTAGAAATCTGCCCAGGCGTCGCACCTATCGCCTTCATCATGCCGATTTGCCGTATCTGTCCGCTCAGCATGGCAGAAAGCATGTTGATGACCAACACCCCGCTAAGAATTAAGGATAACAAACCGAATAATTGAAACAAAAACAATAGTGCAGACATTTGATCACCGTTAGGGTGTTTCCCCGGCGTCGGCACTTGCACTCTATTTACGGTGTATCCATTGGCTTCCAATTGGTCACGAATGGAAAAGGCCAGCTGCTTTATTACTGCTTTATCAAACCTATCTTCGGATACTACAAAGCGGAGCTCACCAAAATCTGTGGGCACACCCAACAGTCCGAGTGTCTCCTCGGTTATAAAGCCGTACAAATTATTTTCCATCCATGCCGGCTTTAGTCCGGGTGCGTAAACGCTGCCTGTAATTTGTAATGGTCGTGCTTCATTTAAAGGGATTTTTACATTTATTTCATCACCTATCTCGATCTTGGCAACACGCAAGGCCTCTTTTTCCAATAAGATTTCACCCGTTTGTGGAACACTCTTGCCGCCTATGGGTAGAAATGTATCTACACGCAAGTCTGTAAAATCATCAATGATATAAAGATTTGTGACTAGGTATAGATCTTCTGCAATTTCTGCTCTGGCTCTAATCGCTCGCCGTGGCTCAATAGCAACGATACCGGGAAACTCCTTCATTTCTTTAATTAGATTTTCATCAATGGGGTTTACTCTTAACACAAATGAAGCTGGGTTAGTTTCCATATAGCTTTTGTCCATCTCACGCTTTACAACTGAATAGGTGTTCAAAATGAGGCCGGTCCCGAAAACCCCAAAGAAAATGGCTAAAATTACAAGTATCATCTTCCCTTTATTGAATCGTATGCCCATCATTACACCGCCCTTACCGTATCACTCACAATCATTCCATCGTTAATAGTTATAATACGATTAGCTTGTTCGGCAAGCTCGCTGCTGTGTGTGATTATGATTACTGCTTTGCCGTCCGTTACCAAAGACTTAAACACCTCGATAATGCGGAGCGATGTGATAGAATCCAAGTTTCCCGTAGGTTCATCAGCAACGATAAATGGAGGATCATTGGCAAGGGAACGTGCGATGGCTACACGTTGTTGCTCACCTCCCGACAGCTTGCTTGGCAGCTCATTGGCGTACATTTGAACGCCGGTTCGCTTTAGCAATTCCATGGCTCTCTGCTTACGCTTGCTGCCGTTATAAGTGTGGGCAAAATCCATGGGAAGCATTATATTTTCAATCACGGTAAGTGTGGGTATTAGTTGAAAAAATTGAAAGACAATGCCAATATGCTTTCCCCTCCATAAGGAAAGCTGCTTCTCGTTCATGCTCTGCAACGATTTGCCGGAGAATAGGATCTCTCCAGAGGTGGGACTGTCTATTCCTGTAATCATATTGAGTAGGGTAGACTTGCCGCTACCTGATTTGCCAACTATAGCGACAAATTCCCCCTGCTTGAAATCAAGCGTTGCATTTTTAAGTGCAAATATCCCATCTTTACCTTGATAACTTTTATTTACGTCTGATAATGTAATGACTTGCATCAACGATTTCATCCCCCTATTGATTAGCTACAGCAATTAAGGTACAATTAATTCGTAACCGAACAACATGTTCTGCTTTAATTATAGGAATTGATGATTATGCAATCAAGAGATAATATTCTCAAACTGTTCGATACCAAACATTATGAAAAAACTGTTCGGAAAAGAGGGAGGTAAAATGAATAAGCCCGACCGTAGGTTATTAAAAACCCGACAAGCTGTCTTTGAAGCCTTTGCTCGGTTACTGCAAAAGCAGAAGTATTCGTCGATTACCATTCAAGACATTATTGACAAGGCGAATATTGGTCGCACAACCTTTTATTCTCATTTTGAAACAAAAGACGATTTGATGATTGCATTCATTGATATGATTTTTGAATCATTAAAGCTAAGTGAAAGCATAGCTTTCGATACGGCTTCGTTGTCCGCAATCTTTTCACATATTAATGAGAACAGCAGGCTTATCAAGGACATCATCAATACAGAGTGCAGCGAGCTATTGTTTCGCAAATTTAAAAATTACTGGAATGAAATAGTAGCATTAGGGGACTACACACCATCTGCCGGTCAAATTAAAGTACCTGTTGAAATCCTCGCAAATCACATGTCGACTACGTTAATTGAGCTTATTAAATGGTGGTTAAACAGCAACACCTCTTATTCATCCGAGCAAATGGCACAGTATTATATTAATTTGATATTGCCGATTATCAGGTAAGTCTATTTATATGCGCACTGTAAAATAGGATAAAAAAACCATCGCCATGAATATCCTACGGCGATGGTTTTTTGTTTGATATATGTCATCCTAAAGATAAAGGACCAAAATCTATCGTAATATTAAAGAATAACATTTTCGATTAATCTAACAGCGTTCTCAAGGCCGTTTTCTTCTGACATTTTGTTAGACAGACTCTCAACACAACTATATATCTCATTATAGTTGGCCTTTAATTCGTTTATTGCAGATACCAACCTTTCTTCGCTCAATTCACTTGCTTTGATTGGCCGTACACTTACTTTCAACTTATACAAGCGGTCAGCCAAAGCAAATTGGTCAAGAACATGAGGAACGGAAATAGTAGGAATCCCGTAAAGCATAGACGAAGCCGATGTGCCAAAGCCGCAGTGGTGAATTACGCAATAGCCTTGTTTAAACAGCCAGCTATGTGGAATACTTCCAACACTAATCATGGTTTCAGGAAGATGATAATCTATTAGTGTCTTGTTAAAACCCTGAATAACTGCTCTCATCCCTGCTTTTCTGAAAGCATTCACAAATATATCCAACTTTTCTTTTTCCTGCTTACTCTCAAAAGACATTGCCCCAAGTGCGAGTATAATAGGTTTATCACCTGAACTTAAAAAAACTCTTAAATCTTCTTCAGGCTGATAGGTACTTTCATCATTGTACCAATAACCTACAATCTTATTTTTTTTATCCCAATATGGGTTTTGCTCTATTACATAACGGCTAATTGGAATCAAATTAAGTGTCGGAGACATAACTTCGTCCATTGATTTGACCTTTGGCAGGTGATATAACTGTCTGATTTTGTTATAAGGCCTAACCATTTGTGGATTAATGAGTAAACCAAGTATTTTATCGCGCAAGGATTTCGGCTTATGTATTTCGGGGATCATCTCTATTTGCAAAGTTACATTTACTGTTTTGATTTTTAAGGCTTCTGCTTCTGTTGCACCCATCTGACTGTGTGAGACTATTACAAGGTCTTTTCCTTTACAACTTTCACATATATCCTTTGAGGAATTTTTAATAATATTAAACACAAACTTCATTGTTTTTAGCATGCTAAGCAATGGAGTTTTTGTATGACTGCGAATTACAGCTGCTTCATATTCAATATCAATATCAGGTCCTATCGGAACAAAATCAATCAATGCGTTAGTTGCAAGGTTCTTCCAACAAGGGTGTGTTCCGATCGTTACCTTATAACCTGCTTTGATTAAAGCTTCCGCAAGATAAATATATGGTTGTATATCTCCTCGGGTTCCCATGGTGAAGATAACTATGTTCTTCATATCTACTCCCACCCTTTAATTGTATGTTTTATAAATTAGTTTCTGTAGCAGTAATACTTGATTACAACACAGGGCTTGCTCATTTGACGAAGAAATTTTGTATCTGGTCTTTAGCTAATGACCAATCACTACCGTTGATTTCACAAACTATATGTTTCATAGTAGAAAGCATTTCAAATTCAATGTCAAAGCGGCGTTCAAATAAATCAGCACAACCCATTTCTTTTAGCCTATTAATTCCAGCAGACCAAATTGGACCTTTAGCTGCTTTTGCAAATTCAATTGATTCTATTGCACTACTTCTGCGTAAATATATGCATACAGGTGAAAAAGGTTTAAGTAAATCAGCAATGACAGAAATATACGATTTTATTTGAGCATTTGTTGCTTTACGAAAAATCATTTCATTGATTGGACATTGCATGAAAGCACTATCCATAATTATTTGTTGTTCAGTATTGTCATTAACCCAATTTTCCCACCATTCCAAAGTACATTCAATATACTCCTGCAAAGATAGTTCCTTATTAAATTCATCGCCAATGTCCCATCGACTCAATTCTTGCCGTATATCTTTTGGGGCTTTATCTATCCTACAATAAACAAAATTTTCAGTCTTTTTATTTATTGAATCAAATGATGTTATCTTATCAGAAAACGAATTGTAAAAGATATCTTTGGGTACCCCTGCGATATAATAAAAATTACATGCAATTCTTTTGTCATCTTCAAAAAGCAATGTGAAAGATTCTCCTTTTGACTGTAATAAATCAAAAAGCCATTGTGAAATAGTTGTTTTGCCAGTACCGGGAAGCCCTTCAATTAGTATTAGTCGACCCATTTCAAATCCCCCATAAATTCATGTTATATAAATTATCTTTACTTAACTAACTCAAGTATATGTCAAATCAATCAGATATACAATGACTTTTCCAACTCGTTTTCTGTAAAGTTGTAAAATTATCGGCGGCTTTTATTGAGCAGAATCTCCATCATACAATGTCGACCATTTTCACTACCTGCAAGCAATGTACTTGGTATGCCTAAAAGCAAATAAAAGTAATCCCGAAGCATAGTACAGCCGCCAATCAAACCCTAGCATGATGTCAGATCAGGACTTTATTTTTACTAACGATTCTGAAAAGTAATTGATTGTTTATGCGGCATTGTGATATATTCGATTTAAATGCATGAAATTATATATCGTTGCCAGTTGGCTCGGTTTGATATAACAGTCAAGCCTATTGAAAGACAGGTTTTATTTAATTATATAAATGGGAGTATACAAATGACAAATGACCTTTTAAAACAAGAGTTGTTCCAAGTCAAAGAAAATAATTACATCGTGAGTAGTGATAGTTTATATTATACATTTGCACGGCATATGCTCGATTACATCGGGGTTGAAGACGCAGTGTTGCGTGACGATTTAATTTACGATATCTTTGCGGAATGGATAGAGGAAGATAGGTTTTCTTTTGAGCAGCTCGAAGAATTTTTGCATATTACTATGGATGACAGGCATTTGATGTATGGCATCGGAACACAAAAAGATAACACTGTTTTTACTCGTACATTTTCTGCGCTCATTTTAGCGTCGATATTGTGTAAGAACAATCAAAAAGGGTTTTTATCCCCAGAGATCATCGCTCAAACCATAGGTAGAGTTGAGGAATATTTCGTTTTGGAAAAAGACTTAAGAGGGTATGTAGTTGGCAGCGGATGGGCGCATTCTGTTGCTCATGGTGCAGATGTAATAAATGAACTGGCAAAATGTGATAGTTTGAATAAAGATGACTTGCTCAGATTACTAAAAATATTGCAGCTAAAAATATGTCAAGGGGTGTATGTGTATGTTGACAGAGAGCCTGACAGATTGAGCGTAGCCGTCAGAAGCATTTTAAGCCGAATGTTGCTTGACGAAAAGGATGTTAGGATTTGGTTGGAGAGCTTCCGGAGCAAATCTTACGATACATGGTCAATAAATATTTATCACCAGCAGATAAACATTCAAAACTTTTTAAGAAGTTTGTATTTTACATTAAAACGTGATGACCAAGGTTATATATTTATACAATTGATAGAGAGTTTGATTTTGACTTTATAAAAAATAAGCCACCAAGTTATAACAAGGTGGCAGTTGTACTTTTAAAGAAACTCACTATTTGCTTGAATGTTTCGGAGGCTTCGGAAGCTCCGGCAACCGCTCTACCAACGATTCATTTGTCGTTAATAATAGATATCCCTTTTTTGAGTCGTTACTAGAAAATCTTAATGTGTAGTAGGTATCGGCGGCTAAGTCCTTTGCCTCTAACGCTATTTTCTTTGATTTAACGGCCGTGTATATTTCGCTAAATACAATGCTGCCATTTTCATTTGAAATTACAGAAATCTCGGCAGTACCATCAACAGTTATTTTACCTAAAAAGTTTACGCTCGCAATCCTTTCATCTGCAAAGAGCGTCGCTTCGCGGTTAAAGCCGTTAGCTTGACCGCTGTTTGACATAAACTCTAACTTAGTACCGCCATACCCGTTTGAGGTAAAGTTGAAATCCCCAAAATTGTTGGTAAAGATTAAAATTAACAATGCTATCGCGGCTAGAATACAAACACCTGTAATTATATATGCTACTCTTATCTTATTCGAATTCTTCATTTTCAGATGTGCCTCCATTCTCTGTTTTGCCATTTATTTCATTAGAATGATCACTGAGATATCTTTTGGTTATTTCCAAATTGGTTTGAATTGCGACAGCAGTAGCAATCAGAAGAATTACGGATAGCCAAACAAATGGCATATCTTCAATTTGTGTAAACATTTCAATATAGGGAAAATGAAGAAAGGCAAATACGGCCAGTGCTATGACATAAATGAAAGCACAACTTAAAATTCTATGATTTTTAAGTTGCTGTTTTTGAAATTCAGCCTGTAGATGCCGTTGCTTCTTCTCAATGGTTTCAGTTCGTATAGCCAATCTATCGACTTCGTTCGGCATAAGCAAATAGTCGGTGCTTACATTGAATATCCTGCTTAGTTCAGGCAGCCTATCCACATCAGGCAATGAATCTCCGGATTCCCATTTAGAAACAGATTGACGAGATACGCCCATCTTTTCCGCAAGCTGTTCTTGAGACAGACCATTTGCTTTTCGTAGTTCCAATATTTTTTCTGCTAAGTTCATTTATTGAACCCCCTTTTCATGTAAATTGTAACATGGCATAGCAATTGCGACCACCAAACAATCTTAACATTTATGTCATTCGGTGGTTGCATTCCTGGTTGCGGGGCGAAAAGTAAAGAGTTTGAAGCATTTAAAGGCGGCGGTATAGACTTAAATACACCGCCGCCTTGTTGTTGTGGTTTAGTAGATCATTTTTGCTTTCTGTTGATATGTACAAGTAACATCACACCCCAGATCATAAAGGGTATTCCAACAATAGTCGATGGGATTTTTGCCCATATTGGCAAATTCAAATCAAAAATATTCCATCTATAAATTGCTAAAACAGCTAATCCTACTATTATTAGAATGATTGCTATAATCGTATTACGCTTTTTCATTTTCTGCTCCTCCTTTCATTGTTTAACTTTGGGGAATTTCGATCTGGGCTCCAATAATGAGCATGGAATCCAGCAGCGCAAATTCCCGAAGAATTTGTTTTTCCTTGCTCTGCGTATCTCCATCGATTTCTATTTGGACTTGGCTACGGTTCTTGCCAATATCCGTTACGGTAAAACTAAACTCCCATTTGAAAGCATACATTTTAACACGAAAGTTTATCTTCCCGTGCAGAGTATCGGAATAGGTCAGTTTGCCATTTTGAAGTTCCACAATATCGTTGATTGTATCAAGAACCATGCCCATCGGCTGGAGATAAATCCTCTTGCCTAACAAGTCCATACACCACCTCTCATCATTTGACCCGAAAATATAGTACCCTCCAAAAAGAAAAATAGTTAGGTTTAACTTTGTCACGAAACTACCCATACCCCCCTCATAATACCGGTTAGTTTTGTCACAAAACTAACCACCTCACCTTTTTCAGGCTCAAAAACGCAAAAAAAGCGCTGGGTTGTCCCAGCGTGGTGTAATTTGAGTTCTGTACTTTATTCTTTATTCTCCCCGAATGCTTCAACCCATACGGCAACATCCTGCCGACTTTCTACGGGTAGCTTTTTTAACAGGTTCCGTATATGTATTCTAACGGTTTCCTCTGACAAAAATAAATCAGCAGCAATCTCAGCGTTAGTCATGCTCTGACGCAATCTTCGTAGCATATCTGTTTCCCTGCGAGTCAGCCTATATTCTTTTGCTACAGCGGTAACAACCGGATCAAGGCTACCCATATGATTCACCTTATCTCGGATGGCATTTACATGTTGAACAACCTCGGCTGTGCTTAAATGGAGATTGCGTGAAATATTGCGTTGCGTTTCTCCTTCTATCAGCAATATGGCGATTTTCATTTCCGCCGCCGTAAACAATTCATCCATGATATTTAGCGGCTTCGGAGTATCTGGTGTTTCCGTATCGACGGGTTGAGGTATGCCTATATTGTTGCTATGCAATAAAGCGAATAGCGTAGCTGCAAGTGTCTTTTCCCGGTAGCGTTCAAATAAGAAAGATATTAGTATAACAAATATTACAGCCGAAAATGCTGCCGAGAAAAGCACCGGTGTACCAAACCTCTGCAATGATTTGGGAAGCCAAAAATCCATACGCCATAACAAAGCTGCAAAAATAAGCTCAACAACCACGCCGAGAGACGCTACAAAAACAGGGCGTTTTGAGTTGGCGAGAAAATAGAGTGGAATGGTTAAAAATAAAAATTCAAAGTATGAGCCACCCAAGCTATTTGCAACCGTCAATGGAATCAACCACGGTGCTTGCGTGTCAATAGACATTAACGCAATTAATATCCCTGAGATAAATATCATCATACTGATTACAAGTCCTGTTCTCTCGTAACCTTTATCACTGAACATTGCATATAGTAGAATGCTGGCACCCGGAAGGATAACACCAAGTAGTGAAATCACTGTATCCAAAGTTTCCATCCCTGTGGCGAGAATATGTGTATAAATAACTGCGTTCATAGTGCCAAGCCAGAACAACAAAATAATTGCACCCATAAAAACAAATAATAATTGCTTGGAATACTTGAATGAGCTTACGACTGAGGGTTCATCCGAAAAAATAATTGTACGGCGTATATAAAGCCAAGCAGGAATAGCTAAAAGTGCGGGGATAAGAAACGCAAATTCTTTTTGTAGTCCGATCGTCAACCAAACGGAATACGCAATCAAGAAGACTGCATTAGCAGACACATAGCTTGTTAGTCGTTTATCTGTTTCCGCTGTGTGGAGTACGCCAAACACCCGGCGCACAAGTGAGGGAGCTATAAATATTGGTGAAATCACATATAAAATCGAGCTAAAAGGGGATGGAAGTAGTGTGAACAATGCTGTTATTATAATGGCTACAGGTGTAGTATAAAAAGCGATACGTGAAAGTCCGTTAGGGTTTTTTCCAAAGTGAAATCCAAACACAATGATTGCAATAGCAAAAATAATTATAAAAAACAAAGGATCATTACTAACCGCTTCGCCATTCATCAAGTCTGGAAGGATAAATATATCGTGACCATACATCATGAAGGCTAACCACGCCATTGAACCAAACCAGCCCCACCATTCACGCCGCTTGGTTGTCGTATGCACATTTGCGCCAGACGATATCGGTATAGTTTCAATGCTCAATCGCGTTCATATCCTTTCTTGTGCTTCTTTTTTAATACTCTTTTGATATATTAACATTTATTATATTCTTTCTCAATCTGCATTTATACCATTTATAGATGCTAAGGCATATTGGGTGATAGACTGTTTCGGTATGAAATGATTTTGTATTAAAAGAACAATCAATGCAAAGAAACTTTCTTTATCATATTTTATACTATTATTTGCGAGGGGGAATCTTATGGATTTAATAGAGCAAATGAATAGCATCGTGGAGTATATTGAGACCAGATTGGATGATTATATTGACTACGATGTCTTTGGCAAAATGCTTTGTTGTTCAAACCGTGAGTTTTCAAATATATTCACGTTCATAGCAGGAATATCTGTTTCAGAGTATATCAGACGTAGGAGATTATCTAAAGCCGCTTTAGACATTCAAGGTAGCAAAGAGAGAATCATTGATATTGCTTTGAAATATGGCTATGAATCACAAGCGGCATTTAGCCGAGCGTTTAAGGATCTGCATGGGCAGAAGCCGCTGTCGGCAAGGCAGAGCGGTGTGTTGTTAAAAACCTATCCTAAGATTTCGTTCGCACTCATAATAAAAGGAGTGGTTGAGATGGATTTCAGAATCGAAAAAAAAGAGAGCTTCAAGATTGTAGGCAAAGTTTGTTCTGACGATTACGCAAATTGGGTCAGTTTTGACAAAAATGATCTTCCGCGTTTAAAAAAACAAGGTTGTATTAAAGCCCCACTTTGGTATGTTGGAGCTAATTTCCTTAACCGTGACAAGGACAGAGCTTGTATTATTGGTGCGGAATTCAAAGGCGATTGCGTGCCAGATGGCATGGAGATTGAATTTATTGCCGCAACAACATGGGCTGTATTTCCATTTATTTTCAGACCAGGTGAGGATGCAGCGGGTGAAACATATGCAAGAGTGAAGACAGAATGGTTTCCAACAAGCACATTTGTTCGCGATGATAATGTCCCTTACATGGAAGTGTATGGACATGAAGCAAACATTTTTGAGATTTGGGTGCCTGTTGCATCGACAAAGTGAGCGAAATAATCTCGCATGAAAAGATCACGAAGTATAGCGCAGCCGCCAATTAACATTGGCGGTTGTTTTTTGCCGAAAATTGTATTTAGCGCCACCTTGGCATCACGATGAACTAAACGGGGGTGTATCTATTCTTTTCTTGCAATCGATTCAAAACAAAATATAATAAACATAGTTGGAGGTGTGTACAAATGAACACACACGTCATGATCTGCGACGACGAACAAGCCGAGCTCGATTATCTGACCAGGCTCTGTGAAAAATGGGCTACCGAGCGAGATATAACCCTGCGCATTTCTACGCACCCGAGTGCCGAGGCCTTCCTGTTTTCGTATGAGGATACCGAGGCCGCTGATATATTACTACTCGACATACAAATGAAGGCTATGGATGGTGTTGAGCTCGCGCGGCGCGTGCGGGTGAATGACAGAGATGTACAGATCATATTTATTACTGGTTTTGTGGACTACATGGCGGAGGGATATGACGTTGAGGCGCTGCATTATCTTATAAAGCCGGTGAAAGAGGAAAAACTCGTTGAGGTATTGAACAGAGCGGTCGCAAAGCGGAGGAGGGCGCAACGGACAATTTTATTTCCGCGCGCGGGCGGCGGATTGCGTATCAAGGCCGATGACATTCTCTATGCGGAGGTTTTTTCCCATACGATCACGCTACACTGCATCAATACTACGGAAGACTTTAACATGCGTATAACGGATATGGAAAAATTACTCGGAGATGGATTTTTCCGCTGTCACCGATCATATATCGTATCAATGAGGCATGTGTGTAGGGTGACACGGACCGCGATGCAGTTGGATATAGACAACGCTGATGGAAAACCCGTAGAATTGCCACTGTCTCGTAACCTCTACGACGCAGCAAACCAAGCGTTTATACAATGCAATTAGGCATGACATTAAGGGGTATTTCATATGGGGCTGTTTGACTTATTATTCGGTAAGGCGATAGACAGGCGCATTGCAGCGTTTCAAAATGACCTGATGGGTAAGCATGTGGCTGAGGTCGAAAACATCTACAAACAGATGCGCGGTTGGCGGCATGACTATCACAATCACATACAGGCTATGAAAGCCTATCGTTCATCGGATGAAAACGAAAAGGTCGACGCATATCTAAACGAACTCGAAACAGACCTGACAAGTGTGGATACTCTACTAAAATCCGGCAATGTAATGGTAGATGCGTTATTAAACTCAAAGCTGTCGCTCGCCAAGGTGCAAAATATCGCCATCAACGCAAAGGCCATCGTGCCGAAGCACTTGACGATCTCTGAGATTGATCTATGCGTGATCATCGGCAATCTGTTAGACAATGCAATAGAGGCAAATATGCGGGTAGATGCAGCAGAAAAGCGCTTCATCCGGGTATATATGGATATGAAACGCAACAATCTTTATCTGTCCGTGACCAATGCATCCGCGGGTGTAGGCAAGCAAAACGGTCGCTATATAAGTTTAAAGGGCGATAAACATGGATTTGGGCTGCTGCGCGTGGATAGGCTTGTTGACAAATATGCGGGTTATATAAAACGCAGAGATGAAGAAGGGGCTTTTACGGCAGAGGTCATGCTGCCGTTATAACTAAGCGAGGGCATAGAATGAAAATCGGTATAAACTTAAGATATCTATTATCGTTTATAATTTTATTTATTGTTGAAGTATTAATAGCGATATATTTAAAACATGGATTTATCAGAGCGCAGATTGGGGATGTTTTGGTTGTCGTTTTAATATATTGTCTTATCAAATCATTTGTGAGAAACAGAATTAAATGGCTACCGTTATACATATTCATTTTTGCGGCATTGGTGGAGATTGGGCAATATTTTAACTTAGTTAAACTACTCGGGCTAAGTCAAAACCTGATTGCAAGGATTATCATAGGAACCACATTTGATATAAATGATATAATCTGCTACTTTGTCGGTTGCGTAATGTTATATATATTCGAAAACCATACCACGGATTTTCACGGATAAGTGCCGTTTGATCGGTTTAAATCCGTGCTGATCCGTGGTATGGTTTTTTTATTCTCACTTCTCCAACAGCACTGTATCGCGCCCCTTACCTTGAACGAGCATGTTCATGAGGTTAGGGACGATCTCATCCCTTAAGAACAACGCCTCGCTTCCGATCACGATCATCGGTACGAATTGCCTGTCCTCGGGGATTTTTAAATATTCGTAGTATTGCTTGACGATCTCCATGTCCTCGGGGACCTCCTTGTCGTAGCTGTACAAACGCACGGTAGAGGTCGTGCCGTCCGGCAGCGTGATCTTCTCGGGTATCCCGTCCAAAAGCGGCTCGAGCTCCTTGCAATACGGGCACCAGGTCTTATAGAAATAGATCACAACGCTGTCATTTTTAGTTAGTGTGCCACGATCGTTTCGAGGTTGTATATGTACGGCTTCTTCTTCCTCGTCTTCCCCTTTAGATGCTTCCGATTTATTTGCACTATTGTAAGCACCGAAATAGAACGTGCCCTTTTGAGTACGCGCGGCCTCGACAGCCATATCCCAGCTATCCATACCGATGAAGGGCTCTCCGTCCACATAGAATACCGGGAAGCGGTTGCGGTCCTCCTTCGAAATGCCGAGACGATCCGAAAGCGCGAGATATTCGTCGTACGCGTCCTTTTCTGTTCGCAGGTTTATGACCTTATAGGTGATCCGCTTCTTTTGTATCTCGTCACGGAATGTCGTAGTGGCCATATTCTCGGCTGCCATGACCTCTTTGCATTCACCGCAGCCCGGTAACTCGCTCTCGCAACTGCCGCAGTCGTCGTAAACATAGATATCCATATGCGGCGGTTTAGTGATAGATGAGCACCCTGCAGCGATCAGAATAAACACCAAAACCGCAAGCAGCGCCGCGCTCCTTTTGAAAGCGCGGCGCAGAATGTAGTTCATCATACAGTTACCTTTGCCTTAGTCTTTTTCTGTGGCTTTGGAGGCTTCGGATCTTTTGGAGGTTTCGGATCTTTAGAAACCTTTGCGGGTTCGTCTTGCCCTGCTTTCACGAGCGGATGGAAGCAGAGTACGCTGCGCTCGTTGCCGAGGTCTACGGTCTTCGGGCGATTCTTTCTGCATTCATCGGTCGCGTATTGACAACGCGGTGCGAATTTGCAATAGGTTATCGAGTATTCCTTATCCTCCATATCAGGCAATGCGACGTTTTCGTCCCATTTCTCGCCGACACGCGGCACCGAATTCATCAAAAGCTCCGTGTACGGATGCGACGGGTTTTCCATGATCGTCTTGGACGGGCCGAACTCAATTAAGCTGCCTCTATAGAGCGTAGCGATATAATCGCTGACATAATAAGCCGTCGAGAGGTCATGCGTGATATAGATAAAGCTGATGCCGTATTTGTCCTTAAGCTCCTTGAACAGGTTGACGATATTCATCTTCATCGACGCGTCGATCATTGCGACGGGCTCGTCGGCGATGATGAGCTTCGGCCTCGTGATCAGTGCGCGTGCGATCGAGACCCTCTGGAGCTCGCCGCCCGAAAACTGCGACGAATACTTGCCTTTTACAGCCGCGAGGCTCAGGCCTACGGATCTTAGAGCTTCGTCGACATGCTTTTCAGCCTCGGCGCGGTCCTTGCAGATGCCGAGCCTCAAGGCTGTGTTGAACAGGTATGTATCTACGCGTTTGCGCATTGAAAAGGCTTCGAACGGGTTCTGGAATATCGGCTGCAGCTGCAGGCGAAATGCCTTTGGGCTGTAGTTTTTGCGGTCCGCGTAGTTGTGCCCATCCAATGTGATAGAACCCGATGTAGGCTCTACAAGGCGCAGGATCATCTTACACAGTGTCGTTTTACCGCAACCGGATTCCCCGACGATCGAGAGTATGACAGGCCTATCCGCATCGATCGAAAACGAAACCTCGTCAACAGCCGTGAGCTTTTTACCCAAGATCATGCCGCCGATCTTGAATACCTTTGTGACATTTGAAACTTCGAGTACCTTTTTAGCCATTTACTTGACCTCGCTTTCGGAACCATACAGATGGCAGGCTACAGCATGATCACTGTCGATTTGCGTAAGCTTCGGGATGACGTTTCTGCAATGCTCCTTGCACTTCGGGCAACGCGGTGCAAAGCTGCAACCCTTCGGCGGGTTTCTAAACGAAGGGGGAGCGCCCGGTATGCCGACCTTTTGGCCTTTGTCGCCGACCTTTGGCAGCGCATTTATGAGCATCGATGTGTACGGATGCTGCGGCCGCTCAAACATATCCTCGGTCTTGCCGATCTCGGCAAGGCTTCCCGCATACATTATCCCGATCCTGTTTGTTATCTGGTAATGCACGCCCATGTCATGTGAAACGATTACGAGTGTGTTTTTATATTGTTTTTGGAGCCTGGTCAGTATCGTGAGTATGCCGCGCTGAACTACAACGTCGAGTGCGGTCGTGGGTTCGTCCGCGAGCACGACTGATGGGTGCATGAATGTCGCTATCGCTATGATCGCACGTTGACGCATACCACCCGAAAGCTGGAATGGGAACGCATCTAAAACAGCCTCCGGCAGCTCGAGCTCCGTGAGGTATTTTTTTACCTCGGCCATGATTGCGTTTTTGTCCCGGGTCTTGTCTTGTATGGCGTCCGCGAACTGATCACGCAGGCGTACGATCGGGTTCAATACGCTCATGGCAGCCTGTGGCACATACGAGATCGTGTCCCACCAGGCCTTACGGATATCGCCGCTTTTAAAGGTTTTGGTCTTATCGTTGCTTACGAGCTCGACATGGCCGTTGGTAATGGTAAGGGGGTATTCAAAGATATCGTAAAGGGATTTTAGCAGCGTGGATTTACCGCAGCCGGATTCTCCCGCTATACCGAAAACCTCGTTGTCCTTAATGGAAAACGTACAGTCCTTTACGATTTCGACCGTGCCGTCGTAGGTTTTATAAGCAGCCGTAAGGTGATTAACGTTAATCAAGATTACCGCCCTCTTTCCATTTTCTTGTATTCGTTATAGCCGGTCATCGTCATGAACAGACCGATGAACAGCAGCATCGTAGAAACAACCGGCGAGCCGATCCAGAGCCATTGCTTGAGCATGATCGCGTTATACTGACGTGCCCACTGTATCATGTTGCCAAGGGTTGGCAGGTTAGCGCCTGACAGACCCAAAATAGCCAAGCTCGACTCGGCTGCGATAGCGACGAGGACCGCATTTACAAAGTTTGAAAACGCCCAGCTCGTAACATACGGGAGTATCTCTGTTACGACGACCTGCAAAGAGGATTCGCCGGAGAACCAAGCGGTATTGATAAACTCACGTTCCTTTAATGACAGTGCCATCGCGCGTATCTGGCGTGAGGGCCATGCCCAAGCGAAGAACGCGAGCACCAACGCGAGTACTAAAACCGATGCGCGACCCTTTAAGAGCGATGTCATCAAGATCAATATCGGCAGTGACGGTATAACTATAAAGGAGTCCGTGACGACCATGAGCGCCTTGTCGACGATGCCGCCACGAAAGCCCGCGAACAAACCAACCAAGACGCCGACACTGGTACCTATCGTAGCGACGATGATACCGATGATCAACGAATTTCGCGTGGACATAGCCAGCTGCCAGAATATATCCTGACCGATCTTGGTAGTTCCCAGGAAATGTTCCTTGGAAATGCCTTGGTTAGGTGGGAATGTATTCATTAGCATCGGGTCGATGGAGTTAAACAGCGGGACGATAAAGCCGAAGATCATAAATATAAACACGATGAACATGCCTATCTTTAGGCGTATATTTGCGTTTTTCCAAAATCTCTTCATATTCCGGCTCCCCCTTAGCTATATCTGATACGCGGGTCGATAAACGGATAAACCAGATCCGCAATCAACGTAGCGGTAGATATCGCGATAATGGACAACGTGATCGTACCCAAGATGAGGTTGTAATCGGCCTGCAGAATGCCGTTTTGCACGAGGGTGCCAACGCCCGGGTAACCGAACATGATCTCGACCATGATAGCGCCGTTGAATACGCCGCCCAAGCTCAGAGCCAGCGCGGTAATCTGTGTGAGAATGCTATTTTTCAGAACGTATTTGGTAGCGATGCGACCCTCGGGCACACCCTTAAAGCGTGCATAGCGTACAAAGTCTTCTTCGGCGACGCTGGACGAGAGGGCTTTCATACTGATGATCCACCAGCCCGTGCCGATCAGCACGATACTCAGAGCAGGCAGGAACGAGATGCGCAGCAGCTTTGCGAGGTAGTCGAATGAAAGCTGGGGTATCGGTATGACCGCCGAGAGCGGGAAGAATTTGTAGATAAAACAGAAGAAGATCAACAGTACGAGTGCGACTATGTAATAAGGAATCGGATAGAGGACGATAGCGACGGCCTCCAGTATTTTTGAATACATCTTATCCTTTCTAAACCCTGCCAGCAGACCGATAAAGTTACCTATGATCCACGACAGGACCGTACTGAAGGTCAATAGTCCGAGTGTGTACGGCAATGATCGGAAGATAAGCGTTGTCACAGGGGTAGGGAAGTTAGATAAAGAGACTCCGAAATCCAGCTGGAACACGGCACGTTTTATAAAACTGAAATACTGTTCAAACAGAGTGCCCTCGAGTCCGAAGTCTTGGCGCATTTGTTTGCGCATAGCTTCGACCTGTTCGGGTTGTAGGCTGCCGGAGCGAGCCGTCAGGCCTGAGATCATGGCTTCGACGGGGTCGGATGGAAAGAAGCGGGGAACGAAGAACACAAACGTCACGCCAATCCAGATGACCAGGATGTACGTCAGTAACCGTTGACCAAGGTAGCGCCAAAATTTCAAGGTAAACACCATCCTTATGAATAGATTCACGGGTACAAAAGGGGATAAAAATAGCTGTAGCGAACCTGTAAGGGGCTGTAGCAAGAGTTTTTGCTACAGTCCCTTCTGTTTATCTACAGCTTTAAAGCTTTTTTGATGCGCGACTAAGACTTATTTCATGACGGGCTTGATCTGGGGCAGCATGTACTTGAAAGCGCTCCACCACCACCACGGGCCGTTATAGGGATTGCCTGCGCTCGGAGCGCCTTCCCAATAAGTCGAAACGGTCGGTACGAATTTTGCAGCGCCAAACATCGGCATATAAGGCATTTCCTTAACGAATTCCTTGAGCATCTCGGTTGTCGTCGGAACTACCTGAGGATCGGTAGACTGCATAACCTCAAGCTTGTCAAGGTAATCGCTGATGACCTGGCTCTTGAAACGTGAGCCGTTAGCCGGTGCGTTTTCACCGATGGGCACGACATGCTTTTGGTGCCAACCGTTGATATTCGGATATACATCTGCAAGGATACCACAATGCGGCCAGTAAGCACCTATATCATAGTTGCCTGTACGCTCTGCATTACCAAACTCTGCGCTGATGAGCTTTGTAGCCGTTACGTCGAGACCGAACTTGGTCCATTGATCAACAGCTGCAAGACCTGTACGCATAGCCTGTGTCTCGAAGTCTGCCGGTACATTCACGCTGAATGTAAACGGCTTGCCCTCGAAGTACCATTTGCCGTCCTTCTTCTCAAGACCTGCCTTTATAAGCAGTTCCTCAGCCTTGGCTGGGTCATATTTCCACCAGCCGATACCGAACAGATCCTTGAGCTCCTGCTCGCTGGTCGGAAGTCCTTGGATACCCTGTTTCTTGAGCTCTTCGGCGATTTCCATAGCATAGTTCGGGTTGAAGGGCTTGTAGCCGTCTTCAAACGCGAAGTCCTTGAGCCAAGATTCCATCGGCTTGTAATAAATTTCGGAGAGAGCGCCTGTCGGCGGAACCTGTAAAACGGATGCTCTTAAAGCACCGTTGAAGATACCCAGCGAGGCCTGCTTGGCATCCATAGCCAGAGCAAGTGCCCAGCGGAATTCCTTTTTGTTGAACGGAGCCTTTGCGCTGTTGAATGCTATGCCCTTGCCGCAAGGATCGTCAAATGATGCGTACGGATAATTGTCGAGCCACATCTTCGCGTCGGGCTGAGAAGCCTGAAGCACTTCCCAAGACTCGGACGAGATTTCGCAAAGGATATCGATTTCGTTGTTGATGGCTGCCATTACGCGCTTTTCCTCGGGTCCGAAGTATCTGAACAGGATATACTTCGCAACGGGCTCACCGAACAGGATACCGCAGTCGGTGTTCTGCCAGTCAGCGCGCTTTTCATAGAGTATCCAGTTGCCCTGTGGGTCGTACTGCTTGACTGTGTATGGGCCTAATACGACGGGATTTTCATCCTTAAAGGTAGCCGGGTCTACATCCTTGTAGATATGCTCGGGGATGATTGTGAAGTTCCAGTTACCCCAGATCGTAACGCCTAAAACCTGCGACAGACGCGGGTATGAGCCCACGGTCTCGATCTCTACGGTGTAGTCGTCGATCTTCTTGGCGCCCTTGAGCACGGTGCTCAGGTAGCCGGTGGATTTAACGTTCTTTGTCAATACGGTGTCGACCGTGAATACAAGGTCGTCCGCATTGAAGTCTTGTCCATCGCTCCACTTGATGCCTTGGCGCAGCTTAACCTCGAACTTTGTAAAGGTGTCGTCCAGAGCCTTAGGCATTTCGGCTGCGAGAGCAGGGAACTGCTCGCCGTTTTGAGAGTCGATTTCCCAAAGGTTTGAGAACATCAACTGATGCATACCCCAACCGTAACCGGTGCTGTTGATGTATGGGTTGAACTGACCCGGATTTGCATATGTACCGTCTGTACAGTCAACGATCAACGTCTCGGCGCGCGGTGTGCCTACGTCTGTAGTGCCCGAGGCCTTTGCTTCGCCTGCCGGAGCGGCTTCGGTTGCTGCGTCTGTAGTTTCTGTCTTTGTCTCGGTTGTTTCCGTGGTTGTCTCTGTCTTGGTGTCTGTCTGTGTAGCGGGTGCGGGTGCCGTGTTAGCGGTATTCGCGTTACCCGAACTGCAGTTTACCAAGCCAAAGCAGAACACGAGCATGAGCGCAACGGCCAATACTCGTCTGAGCTTTTTGTGGTGCATTGCATTTCCTCCTTTAGATTTGGTTTCTTACAACTTGATAGTGCTTGATGTGAACAGTGTATAACTTATCTTATGAACCATTCACTTGTCGCATTCTATCAAAACGTTTAAAGGACGTCAACAGATATTTATGACATTTTTACAGTGGGATACATTTTAGTAACAATATAAGTCGATTCAACAATAAATAATTCACAAAAATACATAACATGTTCGATGCTTGAATAAATATAGATACATAAAACTACAAGTATCAGGAGAGATGGTTTCATGTTAAAGAAGCTGCAATACGTTGCGGTTTTGCTCGTGATAGGGATATTGGCGTTTAATGCTGCGCCCGCGAGTGTGACGGTGTTTTCTGTAATGGAAAAGGCATATGCAAAGGCCGGGCAGATGAAGAAGCTGATGCCGCTGACGAGCGTAGATGTGCCGGACAAGAAGATAGCCATGAGCTTTGATCTGGCGTTTGAAACCGGGGATATCACAAAGCTCATGGTTATATTGGCAGAGAATAATGTCAGGGCTACATTCTTTGTCAGCGGTATGTATGCAAAGAAATACCCCGAAATGATCAGAATGATAACAGATATGGGTCATGAGATCGGCAGTCTCGGCGACGGATATGTACATGGCAAGAGCCTCGGCGCGGATCAGATACGCACGGACATACGCGACGCGCATGATCGCATATACGTGCTCACGGGTATACATATGAACCTCTATCGCCCGCCGTTTGGCGAATACAACAACACCGTCATAGAAACCGCCGGTGAATGCGGTTACATGACGGTGTTATGGGACAGTGGCAACCTCAAAAACGGATCGATCATCACGCAGAAGATCGATACCGATGAAAAGATAGCGGGTGCCGGTGAATATATAACGAAATTGAAGCAACAGGGCTATACAATAGTGCCGATCTCTGAGCTCGTGATCAAGAGCGAATTCTCCATCGACAAAAAGGGTCGCCAGAAGGCCGTGGTCAGATAGCCATCCAAACGTCTTTACAGCATTTTACAATATTGATATACTTTGGAAAGATTCCTTTTCCAGATCAAGTAGTCTACGTTTCATATCGAGCCCACCCGCAAAACCCGTAAGCGAACCATCCGAGCCGATCACGCGGTGGCACGGTATGATGATCGGGATAGGGTTACGATGGATCGCGCCGCCCACGGCCCGTGAGGCCTTTGGGTTGCCGATGCGGGTAGCTACATCCTTATAGGAAATCGTGGAGCCGTATGGGATGCCCAGGAGGACATCCCATACGCCCCTCATAAACGATGTGCCCTTCGGTTCGAGCGGTAGATCAAAGCCCGCGAAGCCGCAACTGTCACCCCGCTTTGCAGCAAAATACACCCAGAGCTGATCTGCTGCTCGTTTTATCAACGGGGTCTCGGTGACGGACAAGCCTGATTTATCGGGATCATGCGTGGTGCCGGATGCATTGCGCGTATCGATAGGCAGCAACAGCTCCGTTATATGTAATTCGTCGGCTATGATGCTGATGCGGCCGATAGGCGTTTCATATTGATGGATATATCTCATACTCTTTTACCTCCGAAAGGATTTTGCGATTGATTATAATACAAAAGATTAGATACGTTCTTTTTTTTGTGATCGTATGTCGAATACTGTCTGGTTTTATACAACCCGTGGTGGCGGCCGATATAGTTCCGGGCACGCAGACCGTTGTTAAATACACAGTGCCGGACGGCGCGGAATATGTGGTTATAGACGAAATGGACGGTGTACAAGCCAAATACCGCGCGACGAGCTTTTACGACACGACAGGGGAATACAGCTGCGCAGGCTTTGTAAAGAATTACTTTCAAAAGATGTATAACGTAACGGTCATGAACCTATTCGACCTAGGTCCTCCGCAGCCCGTCGAGAATTTTGAGCGGGTGCAGGTGCCGCAGCGCGGGGATTTGATCTTCTTTCCCACTCCGCCGAACAAGAATAACCACAGCGCAATCGTAAAGGCGTTCGACGGCAAGGAGATCACATTGATAGAGCAAAACGTCAAATGGCGCGATCATTCAAAGAACGAGGACTATACATATATAAACAGGCGCATACCGTATCCGTCGTCGGATTATGAGATATGGCGCTGCAAGCCCGCGGGAACGGTGTCACAGCCGATTACTACACCGACACCCGGTCCCACACCCACACCGATACCTGCGCAAACGCCTAGTGTTACTGCTACGCCGAGCCCTGCGCCAGTAAACCCCGAGCTACCCGTGATGGATGGGGATGCTCTGTTCGACGCTCAACCGCCCGTCGTCGTTCAACCCGATCCCACACAGGTCATCGTGCCGGCACCGGATCCGAGCCTCACACCGCCCGTGATCATACCGGTGTTCGACATCGAGCCGATCTACGATCCCGCGAATCCGTCCGTGCCGGTATTCGCACAGGTATCTACAGTGCCGGTGGGTAATGTAAATACAAGCAGTGTGAGGTTAAAGATCGGCGAGCCGTATATCGATACGGATGCGCGACGCATTGAAATGGATACCACGCTATTTATCCACAACGGGCGCACGATGGTTCCGATACGTTGGCTGTCCGCAGCACTGGGCATCCCCGAGCAGAACGTGGACTGGGATGCTGCGACACGTATAGTTTCCATATATGCGAGTGAAAAGGTTATACGTGTGCAAATAAACAGTACGGATCTGTATGACAATGGTGTTTTGGTGCAAATGGATACAACCGCAATCATAAAGGACAATCGGACGTTTGTACCTATACGATTTATAGCGGACGCGATGGGGTTGACCTATGCATGGGACGTGCAAAATCGCATCGCGACGTTTTATACAAGTCCACAATTATAAGGAGGTCATTATGAGTAATATCGTGATTCAAAACGAAATGTTCACGGCGGAGATTTCCCCAGTCGGGGCCGAGCTCCAGAGCTTGAAGTCAAAAACCACCGGCACTGAATACATCTATGACGGCAACTCACAGTATTGGGGTTCACGCTCGCCCGTTCTGTTTCCGATAGTCGGCGCGTTAAAGGACGACAGCTACAGCTACAACGGAAAGACCTATCATATGAACAAACACGGCTTCGCGAGACCGTCCACATTTGAGGTAATGCCGCAGACATCAGAGGATGCCGTATCGTTTAAGCTCACGCACAGCGAAAAGACCCTCGAGATATACCCGTTTGAGTTTGAGTTCGTTGTGAGGTTCAGATTGGTCGGCAATTGTCTGATCACGGACTACATCACCGAAAATAAGACGGACGGAGATATGTATTACTCGGTAGGCGCGCATGAGGGTTATTGCATACCGCGCGAACAAGGTGAGGCCTTTGAGGATTATTATCTTGAGTTTGAATGCGAAGAGGATCTGACTATCCATAAGATGGTGGGCCTCGGACTGTTTACCGGAAAGACCGAAACCCTGAACCCGTGTTCAAAGATACTGGATTTGAAGCACGAGCTGTTTAATGACGACGCACTGGTATTTAAAGGGGTAAAAAGCAGGTGCGTGTCCCTGAAGTCCAAAAAAACAAAGCCCGTGATCACCGTGGATTTCGCGGGAACGGGCAATTTGTTGATCTGGCAAAAGGTCGGTGCTCCATATATCTGCATCGAACCCTGGTGGGGCATACCGGACGCAGTGGATACAGACGGCGAATTTTCCACAAAGCCATATACGATGCGCCTAAGAAAAGGCGAGCGCCAATCTATAGCTCATACGGTTACGATATCAGAAGAGTGAGTTATCTCGGTTCAGGTCTCTCCACATGCGAGCAGATATTGATGTGCTTGCCTTCCTCGCTGCTCTTGACAAAGCTCGTCATGACCTCGAGAACGTGGAAGGTAAGATCGATATCGGCGCGGTGCTTGCGGTTTTGGGTGATCGCTGCAGCCATGTCGGAGAGGCCGAGGCCGCGGCTGTTTTCCGCGTAGTCGTAGCAGAGCGGTATCTCACAGAAACTGCCATGCTCGGGGCGATAGAGCATGATCGGTCCGCCGAAGGTGTTCGGGTCCGGCACGGACAGCGTACCCTCGGAACCGTAGATCTCGATCCTCGGAACCTGAGCGGTATAAACATCAAAGGTCGTGAATATCGTACCCACAGCACCCGATGCGAATTGCATCATGCCGGTTATGTAAGTGGGCACATCCACGGTGACTACCGTGCCATGATGCGGCTGCGAGGTGATCGTTCGGGTAGGGAAGGATTTCTTGGCCATACCCGAAACCGAGCTTATCTCGCCGAGCAGATTTACAAGTGCCGTGAGGTAATACGGTCCCATGTCCATCA
>CAYURR010000003.1:0-39437 GCA_964446745.1 uncultured Defluviitaleaceae bacterium | reverse complement strand
ACGATAAAAATGTTTCTGTGTTTATCGCAGAGGAGCTTAACGCATTCGTACTGGACATGGTTGATGTCTTGGAACTCATCGATCAGCATATAATGAAAGCGTTCCTGCCAGAACGCGAGTATATCCGAACGATTCACGAGCAAATGATAACATTTAATCAGCATATCGTCAAAATCAATTTTTTTTATTTCTTCCTTTTTCTTTTCATATGCCATATATATGCTCTTAAATTCTTCATTACCCATAAACGTACAGTTATAGTACTCAAGGTCGGTCAGTTCGTTCTTAATCCGGGATATTTCGTTGGATATATCGCGCACGAGTTCACCGTCGGCCTCGATGCGTTTAGCGCGTAATATGCTCGTGATGATGTCGCCACGCTCGTTTTCCATCAGCGGCGAGCCCAGCTCCTGTCTATAGTATTGCCGCAATATCTTATAAAACACGGAATGGAACGTGCCAAACTCTACCTTGTATTCACCGCCGCATAGACTCTTAAATCGTTCCTTCATTTCTGACGCCGCCGCACGCGTAAAGGTAATGACCAAAATCTTCGACTGGTCGATGCCGTGTTTTTTAATCATATACAGCACCCTATATGCGATGATCGTCGTCTTGCCGCTGCCGGGCCCCGCCAATACCATTGCAGCACCGTCTTTGTGCACAACGGCGAGCCGTTGTTTATCATTGAGTTTGAGCTTTTCCATATGTACCTCGGTCAAATATTAAAATTTATTTACATCATCTTTGAATGATTCTATAATGCCATAAAACATTAAGGACGTGTATATATGCCCTATCGGATCATCTGGCCTATCGTGCTCGCTGTGTTTTGCTTGTACTGGCTTAACCGCGTAATGAATAAGAACGCAAGGCGTCATGAAAAGGGTCTCAAGGATTTTATAAAGGATGAGATGGACGCGAACACCGCGCGCCGACATGATATCGAATCCGAGTTTTTCTACGAGCCTGATATCAAGGATCTTCCTATTATGAAACAATCCGAGATCCCTGAACGTATTTATTCGCGACAAAACGCCGCGCTGAAGCTGTCCGAACGTAAAATGATCCGGTTCCCGAAGCATATGTCTAACCGCGAGCTAAAGCTAAAGTACGGCCTGTCCAACCTCGAAACCATCACCCAATACGAGGACAATCTCCAAAACTTTTTGCAGGCTTTGATCAAGTGGGGCTCCGAGCTTCGAACAGCCAACATGCTGCGCGAGGCCGAGGTCATCCTTAATTGCGCGATCAGGAATCATTCCGAGTATAGTAAGAATTATATAATGCTCGGCGAGATTTACAATGCGCAAAACAATTGCTCCAAATTGCAGGAACTCATCAACTATCTTGACACCGCATCCTTTTCCGAGGAAGGTGAAATCTATAAACCAAAAATCATTTCACAGCTAAAATCCATGCAAATAGGGAGGTCATCCGATTGAACATAGGCATCTTTACCGACACATATCAACCTCAGATAAATGGCGTGGTCACATCGATACGAATGCTCGAAAAGGAGCTCGGCAAGATGGGTCACAAGGTCTTTATCATTACATCCGCAGACCCCAGTGTACCCGAACCCGTGCCGATGGTGTTTCGTTGCCCAAGCATGCCGTTTGTGTTTGCTCCGCCGCACAGGGCTACGATACTCTACTCGCCGAAGCTCATATTAAACCTGCGTCGTCTAAAGCTCGACATCATACACACCCAGACAGAGTTTTCGCAGGGAATCTTTGCAAAGATGGTGTCGGAGTTTTATAAGATCCCGATGGTGCATACCTACCACACGATGTATGAGGAATATGTCCACTATATCGCAAACGGTCGTATACTGACACCAAGCTTTGCAAAGGCATACAGCCGGATATTTTGCAACCGCGCTCAGGCCGTTATCGCACCTACGCAAAAGACCAAGGACTATCTCGAGTCTATAGGCGTTATTCGCCCGATCACGACGATCGCAACAGGGCTTGATTTCTCGCCTTTTGCAGCAGAAAATTACACTAATGACCAGATCCTTGAGCTGAAGCGATCGATCGGTATAGACCCTAAGGACCCTATCGTCGCGGTCATAGGTCGTATCGCAAAAGAAAAGAGCATCGACGTAATAATCTCGGCGTTCCCGAAATTATTGCGTATGATGCCCTCAGCAAAGCTTCTTATAGTAGGCCCCGGCCCATACCGTGACGATCTCGAAAAACTCGTCGGTGATCTTGATATATCCCGTTCGGTTATATTCACAGGCGCTGTGCAATGGAGCGAGATACCTGCGTATTACCGCCTCGGTGACGTGTTCGCGTCGGCTTCAACCTCCGAGACCCAGGGTCTCACATATGTTGAAGCGATGGCCGCATCCGTGCCCGTCGTCGTCAAAAAAGATCGTAACGTCGAGGGCCTAGTCGAGCATGGCCAAACAGGCTTTTGCTTCGAACGCGACGAGGACGCAGCCGATATGCTCTACTATGCTCTAACACATAAGGATGAAGCGAAAGTCATCGCTCAAAACGCTATATCCGCAATTGAAGATCTGTCATCCGCGCGCTTCGCCGAGCGAGTGCTTGACCTCTACAAATCCGTCATCGACATGAAGGCCCGAGCTCAATGACCGATTGCCAAGTAGATACAGTAGGCTTCCGATATCTGTTTCGCCTTCTTTAAAGCTATATGCGGCCTCTATATACTTAACCCCGACACCTATCGCGGTATTGTACAGATCCACAAAGCTCTCAGACCGAGAGCTCTCATCCTCATCGTTTTTATCACGCCATGGCAGATGCCATGGCTTTTTGTTTATATTCAGATGATCATCTGCTCCGCTGACACTCTGATCATGGATAATACAGGACACGATATGCTCCCCGACCGTCAGATCCTCCGCGAGCTCCATAAAGCGTTTCCTGCGTCCGTTCTTCGACTGTAGTATCCGTGTGATCCATGTCATATAGCCCATCGCCTTGCTCACATCCCGCTCCGTCAGTTGGCGGCTATAACTCTTATTTATCGCGTCGCGTAGTGCTATCGCAACAATCCTTGCGTCGTCGTTGCCGACATGTATGAGCTGCCATAGTTTTTTATCAGACGGTTTTTCACCGCTCAGTAGCTTTAGCATCATCACGTCGATAGCCGTTTCCAAGCTCCTGTGCCTGACGCTACTCTGAATCGAGCGTTGCGTTGCGTCCGAATGATAATATATAAACGGATGCGCATTCACATCGAGCGCGTAATGCGTCAAATACCCGCAGATATACGAAAACAACACATGAGCCTCGGGCTCCTTGGAGTCCTTTAACGCCTCAAGCAGATGCCTCATGAATGCCCGAAAATTCTGCTGATGCATATGGATACCGATATTCTTCATGCTACGCTTTAATAGACCCGGCAGATAATAAAAGAAAATATCGGGACCCTGTGTACCGATGTTATATATCTGTCTGTTCTCTCTGATGATCCCCCTTATTTCCTGCGGCAACGCGTTCAGCGTCGCCTCCCCGCATATATAATGTGTAATAAATCCGGGCATTTTCACGACACGCCTTTCAGGTAGTTTCTATATATGGTTATTTCCATTATGTCCACGCGCGTGAAATGTATGCGGTTAAGGCTTTGGCTGACAGGTAGGGCAGTAATAGATATTACCACCCATGTATGCCTCACGTACGATATCTCCGCCACAGCACGGACATGGGTCGTTCACGGTCTTATTAGACAGTATCGTCTTATATCCTCCCGAGCAGCCAAAAAGATCCTTTTCGGTATCGCGCCCGCCTTGGGAAAACATCTCGCCGAGCGTTGATTTAACCGAGTTATACATATTTCTGAGCTGTGTATCCGAAAGTTGATCGAGCTTTGTACGTGGGTTTATGCTTGCGTTGAATAGTATGTCTTGCAACACACCGTTCCCGAGCCCCGGGATTCGCTGCTCGGTAGCAAGGAACGCCTTTGCCGAGATGTTCTTCTTTGAGTTATTGAATAGACCTTGAAAATAGACCTCATCAAAGCTACTTTCGAGTGCAGAGGGCGTACGGTTGACTGTATAACCCTCTGGTATACCGCTCGCATCGGTGTTGCAACATATCATTGCTCCCCACATCTGTACCGTACATGAAATGCTGTCAAAGCCCTCGAATTCTATATGAAGCTGATGCTTGGCGGGCAGCTTGTCTCCCATGGCATGGTAGCGTATGGGTGTGGATATAACAAGCATTACATCCCCGCAGATGATTTCTACATTACCCCCGCAGGTATATCCCGTGCCGGGATTGGACGATTCCACTGTCCTACCCGTTAGCATGTCGTGATATGTTGCGGGATCTCCGTTGAAGAACGCGAATTTGTGCGGCGATGCATTCGCAGTTACGTTTGTTATCGTCTTGCCTACGATGGTTCTGTTTAACTGATCGGCTAACACATATGCCTCAGGTAGTTCTATCATGGATATCATCCCTTCTGTTTTTAGTATTATGCATAGTGAATGTTGACAATAGTATGTCAGGTTTATAATTAATTCACGAACGATTGCGTGAACAATTCGTCAGTGGTAGAATATTTTCAACTATTGCACAGGAGATGAATCTATGTTAATAAAGATCAGAAACGCCAAGCCCGAGGATTGCGACGGCATATTGAGGCTGCTAACCCAGATAGCGGCTATACATAACGTAGGACGACCCGATATATTTAAACCCAATACGCGAAAGTACGAAAAGGACGAGGTATTGGACATACTAAAAAATCCGGGCAAGCCTGTTTTCGTGGCAGTGGACGAAAACAACAACCTACTCGGATATTCGTTTTGCATTTTGCTCATAATCAATGACAACAAGGTCTTTAACGAATACAAGACACTCTATGTCGACGACTTCTGTATCGACGAGGACGCGCGCGGTAAGAATGTCGGAACAAACCTTTTAAACTATATTAAGACATACGCGAAACAGAACGAATGCGCGAACATCGAGCTCAACGTCTGGGATTTCAACAAATCCGCTGTCGATTTCTATCGCAAAGCGGGCTTTGTGACGCAACGCCGCCGTATGGAGATGAAGGTATAAGCACTTACTGCCCTATCATCAGCTCCATGTTCTGTACCGCCGTACCCGAGGCACCCTTTCCGAGGTTGTCGAAGCGTGCGCTTATAAGTATGTTGTCATCGTTACCGAGTACGCATATCTGCACGTCGTTTGTGTCTATACACGCATCTACATTCAGATAACCGTTGTCCAAGTAGGTTTCGCTTTGCACAGGCATGACCTTTACATAGCGTTGGTCACTATAATAATCGCTAAAGAGCGCATGGACATCCGCGTGCCCCATCGGCTTTGAGAGCAGCCTCGGTATGATCGGTACCGACACGAGCATCCCTTTATAATATCCCGATATGATCGGCGTAAAATGCGGCGGATATGTAAAGCCGCTGATCTTTTGCATCTCCGGTATATGCTTATGTTTTAACCCCGTTGCGTACAGCGCGGGGTTTTTTCCGTGTGTCGGGGCCTCATCGGATTCATATGAGGCTATGAGCTTCTTGCCGCCGCCGCTGTAGCCCGTTACCGAGAAGCAGTTTACCGGATAGTCCTTCGGCATGATCCCGGACGAAACAAGAGGATATACGAGCATATTAAAGCCCGCCGCGTGACATCCGGGCACAGCGACGCGTTTTGAATTAGCGATCAGTTTCGGTTGCTCCTTGCTGAGCTCCGGCAGACCGTACACCCACCCGAGTACCGTCCTATGTGCTGTGCTCGCGTCTATGATACGTGTGTTCTCATTTTCTACGAGCGTAACGGCCTCGCGTGCGGCGTCATCCGGCAGGCACAGGAACACGATGTCCGCTTCGTTTATCAGCCGCTTGCGCTCGGCGGTGTCCTTGCGCTTATCTTCGTCTATCTTTAATATCTCAATATTGTTTCTGCCCTCGAGACGCTTGAAAATCTCAAGCCCCGTCGTACCTTCTTGTCCATCCACATATATCTTTGTCATACCTTCACCCTTTTTTTCCTGCTTATTATTCTGTCTTTTCAAACACCGTGCGGTGTAGTATGATTGTAGCGTATTTATGAATAATTCGCACGTCTTTTTTCTTCAATTGCTTCTATTTAAGAAATGGAGGAATGCAACATGAATCCTAAAATCGGGATCAGACCGACAATAGACGGACGTTGGGGAGGCATCAGAGAAAGCCTCGAGGCACAGACAATGTCTATGGCTAAATCCGCCGCTGAACTTATTTCCGAGCAGCTGCGCTATCCGGACGGCCAGCCCGTCGAATGCGTCATAGCCGACACTACGATAGGCGGCGGTGCAGAGGCGGCTGCATGCGCAGAGAAATTCGTACGTGAAAACGTATGTGCGACCCTTACCGTCACACCGTGCTGGTGCTACGGCAGCGAAACCATGGATCTTGATCCCAATACCATAAAGGCGGTATGGGGTTTTAACGGCACAGAAAGACCCGGCGCAGTCTATCTCGCGGCGGTATTGTCTGCACACGCGCAGAGGGGTTTGCCCGCGTTTGGCATATACGGGCATGACGTTCAGGACTCCGCCGCTACCGATATACCGTCGGACGTACAGGAAAAGATCCTGATGTTTGCACGTGCGGCGATCGCAGCCGGTTGGATGCGCGGCAAGAGCTATGTAAACCTCGGCTCCGTATCGATGGGTATCGCGGGCTCGTTCTGTGATCCGCAGTTCTTCCAGGATTATTTGGGTATCCGTGCAGAATGGGTGGACATGAGCGAGATCATCCGCCGTATTGAGTTAAATATCTATGATCCCGAAGAATATGAAAAGGCATTGAAGTGGGTCAAAGAGAATTGCAAGGAAGGCCTCGAGCTGAACAAAAACCCACACACGCCGGAGCAAAAGGCACAGGAATGGGAATATATCGTCAAGATGACCTTGATCTGTAAGGATATCATGCACGGCAATCCGAAGCTCGCTGCGCTCGGCTTCAATGAAGAGGCACTCGGACGCAATGCGATCGCAGCAGGTTTCCAGGGTCAGCGTATGTGGACGGATTTCAAACCGAACGCGGACTTTACAGAGGCGATACTCTGCTCGTCGTTCGACTGGAACGGCAAGAAGCAGCCCGAGATATTCGCTACCGAAAACGATACCTTGAACGGTTGTGCGATGTTGTTTGAGCACCTGTTGACAGGCAAGGCCGCTGTGTTTGCGGATGTACGTACATACTGGAGCCCCGACGCTGTAAAACGTGTGACGGGCTACACCCCGGACAGATATGCAAAGGATGGCTTTATTCACCTGATTAACTCCGGTGCGGCAGCACTCGACGGCGCGGGCGCTATGACCTGCTGCGGTGAAGCCGTAATGAAGAACTGGTGGGATGTCACCGATGAGGATATCAAGGCTACGCTACAGGCTACCACATGGAGCCCCGCGAACCTCGGATATTTCAGGGGCGGCGGGTTCTCGTCTACATATTCGACGCAAGCCGTAATGCCTGTAACACTTGCGCGTATTAACCTCATCAACGGCCTCGGCCCCGTATTGCAGCTCGCCGAGGGTTATACGGTGACATTACCAGATGATGTGCACAAGACGCTTTTAGATCGCACCGATCCGACTTGGCCGTCCACCTGGTTTGCTCCCATATTGACCGGCAACGGCGCGTTCACGGATGTATACAGTGTCATGAATAACTGGGGTGCTAACCACGGCGCGTTCGTGTACGGGCACATAGGCGCTGAGCTTATAACGATGGCCTCGATGCTTCGTATCCCCGTAAACATGCACAACGTCAGCGCAGACAAGGTATTCCGTCCGCATGTCTGGGCGGCATTTGGCACAGACAACGCCGAAAGCGCAGACTACAGGGCTTGTGCCACATACGGGCCGCTGTATAAATAAATGATATTATGTATCACGAAAGGATGTTTTTAATGAGTGAACGTTTGAATGTAACTGTTTGGAATGAGTTCGTACATGAGATCAAGGATGACGAGGTAAAGGCAGTATACCCCGACGGTATACACAGCGTTATTGCAGATTTTTTAAAGAAGTGCCTAGCAATAACGAATGTGCGTACGGCAACACTGCGTGAGCCTGAGCATGGCCTTACCGACGAGGTATTAAACGACACAGATGTAATGGTATGGTGGGGTCACATGGCGCATCAAGAGGTTTCCGATGAGATCGTAGAGAAGGTTTATAACAGGGTCATGGCCGGTATGGGCCTGATCGTGTTGCATTCCGGACATGCGTCAAAGATCTTTAAGCGTTTGATGGGTACGAATACGCAGACATTGCGCTGGAGACACGAGGGCGAAAAGGAACGCTGCTGGATGATCGAGCGTAGCCACCCGATCACAGCCGGTGTCGGCGAATACATCGAGATACCACAGTCCGAGATGTACGGCGAGTATTTCGGCATACCGACACCCGACGAGCTGCTCTGCGTCAGCTGGTACGAGGGCGGCGAAATATTCCGCAGCGGTTGCACATTCAAGTGCGGCTTCGGTAAATTATTCTACTTTAGCCCCGGCCACGAGACATTCCCGATATACTACATGCCTCAGGTACAGCAGATCATCACTAACGCTGTGCTCTGGGCAAAGCCCGTGTGCTATCCGACGATAGTAACGGACTTTACACCGGAGGCTGTAAACAAGCTATGACCCGTAGCGTGCGATGAGCACCTCTACAGCCAATTTATCCGAGATATTGCCCGATTTGATGTCCGTATCGGCCTGGAGGCAATCCTTTAACGCCGCGATCAGCATCTGATCGGAAAAGTTCTTAGTCTGCCGCAGGTATTCGTTCAAGAAAAAGCTCCTGATGCCTGCGGCTTTTGCTATGTCCGCGCTGCCTTTGCCCTGTGCGGACAATGTTTTTATACGCTGCAGAATCCTAAACTGCCGGATGATCATAGACAGCACCATAATCGGCGACTCCTTCATGAGGACCATGTTAGAAAAGATACTGAGCGCTATCTGCGGGCGTTTTTGACCGATTGCATCCACGAGCTCAAACACCTTACTCTCGACAGATTTCGTACAGAGCCTATCGATCTGCTCTTTCGTCACAGCACCCTCACTATAGGCCGTGAGCTTTGCGAGCTCATTGTGCATCGCATTCATGTCATGCTCGGTGATCCGCAGAAAATATGAGGCATCCTCTCTCGATATCTCCCTGCCGCCCTTTTTTACTACGTTGGTGACCCATGACAACAACTCACCCTCAGCGGGCTCCTTGAACTCGACAGCCTTTCCAACCTCCGAGAGTTTTTTAAACAGGCTCACGCGCTTGTCGATGTTCGTCTCCGAAAACACCAGCACCGACGTATCAGGGATAGTCTTGAGCATCTGCCCGATATACTCCGAATCCTCTTTGCGTCCCGTTGCGAACAAGCCCGAGTCCCTCACGAGTACAAAACGGT
The DNA here is from genome assembly GCA_964446745.1 of uncultured Defluviitaleaceae bacterium. Lineage (GTDB taxonomy): Bacteria > Bacillota > Clostridia > Lachnospirales > WQUN01 > CAYURR01. The sequence continues at coordinate 30,034 of CAYURR010000003.1, read as the reverse complement.
ATTCCTCGAAAAACGGCACGGTCATCACCGCATCCGCTATCTGGGCTACGTCACAGTTATTCCCCTCAAATATATCCGCGCCGCCGAGCTTTGACTGCAGCTCGTTTTCGTAATACTTGAGCAAAAAACGCTCATCACCATAGAACAGATATGCCCTCTTGTACTGTCCGGTCTTTATATCATTTCTTAATTCCTTCAAGCAACATCCTCCATCCGTCATTATCCGTCGAATCCATGGTTAATACCTTTATCCTGTTTTGCTCGGTCCGAATCGTCACCGCACCGTTTCGCGCGGTGTCAAACAGCGGTATATTCTTGTCCGACAAACGATCCAAAACCTCCCGCGTCGGAAAGCCATACATATTACCCCTACCGGTCGACACGACAGCGAACTGCGGCTCTATCGTATCCAAGAAATCCTCAGATGTAGAATATTTCGAACCGTGGTGCGCGACCTTTAACACATCAACGTGTAGCTTCGGCTCGAGCCTGATGAGATCCTTCTCGGTTTCCTCTGTGATATCACCGGTAAATAGCATCGTAAAATTGTTAACTGTAAGCAATAGCACGAGGCTATGGTCGTTTTCGTTGCCGCCCTTTATATGATCCTTCGGGTAGAGCACGCGAAACGCAGCCTGTCCAGTGCGGATACTGTCACCGCGTTTCAACTCAGACACCTTGGTACTCTTTGGCACAGCTTGTTCTACTGTCTCGCCCGCCGGTATGAACAGATGCTCCACAACCTTCTCGTTCAAGAGCTCATATACCCCGGTCGCATGATCGCTGTCCATATGTGACATAAACACCCCGTCAACAGACGATACACCTATAAAGTCCAAAAACGGCACGAGAACCTTTGCACCGGTGTTCTCGTTCTTCGCGCGTCCAAACTCCCCGCCGCCGTCTATTACGAATGTGCGACCGCGTGAACGGATCACAAAGCTGTCCCCCTGCCCCACATAAAGCGCAGTAACGGATGTACCGAGCCTAAAACGGTATTCTAAAACGACCGCCGCAAACAATGCGGTCACAATGATCACCGCTACGAAGCGCATATATTGCGCATATATATGTGGCAGTGTACGCACCAGTGCCACACAAAACACCGTCAGATACAGTAACACTACCACCGCCACATAGGGCTGACCCGTGAGTATCTGGGAAAATGGCAATGACAGTATGAGTCCCGCGACCCGTTCATAGAACGACAGTATAAAAAATACCGCACCCGACAGGAACGGCACAATCGGCAGTAAAAACCCGCAAGCCGCAAGAATAGGCACAGCCGGTAGTACAGCGAGGTTCATCGGGATACTGTATACGGGTATGTAATAGAAATAATAAGCATATAGCGGTGCTGTCGCTAATGTCGCGGCTATACATGACGCGAGCAAGCTACGCGGCTCACTCGGGATGCGTAAGCGCATCAAGATATCCTCAACGGGTTTTGCGAGTATACACAGTCCGAAGATAGCCGAGAACGACAGTTGAAACCCAATATCAAACAAACTCAGCGGATTAATAATCAAAAATACAAGCATCGTAAACAGCGTAACGGACATCAATCGCTTTTCTTTGCATATGATATCGCCGAGTACGGTCATCCCGAACAACATGACCGCGCGCGTGGTTGAAATCGCCGCCCCGGTCATGAGGCAATAGAACATCAGAAGCGCAAGCGATACGACCCCGGCTGTCTTTCGGTCCATAAAGACACGCAGTATACGCCCTACACAGAGCCCAAGCATCCCGACATGCAAGCCTGATATACAAAAGATGTGAAACACACCGGCCTCTCGATAGAGCTGCTTGCTGCCCTCGTCCATCGATGCCTTCTCACCGAGTATCATCGCCTTCATGACCGCCGAATATCCGGGCGGTAGGTGTTTGTCATACGCGTTACTCCAGAATTCCCGTATGCGACTTTGCATTACGGACAGTGACAGCATCTCGTTATACCGCCTCGAGATGTTCACGGATTTCGGTTCGACCTTGTAGCTATAGCCCTTTACACGGAAATACGCCCGCTCGTCAAACCCGCCCGGATTGCGCGCTGGTTCAGGCTTTTTTAATTTGCCTTTAAGCAATATCCCCATACCGACCTTTAGCCGATCACCGCCGATCATAACCGCATTGGTCAATACATCCTTTGGCAGGTATGCGCTGATATACAAGGGCTTTTCGAGCTTTTCAATTGCAGCTCCGGTCGCCGGCCCGTTTGATCCGGCCGCCGAGCTGTCACGCGACCAATCCCTCGCCTTTAATATAATGCGTACATCCCCGTCCGGATACTCAGTGAGGGATTCGATTACCCCGTATATGTCTACTACCTCGGTTTTGATCGCAGCATCCTCGGCTTTCGGATCGCGCACCGCTTGTGCTCGCGTGGTCATAAACGCACCGAGTAACATCAGCCCCACGCAGACGATAGGCAAAACACGTATCTTGAGTGCGGGCTTTTGGCCAAACTGTAACCAGAGAGCGAAGGATATAAGCGGGATAAAGAAGATCCGCGTCAAATACAACTCAATCAATATTCCGCATATATAAAAACTCAGCAACCACACGAGCGGCTCGATGATTATTTTGGGCTTATTCATTGTATGGCTATGGCCTCGTCACGCTCAAACGGCTTGCTCAGATCCATCGTTCCCCTAAATGACGTGACATTCTCGGATTCGATCAAGAACTGAACCTTCTTGACACTCGTGAGCTCGGTCAGCGAGTTTACAATCGAGTATATCGTGGTGCGTTCCGGTATTGCGACAGCCGGATTCTTTGTAAGGAAATCGTTACTGAGGTTTACATAACAGATACCCTCGTCCGTATGAACCGCGCGTACTTTGGTCTCGGGCGGCATGGTCGGATAACAGGCCTCGTTCTTAGGCCCCGCAATCAAGGCTTCTACGATAAATTGCTCGATCGGCTTGTCGGCGTTTACGACGATCATACGATTCTCGCGTAGTAGGTTTTCGCGCGTCTCGTCCGCGAAATACAGAACAACCTCCCTAGCCTGTGTTTTGAACGGCGAAATCACAGGGTTTATGCTATTGTTAGCGCGGCTCAGCAATCCCATGGGTTCTGAACGGCTGTTTGTGAGCTCGGTGCCATCGATGTATATATGCACCTGCTCGATAAATTTGAGCTCCGTCATAGTCCATACGAACGCGAGCCTAAACAAGGTCTCCTGTTGTGGCGGCATATTGTAGTACGCCTTTGAAAACTCGATCTCGAATATCGAGCTGTTATTACTGTTTACGATGCGCGGTGCGTTCAGTATCTCAAGCTCCGGCGGGAACAGTTTATTGAGAGCCTTGTTCCTCGGCCCCTCGATCATATAGCCCAACACCGCGCTGACAACACTCGTGGGTTCGCTCGTGGGCAATACTCGCTCCTCGGCCTCGATATTTCCCGTAGACGCATTTACGAAGTATACCTTTGTAGTCATGCTCGGGTCGGTCGTGACGACATCAATAGCGCCCCTTGTCGCATATGAACCGATAATGCCCGCGCAGACGATGAAAATAGCTGTGAGTACGATATTTCTAAGTGTAAAAAACTTTGAATATTTCTTAAATTGTTCTCGCATCACTTAGCCCCCTTACGAACTCAACGGGATACGCACGATAAAGGTCGTACCCTCGCCGATATTACTCTGGAGCCGGATGCTGCCATTGTGCCAGAGCACGGTGTTATGCGTGATCGCGAGCCCGAGTCCCGTGCCGCCAGTTTCCCTGTCCCTGGTCTTGTCTACACGGTAAAAACGCTCAAATATCTTGGGCTGATCCTCTTCACTGATACCGATGCCCGTGTCCTTTATCGTTATCACCGCATCCTTGTGATCCGCATCGACGATGACCTTTACCGTACCGTTTTGGGGTGTATATTTGATGCCGTTGTCTATGAGGTTTGAAAGCGCCATGTCGAGCTTTACCTCGTCGCAGTTGACCGTCACATTCCTGACATCCTCAAACACCAGGTCAATGTTTTTTTGCTGGGCAAGCGGATACATGCGCTTTAGTATCTCCTCGACCATCGTGTTTATCTCAGTAGGCTTCATGAGCATCGTCGCCGCTCCCTGATCGAGCTTTACGAGGTTTAATAGGTCATTAACTATATGCGTCATACGATCGACCTCAGAGACGATATCCTGCAAAAACTCACGATACATCTCCTCGGGCACACCCTCCTGTAACAGCAAAGATTCCGAGAGCACCTTCATCGACGAGAGCGGTGTCTTTAACTCGTGCGAGACATTAGAGACAAACTCTTCTCTGGTCTTGTCGACCTTTTCGAGCTTTTGAGCCATATCATTAAACGCGTCGCCGAGCTGTGAATACTCGTCGTGGCCCGTGACATTAATACGCTCGTTTAGATATCCTTCCGACATTTTCTGCACGACCTTTAGGACATTGCGCAGAGGATCGATCAAGAGCTGGGACGCAAAAAAGACCAAAACCGCCAAGACCAGGCTCATCAACACCGTGAAGAGCAGCAGGTCCGATCGGATATCGGTCATAGTAAGGAAGATGTCGTCCGCAGCTGCGACGAGCAAAACAGCGCCTACTACGTTTTGACCCGACTCTATCGAGGCGGACGCATAGACGGTCTGCTCGTCACCTTTGCGCAGACGTACATCATTCTTCTTTTTTATTGCGTTTACCACCTCAGGGATAAACAGCGTCTTATTGATTTCGGTATTATTGCTGTCGTTCAGGACCGTCAAGCGGTTGTCCAGAACCAACACACGGTAGCCCTCCCGGCTCTTCTCGTCCAGGTAGTTATTGAGCACCTGCCGCTTTGGCTCGTCGACGAGGTTTGTAAAATACCCCATCTTTGCGATGCTACCCGCTATGATGTTTGCAGAGTTTAAGAGCTTCTTTTCCCTGTCCTTACGGAAATAATCCTCTACAGAGACGAGCAGCGTACTAAATGCAAACATCAACGGAACAAAGCTTATAAGCAGGAAGCTGAAAAAGAGCTTCCATTTGATACTGAAGAACGCATTGCCAAACGCAAACCGCTTGTTGATCCCCTTACTTAAAATAGTAACCCACTCCCCATTTTGTGATGATGTATTTGGGGTCGCTCGGACTGGCCTCTATCTTTTCGCGCAGTCTTCTTACATGTACATCCACCGTGCGCACATCGCCGGGGTAATCCTTGCCCCAGATCGTATCGAGCAGTTCCTCTCTGCTGTAAACCTTACCCGAGTTCTCTACAAACAGCTCCAAAAGATCGTATTCACGCGCGGTGAGGTTCACTTCCTTTTTATCCACAAATACGCGCTTCGAGTCCGTCAATATCTCCAACCCGTCTATCTTGCGGCGCACATTCTTTTCCTCGACGACCTCATCCTTTTTGCTACTGCGGCGCAGTATAGCTTTGATGCGGGCCTTTAACTCGATGATGTTAAACGGCTTTGTTATGTAATCATCCGCGCCGTATTCAAGCCCCATTATCTTGTCGATATCCTCGCCCTTGGCCGTGACCATGATGATGGGCACGTCCGAAAACTCACGTATCTGTCTGCATGTGTCCAGCCCATCCACCTTCGGCAGCATCACATCCAATAGCACCAGGTCGTATTCTTTAGACGTAACAAGCTTCAATGCCTCTTCGCCGTCATACGCCGCGTCCACGGTCATACCGTCCTGTTCCAAGCTGAATTTTATACCTTTTACGATGAGCCTTTCATCGTCCACCACCAAGATATGATTGGGCATGTCGTTCTCTCACTTTCATTTAAAATCATTTCGTTTATGTCAGACCTTGAAATTTGAAACCATCTGAGACAGAAGCTCAGACTGACTATTGAGTTCTTGTGCCGCGGCAGCCGCTTCCTCAGACGTAGATGAGTTGCGCTGTACAACCTCCGATATCTGACCGATACCGACGGAGATCTCAGACACACCTTCCGTTTGTTCCTTTGCGGTTGCATATATATCATTTATTAGCTGTGATACTGAATCAATATCATTGATGATGCGATGCAACGAATCGGCTGTAAGGCGTGCTGTCTTCGTACCCTCGCCAATCTTATTTATTGTATCCTCGATCAAGCTTGCCGTATCACTCGCAGCCTTTGCGCTCTTGCCCGCAAGGGTTCGCACCTCGTTCGCCACTATCGCAAAGCCCTTACCTTGTTCACCCGCGCGTGCAGCCTCAACCGATGCATTTAACGCCAACAGACTGGTTTGGAATGCGATGTCATCAATAACATTTAGGATCTTTGAAATATTGGCCGATGCGGTCTTTATTTCTTCCATAGACTTGAGCATCTTTTCCATTACCTCGTTACCCTCTTTAGCGCTGCTAATGGAGTGCTGCGATACCTCATTGGCTTTCTGTGCCTTTTCGGAGGCCCGACGAGCCTGTTCATTTATTATATTTATTGATGCGTTCAACTCTTGTACAGAGCTTGCTTGCATACTCGCCCCATTGGCCAGTTCCATGGATGACTCAGATACCTGCCTAGCGCCCGAAAGCACATTGTCAGAGGACGAATGTATCTCTGTGACAGTATTACGCAGGGTCACACCGATGTTATTTATGCTCTGCTTGATCATATCAAACCGGCCTAAATATTCACGGCTGATGGAGTTGCGCAGATCGCCCTCCGCTATAGAACCCAATATTTGCGTGATCTCGTCAATATATGAGCGTATCGACTTAACCATCGTATCAAACGAAGCCATCATCATAGCAAAGCTGCCCTTATAATCTGCGCCGACATGCACATCGAAATTACCGGCAGATAACTGAGACAATATCGCGTTCGCTTCATCAATAGGCGTGTTGATCGCCTGCAGCAAATCATTAAGGCCCTGTGTGATTAAGCGCCAATCCCCGTGATATTTTGTTATGTCTATGCGGGTATTTAGCTCACCATTGATCGCCCCGTGTATGAGGTTTGACAGATCCATGTTCAAACTGCTCAGATTATTTCGCAGTGCTATATACTGCTCGTTCGCCACCGCTTTTTGTCCCGGCAGCTGTTTCATCTCGAATTTGAAGTCACCCTCGCCCAACTGTTTAAACGCATCGAGCATCATCATAGTATCGTCTATCAGTGATTGGATCGTTGTATTAAATGAACGCGCAACCCCTTTATATTCACCGTCATAGTTGTTGTCATCTATCATTGCATTGAGATTACCTTTATTCATCTCAGCGGAGGTTTCGTTTATATCGTGTACGAGCTTGGTAAACGTATCCTTCACACTGATAAACGCGGATGTCAAGTCACCGATCTCATCGTTACTGTCTACAGTAAGATTAATGCTCAGATTACCAGCCACTATATCCTTTGATGCGGCAATAACTTTACCCAATGGCTTCAATGATCTACTCACTATTATATAGATAGTTACGCCTACTATCAGTACCAGCAGTAATGCTACGATAATTGTGACGGTTACAATATTAACAACCGGCGCATCTACCGTGGTCTGCGGAATAACTGCGCATACTATCCAGAATTTGTCGGTGCCTCCAATGGAGATGCTCTCAGCCGAAAGCGTCACATTCATCTTTAAAATGTCCGAATATCCACTTTTTGAGAATTCACCCCATTTTGTAAATAATGGTGACATTTCATTTTCATACATTGACAGCCATGTAGATTTGTAGTCCTGCAGCAGCATATTCGGATCCTTGTGCGTTGCAATCTTACCGCCCGGGCTCAATGTAAATACATAGCCGTCATCAAGCACATTTGCTCCCTTCATTTTGTCTAACACACTGGACATGTCGATATCCGCACCCATAACACCTATGGCCTTACCACTATCATCCAGCAGAGGTATCGCTATGGAGTATACATATATCTTTCTACTTCCAGCCTGATACCAGTATGGATCTGTGATATTGATCTTTTTACTGTTGAGTGCATCCAGATAATACGCGCCGTTGACAGGGTCTGTGTAGTCTACAAGCGGTTCTACCAAGGTTTTACCATCAGATATATATATGTATGGAATAAATCGTCCCGTTCCATCATGGTATTGCGTACCGGCGTATTGGGCATCATTGCCATCAAACGCGTCCGGCTCCCAGCATGTCCACATGCCTGCGATAGCGTCGTTGGTCAAAACAACATCCTGAAGCATATCGATTACCTGTTGACGGGCGTTATCCTTTCCGGCACTATTCTGAACCACCGGCGCAATAGCCAAAGCTGCGCCAAAAGGGCCCTCTGACATTGCATTAAACTCATAAACACGATGGCTTACAGCCCTGAGTATTAACTCATCGGATAAATGAGTTACCGTTTTTGATGATTGAACTGCCAATATGATTATCTCTACAATGATCCCCAACAGAAGCACAATGATTACGGGCAACAATATTGCATACTTCAGGCTCTTCCGTTTTTTCATTAAAAATTCCTCCCGTCATTTTTATTAGTTATCCAGAGTATAACATATTCTGTGTAAAACTAGAGAGAAAAATTTTATGATATGTGCCTATAAATGGCATCCGCTACGCGAAGTGCATAATCGTTAATAAACCCGTGTGCGTCCGCCGCCTGATATTTAGCGGGATCGCCCAGATATCCCTGCGGCGACAGGTCATGTATATGCCCGCCGAACAGCCAAGCCTCCGTGTCTGAATTCTGCAAGCGCACAGGCTTTGAAGCTCTCGCGGCTTGTTCGTCCATAAGCTGTGGGTAGATACTCTGAAGTACCGCCGTCTCAAGATCACCTGCATGTGCATCGGGCACATCGGACGCACCGAAGTACTTGTCCGACGGAGGTATGACGCACAAGAACTGTGCTTCCTCGGACAATCCGTACGGTGTAAGGCGCTGCTGATTAAACGCATAACGCGCGTTTAGGTGCAGCCCCTCGCATGCTGCTTTGAACGCATCGATGATAGCGAGGTTATGCTCGATATCTCCGTGATACGATATCCCAAATATATCTTTAAACCCGAAGTCCGCAAGTGAGCTTAATATATCGGTCAATAGCGCAGTCGCAGTTTCCTTCCGGATTTTAAACGAGCCGATAAACCCGTCCGTCGACTGGCACACGCCCCAATAAAATGGCGGCGCGATTATCACAGCACGGTCCTTGAACTGTTTCTTTACCTCTATACAGAAATGATGCGCGACGAGGATGTCCGTGCCCGCACACAGATGCGGTCCGTGTTCCTCTATTACGCCGAGCGGCAATAACACAATCGCATTGTTGTTTACGTGCTGTTGGATCTCCGTCCATTTCATATGCGCCATCGTATCATCGAATATACTGCTTCCATTGTTTATATGTTCCATAATAGCCCCCACTTTCTCTATATAATTGCTGCATTCAAGGTGTTCTTGAAATGCTCCAGTGCCCAGCTATGGCCTACCTGATTGAAGCTCGCCACGCAGTGTTCCGGTACGGTTATATTTAACCCGAGGTTATACGCATCCACGGCGGTGTGCAATACGCATATATCTGTGCATACACCGCATAGGGTTACATCTTTGATGCCCCTCTCCTCGAGCAGTATCGAAAGCTGCGTCCCCGCAAAGCACGAATAACGCGTCTTGTCCAAGCCAACGACATTTTCCTTTTCTTTGTTTTGTTCATAAACCGAGCCGGTTTCGCCATATAGTTCCCTGCCCCATGTGCCAAGGATATTATGCGGCGGGAACAGTTTGGCCTCCGGATGAAATTTGTCATTTTGGTAATGCAAGTCATTCATGAAAAACAGATAATCCCCGTTATTTAGAAACTCTTCACAGAGGCGCGATATATTACTATCAATCGCCTGTCCGTTTTCGCCGCATGTCAACGCACCGTTCTTGTCTACAAAATCATTTGTATAATCAATAATAAGCAATGCCTTTCTATGCTCCACTTCGCTTCTCCTTTCTTTAATCAAAAACTCATTCAAACATTCCGAGCAGTTCGTCCTTTGTGATCGTAGAGAGTATACCTTCGCCCTCTTTGATCACAGCATCGGCCAGATCCCTCTTAGCCTCCTGTAGCGCGATGATGCGCTCCTCGATCGTATCCTTTGCGACGAGCTTATACACGGTTACGGGCTTTTCCTGTCCGATACGGTGTGCTCTGTCCGTGGCTTGGTTCTGAGCGGCGACATTCCACCACGGGTCAAAGTGTATGACCACATCGGCAGACGTGAGGTTTAGTCCTGTGCCCCCTGCCTTTAGAGAAATCAAGAACACCTCTGTTCTGTCAGCGTTGAACGCATCGACGAGGCGCTTTCGTTCCTCCTTTTTTGTCTTACCCTCGAGTGTATAGAAGCTAATGCCCTCCAGCGTGAGCCTTTTTGCAATGATGTCGAGCATGGACGTGAACTGCGAAAACAGCAGCACCTTGTGCCCACCATCCACGGCTTCCCGAAGTAATTCGATACAAGCCTGGAGCTTGCCGCTCTCTTCTGTATAGTTTTCGTAACAGAGCATGGGATCGCAGCATATCTGCCGTAACCGCGTCAAAATCGCAAGTATCGCGATCTGCTCCTTCGAAAAGTCCGATGATGCAATCTTTTCTTTAGCGAGTGCCGCGTTGGCCTTGTACAACTTACCTTGCTCGTCCCCGAGTGCGGAATATATAACGGTCTCGGTCTTTTCCGGCAGCTCCTTTAGGACTTCGGTCTTTAACCTACGCAAGATAAACGGCGCGACCATTTTGTTTAACAGCGACAACGCAACGGCGTCGCCGTCCTTGATCGCAGGCACCTCGAAGCGCTCCTTGAAGCGCGTATAGGTATGCAAATATCCGGGCATCAGGAAGTCGAATATGCTCCATAGCTCCGATAACCTATTCTCTATCGGTGTACCCGTGAGTGCGCAGCGGTACTTGCTCGGCACGGTCTTGACCCCCTGCGCGGCCTTTGTGTTGCGGTTTTTAATAAACTGCGCCTCATCTATGACCATGTAGTAAAAGCTTCTTTTCTCATATAGTTTTGTATCGCGCTTTAACAGATCATACGAGGTCACGAGTACATCGCAATCCTCGGCCTGCGCCAACTGCTTCTCGCGTTCAGCGGCCGTGCCGATAACGGTAACGGCATTTAGCTGCGGAGCGAATTTCTTGATCTCAGCCTCCCAGTTCAAAACGAGCGAGGCCGGACAGCATATCAATGACGGTAATGTGTTGCCACTTTCCTTCGCTCCGAGTAGCAACGCAATGACCTGTAGTGTCTTGCCGAGGCCCATGTCATCAGCCAATATCCCCGCAAAGCCATACTGTTCCAACGTGCGCAGCCAGCGAAAGCCCGTTTTCTGATAGCCACGCAGCACATGCTCGAGACTGTCGGGTAACGAGAAATCCGTGTCCTCTGCTGTACGCATGTTCCTGACCAGCTCTCTGAAATGCCTGTCGCGTTCGAAATCGATATCTTCATTATTACGCAAGAGGTTGTCCACAAGCAATGCGCGGTGCTTTGGTACTGTTATACTACCGGCGGCGAGCTCGTCCTTTCCGAGATCGAGCCCGTCAGCGAGCGCGGCCATGCTCGCATACACACCGCCCATCAACTCCACAAATCCGCCGTTCGTGAGCCTGTGATACCGCTTGTTCTTACGGTAGCTCTGTAAGATCTCGTATAGCTCGGACGTATCCATATCTATCCCCGAGAAATCAATCTCCAGAAGATCACTCTTGATGCTTACACCTACACTATTCTTTTTAGGCCTGACGATCGATGTATTCTTGAACGCATCGGACATGTATACCTCATACTGATCGTAGAGCTTTGGGAGTTTCTCGTTCAGAAATGTGTACAAACCGTCGTCATCGGTCTCTAAGTAAAACAATTCACGTTCCTCGTCAAAGTCATCAAACAATGTGCGTAGCGTAACAAACGAGTCTATCTCCGCCTCCGCGTTTCTGCGAGGTTTGATCTCGTCTACGGCTTTTTTTGTTCTATTACCATGGGCACTGCTTTTTACAGGCGCGCTTTCGTCGCCGAATTCCACGACCACCGTACCCTCCTCGGTCTCGTACCGAAGTTTCAATCGCGCTGTGAGCTCTGTGCGATGTGGCGCATCCAGATATACCTCTGCCACATATTTATGCGGCATATACTCATTGAGACAATCTATATCACCCGTGACATCCGCATATTTTGAGAGCATCGGCATCACGAGCGAAAGGAACATGGTCATATCCTTTTGATCGACAAACAAACCTCCCTTGTTCCTGATCATTGTCTTCAGCATGGTAGTGTACAGCATTGAGAAGTCTTCCTCGCAGCGGCGGATCTCCTGCGCATTTACGATGTAGATATGTTTCCGCCCTTCCACAAATCTTATATCCGGCTGACAGCTTAATGTGATGCCGCTATCAGATCTATCTATCTGCACCGGCACACGGATGGTCTTATCACAGATCCTCATCGGTACAGGTTTCTCGTTTTTTTCGGATACGGCTAACTCCGCATCCATATATAGGTCAAAGAAATGGTCTACGAAGATCGGAGACAGATACATCCGCTTTCGGCTGTTATAATCTCTGGTATAGGTACTGTATGCTCGTAACACGAGTTCAGCCAACATACGTGACTGCAGATCATATTTGCTCATGTCGTGATTGAATACAAACTGCTTTCCATATGCAAGAGGCTCGTATAATCTGGAATTGCTCACAAACTGCTCGATGCTCGGTACCGAATACTGTCTCTGTCTGCCGATCGTCAGTGAGAGCTGAGGCAATGAGGTATATTCCAGATATAGTATCGGGGTCAATCTTACAGGTTCTTCAACCTCCGAGGGACTAAAGCGTGCCTCCACGCGACGCGTGCCTACAGATATAAGATGATGTATCATCTCCTGTACGATCGGGTCCGATCCGGGCTTTTTAAATACCTCTCTGCCCTTTTGCACGCTGTCCATTACCTTCTTAGAACGAGGCGCACTGGCCTTATTAGCATCGTCCTTTTTTGATTCGATCTGCAGCGCGACGGCTACCAGATGCTTACAAAGACCCGGATACTCGCTAAACGCTACACATTCGCAGTTATATTCATTGATCGTGCCGTTTTTATCCAGTAGGATCGTCACGTTGTAGTCATCGGTCTCACCGTTTACTAACCCTATTATTTCATTTCCTTTTATCTCACATTTCTCTATGCGATTCTGCGCAAACAGCTTCGCTCCCTTTCTGAATGTATTCATCGATTCGGTATTGGCGTGTATGTCACTGATTGTGATTAGCATAAAACATCCCTCATTTGTACATTTATAGATTCACTTAAAATGGATTATACAACATTTATGGTAAAGCTGTGAATCTTTCCTATAGCTAATTTTTTAAGCCCGGTACATTGAAATACGAATCGGGTATCGGCTCGGAGATGAATGTATTCACGAGCGGGATGTCGCGCGTTATGCTGATCTCATCACGCTGCAAGGGGTTTACGACGCGTGCGGTAGCCTCGACATGCAGGTAAACTTGGAAATTTATCTGGTTTATGCCCGTAGACTCAAAGCCCGAGCGGTAATCGACCACCGCCGAGCCCATGGGCAAAATGCCGAATGTCACATTAGGCCCAACATTTGAAAACACACCATATCCCATCACCGAACCCGCCGGTATCACAATCAGTTCCGATGACAGATTGTTCAGCTCCTCAGAAATCAATAGTGCGGCCTTATTGCATATCTCATTGACCAAGATTGTGTTTACAGACATCGAGCTGATCACCCCGGTCACGTCATGCTTTACCGTGTAAAAATCCTCCGATTTCAATGCATTCTCGGAAATAATTCGCGATAACGATTTGTTTACGGCGTTATTGATTAGGGTCTTTGCGCGCAGATTGGCCATTGTGACCGCGGTGGGCATAAAGTTACGGTCAAACTCCTTAATAACGAATACAATCGCGAGCATCATGCATATCAAAAACCCGAACAGTATAAGCATACCCCTACGCTGCCGTTTTCGACTCTTAGGTGCCTTAGGCGGCTTTGGTGATCTGGCAGCCTTTGATGACTTTGCAGACCTCGGAAACCTCGGCACGGTCTTAGGCCATATGATCCTTTTCATGAGCCTGGCCATTACATCACCCCGTTTTGCGGTTTGATTCTACTGCTATGTATATGCGAAACCATTCTCGTACTATATGCAAGCGTTTACGATTCTTTGAACATTGACTTAGGAATTTTACTAATGCTATAATGTGGCAAGTTATGTGGAAAAATCATTTATAGGAGGAAACATGATGAAGGGCAGGAGTATTTTCCTATTGGTGCTCATATTGGCAATTGCCGCCGGACTGAGCGCGTTGTCTTATTTCGGTATCGGGAGCGAGCACACCCTCGGTATCCAAAACATAAGGCAGGGTCTCGATCTAAAGGGCGGCGTTTCCATTTTATACGAGGCGGGCGTCGAGAATCCCTCAGACGCGGATATGAGAGCCGCATTGCAATTGATCCAAAGACGTTTGGACGCGCGCAACTACACAGAGGCGCAGGTAGGTAAGCAAGGTAACAGACAGATACGCGTAGACATCCCTGACGTTGACGATGCCGAAAAGGCTGTCAGCGAGGTCGGCAAGACCGCGTTGCTGTCATTCCGCGACGAGAGCGGCAACATATTGTTGACCGGTACAGATGTCGTCAGGGCTGAGAAGGCCATGTATTCGCAGACACAGGGTGTCGCAGCAGAGATCGTTGTATCGCTCGAGTTTAACGCGGACGGTACAAAGAAATTTGCGGACGCAACCGGAGCAAACGTAGGCAAGCCGTTATACATCTACCTCGACGAGGAAATGATCAGTGCGCCTAAAGTCAACACGTCTATCACAGACGGCAAGGCGATCATCACAGGCCAGTTCACAGCCGAATACGCCGAATATCTCGCGACAACGATCAGAGAGGGCTCTCTGCCGTTCGCGCTGAATGTAATCAGCATGAACAACGTCGGCGCGTTACTCGGTGCTGACGCATTGCGGACAAGCATTACAGCCGGCATCATCGGTTCGTTGCTGGTACTGTTGTTTATGGCAATTATATACCGTGTGCCCGGCATCTGCGCTGACCTTGCGCTGGTGCTCTACATCGGCATCGTATTGGTATTTTTAAGCTTGTTTAAGATCAACCTCACACTGCCCGGTATCGCAGGTATCATCCTGTCGATAGGTATGGCCGTCGACGCAAACGTTATTATCTTTGAACGTATGCGAGAGGAGATCAGGTCCGGACGTACATTGCGAACCGCTATAGGCGCGGGCTTTTCAAGGGCATTCCCCGCTATACTTGATAGTAATGTAACAACACTTATCGCTGCCGTTGTGCTCTACTGGCTCGGCACAGGACCCGTAAAGGGCTTTGCACAGACACTTGCGATCGGTATCATTGTATCCATGTTTACGGCACTTATCATCACCAAGTTCATCATCACGAATGTGGTCGGAGCAGGCGTTATCAATACAAAATTTTTCTTTAAAAAGGCAAAGGAGAATTAAGAATGTTGAAGGTCATCCAATATAAAAACAAGTACTTTTCATTTTCCGCTGCCGTTTTGATCATAAGCCTTGCTATCATGCTGTTTAACGTGGCTTCGGGACGCGGACTGTTCAATTTCGACGTAGAGTTTTCGGGCGGTACATCTTTTCAGGTCAACATTGGCAAATCGTTTGACAACAACGAGGTCGCTGACATCGTTCGCAACATAACAGGTCAGCAATCCCCTCAGATACAAAAGGCCGGAGACGGCACCCAGGTCATGATCAAGATCCGTTCTATTGATCAAGAGACCCGTACGAAGCTCATAGCAGAGTTTGAAAACAAATACGGCATCACAAAGGATGCAATCAACTACAGCGACGTAAGCCCGACCGTCAGCGCCGATATGCAACGTGCCGCTATCATGGCCGTGCTCGTTTCGTGTGTAGCTATGCTTGTATATATCTCGATCCGTTTCCGCGATATAAAACTGGGCTCGTCCGCTATACTCGCACTGATGCATGACGCATTGATCATGCTCGCGATCTACGGCGTACTGCGTATTCCGCTTAACTACTCATTCATCGCTGCTATACTGACGATCTTGGGTTATTCGATCAACGCGACGATCATTATCTTTGACCGTATAAGAGAAAATAAGAACCTCATGCGTAAAAGATCGATAGGCGATATCATCGATACGAGCGTAAACCAGACATTGCGCAGAACCATGTTTACTTCGATTACATTGTTGATCGCCATATTCTTCCTGTACATCCTCGGCGTGCCGTCGATCAAGGAATTTTCCTTACCGATCATGCTCGGCGTTGTGTTCGGAACCTATTCATCAATATGCCTTTCGTCCAATTTCTGGTACGCAATGCTCCCTGCTAAGCTTAAATGAGTAATCCGTCACGGGAATATGAAATGTCCAATCACGATCCGAAGCGTTTGATCGTGAAGTATTCACTGCCGCCGATCATCGGCATGCTCATAAACTCGCTATACAACACCGTCGACCGCTTTTGGGTCGGTCGTATACATGGTATAGGACAGGCTTCACTCGCGGGCATAGGTCTTACGGCACCTATCATGAATGTAATACTTGGGCTGTCGATGCTTATCGGTATCGGTGCGGCCACATCCATATCCATCAGGCTCGGCCGCTCGGACAAGGATGGCGCAGAGCAGGTTGTGGGCAATGCTGTGAGCTACATACTGATCATCGCAGCTGCATTTACAATAATCGGCTTATCATTTATGCGGCAGATACTCACAGCCATAGGCACCACAACGGAGACCATGCCATATGCGCTGTCTTATCTTCGCATAATCGTACTAGGTTCGGTGTTTGGCATGTCCTCATTCGCCGTAAACCATACCATCCGTGCAACCGGAAACTCCGCTAGATTCGCAATGACGCAGATGGTGGGCGGCATATGTAATATGATCCTGGACCCGATTTTTATATTCGTGTTTGACATGGGTATAGCGGGCGCGGCCATTGCCACGATAATATCCCAGGCACTGTCGACGACGCTGGTGTTCTCGTACTACTTCGGTAAGAAAACACCGCTCAGGCTACACATAAGAAACCTGAAGCCGCGTTTGGATATACTTAAGGACATAACATCCATCGGGGTCTCACCGTTTATTATGCAGATCATGGGCAGTTTGATCATGATCGTTGTAAACCGCAGTATGCATTACTACGGTGAAAAGGAATTCGGACCCGGTGGCGGTGTCACGGCTATCAGCGCGATGACGATTATATTGAGTATCTCGATGCTGATATATATGCCCGTGTTCGGTATCAATCAGGGCACACAGCCTATCATCGGATTTAACTACGGGCGCGGTGACTACGTGCGGCTCAGAGCCTCCTACAAGTGGTCTGTAATATACAGCATGGTGATCATGACCTTCGGGTTTATTATGATACAATTATTCGCACCGCAGCTGATCTCGATCTTTAACAGCGAGGACCCGTTTTTGATACAGACCGGCTCCATCGGTATGCGTGTACATTTGTGCATGCTGCCGCTCGTGGGATTTATGATACCCACTACAAACTTCTTTCAGGCCATAGGGCGCGCAAAGATATCGATACTACTGAACCTGCTGCGTCAAGTAATCATACTGATACCGATATATCTGTTATTGCCTTTGCTTTTAGGTTTCTCGGGTCTATGGTTCGCGGGTCCCATCGCGGATTTTATCTCTACATTAATCACCGCAGCGTTTATCCGCAGGGAATTTAGTATCCTTTCGAATACTATGGTCAAGGAAGGCGTAAATTGAAGTAAATAAATGAATATAAATGGAGGGATTGTATTGAAAGGTAAAGAACTGCTCAGTATCAAGACCATCGTGGCTATCGGTTTAGGAACCGCTGTCTATGTAATCCTCAGTCGGTTCGCATCGGTACCCACGCCCATCCCAAACACCAACATCGCCACGTGTTACGGTTTTCTCGCTCTCATAGCCGTGATATTCGGGCCTGTGGCAGGCTTCTTTGTTGGACTGTTGGGGCACGCTCTGACTGACCTGATATTCTATGGCTCGCCATGGTGGAGTTGGGTCATCCCGTCCTCGCTGATCGGCTTGGGTGTAGGATTGCTGTCCTATCGCTTCAAGATCGCAGACGGTGAATTCGGCACAAAGGACATCATAACGTTCAACATCATCCAAGCCGTCGCAAACGCGGTCGCGTGGTTCCTCGTAGCCCCGACGCTCGACATCCTGATCTACGCAGAGCCCGCCGATAAGGTATATACCCAGGGCATCGTAGCGGGTATCAGCAATATCGTGACTGTGGCCGTTATCGGCACACTGTTGATATTGGCGTATGTAAAGACAATACCAAAGACAGGTAGCTTGAAAAAGGACTAAGAATGTAGCAAATAAAAAACGGCTTATCACGGATAACAAACATTAATGATGTTATCCGTGATAAGCTGCTTTAATCTGTATTAATCCGTGGTATTGTTATTCATGTAGATTTCGTGCTTTTAATAACTTGCGTTTTATAAACCATACCCTGCAAAATGCAAAAATCCCAAGAAAGAAAGCAAAGCATTCCAATGACACTATAGCAATCAATTCGTTTATAAGGCGTTGATCGAAAACTAAGTGCATTACATTCGGTAAGAGGATGCAAAGCTCAGCGAAGGTAAGCATACCAAACATGAGCAGTAAGCTATTAAGCGGCTTTACCCTCGAGTCTATATCGGAGAATATGTCAAACGATCCTCCGTCAGTCTTTTTGCGGAAGTATACCCATCGCATCAATGAGCCCACATACTCTGCCCCTGTATCCTCTATGAATTTTATATATTGTGTACTCTCGTAGCTTGTAGGCCATTTCTCAAGAAACTGCAGCCTGACAGTATATTCGCCGGGCAGTCCCTCCTCAAAGACATATGTGCAAAAGCCGACCGAAACAAGATGCAAACCCTTAGCCGACATTTCGTTCAGCCACTTCTCTTCCTTTTCAAAATCCCACGCCCAAAACCATTTGTATATAGTCTTCCTCATTATATCTCACCCCTCATTAGATATTTACCGTTATTCAGCAATTCTTCAAGCCTTCTGATCTCGTTTTTGAGAACCGTCCTGCCTTGCTCCGTGATTTTGTATTCCTTTTTTCTGCTGTCCTTTTCACCGGGCAATGCCATGATCCAGTTCTTTTCGAGCATGGAGTTGATCGCTCCATACAGTGTTCCGGCAGCCAATTTAACCCTGCCGTTCGATAGGCTTTCGATGTTTTGCATAATACCGTATCCATGTAGTGGCGATGTTAATGAAAGCAGTATGTAGTACACCGCTTCCGTGAGGGCTATGCTTTCATTTGCGCCCATTATATATCCACTCCCGTTATACATTCTTTCGTTATATCGTCTGACGATATATCTATTATAACGGGAGCCGATATATGTGTCAACCTCCGAATGTAATTATCTCCGAATTCTTCACGGCAGCATCACAGAGTTCGATTAGGCGGGCCAGGCGGCTTTCAATTGATTCAATGATGCTCACCTTGGGCTTTGTTTCGGGATGCTTGTCCACGAATATCGTACAGCAATCTTCATACGGCCGTATCGATATCTCGTATGTTCCGATCTCTTGAGCTATAGCGGTGATCTCATGCTTGTCCATTGCCGCGAGCGGGCGCAGTATGGGCAGCTTCGTAGCTGAATTTACTGCGGCTATGCTATGTATGGTCTGGCTCGCTACCTGTCCGACGCTGTCACCCGTCACGATACAGAGGCAGCGTTCGGCCTGCGCTATCCCATCGGATATCCGCAGCATGGCACGTTTCAGAAAGATTGTGAGCTTATCCGACGGCACATGTTCCTTCAGATATAGCTGTACCTCAGTAAACGGCACTACATAGAGACGAATATAATCCGTGTAACGCGAAATCTGCTTCGCGAGGTCGAGCACCTTTTCCTTCGCGAGCTCGGAGGTGTACGGCGGTGAATGCATATACGCGCATGTCATGTCCACACCACGTTTGGCCATCATATAACCCGCGACGGGGCTGTCTATACCGCCCGAAAGCATGAGCACACCCCTACCCGACGAAGTATACGGTAATCCGCCTACCGCCGCTATCGTGTCGGTATAGATATACGCATGGTTACGCAGCTCTATATGCAGCGTCACGTCAGGCTGCTTGAGCTTTACGCTCGTACCCGGGATCTGGTCTAAGATCATCCCGCCGAGTTGCTCGTTTATATCCTGAGAACGCACGGGTAGATGTTTGTTAGCGCGACGCGTGTCCACCTTAAAGGTATATGGCGGGGTATGGCGTTGCTTCAGAAAAGCTAATGCAACCTCCGGTAGCAATGCGCTGTCAGCGTGCTCCATGCGCAGTGCCGGACACACACCAATGATACCGGGTACATTCTTCACGATATCGATAACATGATCCCAATCCTGTGACCAGTCGGCAACCTCCGCCACGGCTGATTGCCCCGCTGCGGCTGAAGTTCCCGCATATTCTAATACAAACCGCCCGAGCTCACCCGAAACGCGAAAGTCCCCCACCCTTGCCGTGCGCTTCTTTATACTACCTATCAGACGCTTTTCCAACAAATGCCTGTTGTCACCGCGCAGACTTATTTCACCGTATTTGATTAATAGTACCTGTTTCACATCGTCCTCCGTAGCTGCGCGACGGTCTCGCGTAATATTTCCAAGGCCTCGTGGGCCTGTTCCGTCGTGTTCAAATGGCTAAAGCTAAAGCGTAATGCCGCATCCGCGCGCTGTTTAGAATAACCCATAATCTCCAGCACCTTGTAACCGGCACTTTTACCTCCGCGTCCGCCTGCGGTTTTGCATGCCGCGCCTGTCGAGACATACACAGCCTTAGCGCTCAACGCGTTCATGAGTACCTCACCTCTTACACCCATAATGCTCATGTTCAATATGTATGGGCTGTCGCCATCTATCGAGCCGTTTATGTACACATCCGGGATCATCTGCGCCGCGGTCGCGAGTATATCCTTTACAACCTTTACGGAACGCCGGTTATCGGCCATCGAGCTAAACATATCCTGCGCAGCCTCAGCCATCAGCACCGTGCCCAAGGTGTTTTCGGTGCCGGGCCTAATGTCCTGTTGCTGCCCGCCTCCGTGTAGCAACGGGCGAATGCGTACCTGCTTACGCTTGTATAATGCGCCCACGCCCTTGATACAATGGACCTTGTGCCCGCTCATGCTGTACAGGTCGATATTAGACAGCGAAAGGCGTTCCTTGCAAAAGCCCTGCACCCCATCCGAATGGAATACCGTGTTCGCATTCTTTTTCTTTACCAGCCGTGCGAGGCCGTCGATATTGTTTATCATACCCGTCTCATTGTTTACATGCATGATGCTCACGAGCGCGGTTTTCTCCGTTACACCATTAAAAAGGCTTTCGCCGTCTACTTTGCCGTCTTGGTCCAGCTCGGCATAGGTTACGGTAAAGCCTTCGTTTGTGAGCAATTCAGCCAGCGATAACACGGACGGATGCTCGGTCTTTCCTAGGATAACATGATCTTGCGTTCGTTTGCGGCTCATGACGGTGCCCAGGATAGCTAAATTATTGGCTTCGGTGCCTCCCGATGTCATGATGATCTCATCCGGTTGCACACGCAATAGCTCCGCTAGAACCTCCTTGGCCCTTTTGAGCTCCCTGGCCGCCGCGATCCCGAACGCGTGTCCCGATGCGGGGTTCCCATAAAAGTCCCCCATGAACGCAGCAGCCCGCTCGATGATCTGTGGTGTCGGCGCTGTTGTAGCCGCGTTGTCAAAATAGATACCGTTCATATTACTCAATCGCTCAGCTTCATTACATCCCTGATAACACGCAACACCATCGCCTTGTTATAGGGCTTTGTAATAAAGTCAGCAATACCGCTATTGGCGGCGGCCTCTACCTTTTCGCGGGATGTTATGTTAAAGCAGAGCACCACCTGAGTATTTTTGTTGTATCCCTTTACTTCCTTTACGATGTCCGTGATGCTCATACCTCCGGTGATGTCGGCCTCGACCAATACGACGTCGGGGTTCGCATCCTCCAATAGGATCACGCAGCCCGGGCCCGTGCCTGTTTCCTCCACGACCTCAATGTCCTCTGCTGCCGCGAGTATGTTCTTCATCATCTGTCTGCTTATCACGGAGCTGTCCGCTATAAGTACCTTAATCCTATCCACGGCTATTCCCTCCAAAAGTATTGTACTCATAAAATAACATGATCAAAGCCGCAAATGCGGCGGTTTCCGTTCTTAATATACGTTTACCTAGGGTCAGCGTTTTTATCCCGTTCTCGTGAAACAACGTTGCCTCGTCCGGCGAAAATCCGCCCTCGCTTCCCACAAAAAACGCCATAGAGCCTACACTTGTCCCCTGTGATGTCAAATAGGTCTTGATATCAAGTTCGACCTCATCCTCGTACAACGCAAACACCCTCTCAAAGCGTTTGCTGTCCGCGACGGCCTGCTCTAAACTCATGATCTCACCGATATGCGGTATGATCCCGCGCCGCGACTGTTTTGCGGCGGCCTCGGATATATTGCGATAATGCGCGAGTTTCTTGTACGATTTTTCATTCGGCTTTACGACCGTATGTCGGCTTGTGATCGGTATGATCTCGGTCACACCCAATTCTACGGTCTTTTGGACGATCAGCTCCATCTTGTCGGACTTAGGCAGAGCCTGATAAACACAAACCTTTATATCAGGCTCTGCTATACATCTTTGCTTTTTGTCCGGTATTACCTCAATGATCGGGCGTTTCTTTGAGGCCTTATTGCCCGCCTCTTTAGTAATGCCGATTATTCTGCAGATGTATTCGTAGCCGTCACCGTTTAGCACCGTGATCGTGTCGCCCTCTGTTACGCGCAGGACCGCCAGATGCTCCGCGTTATCGTCCGTGAGGTAAAACGCCGTCCCCTCAGTAATCTGATCATCTACAAAGAACCTCACTCAAACCACCATACTATACAGTACCATCCATCGCGCTCAAACACCTCAATCAATGTAAAGCCCGAGTCTGTAAGCACTGTCTTGACATCCTCGAGGCGGCTCTCAATGATACCGCTGGTTATCAGCAGTCCACCCTTTTGTATGCAACGCTGATAGAAATATTTTAATTCGACGATGACATCCGCTACGATATTTGAAACAATCAGGTCATATCTACGGCTCGTTAGTTTATCAAACGCCTCGCCTCCGCATAGCACATTGCCCGTGTAGGTGTGCAGATGTTCCTTCTTTATATTGTTGAGCGCGGCATTTTGCAGAGTGGTCTTTTCTGCGTATGGGTCTATGTCGCATGCCCACACATATGCGGACGGGTTCAACAGCATCGAAACGATCGACAGTATGCCGCTGCCACAACCGATATCCAATATGCATGGATTCTCCGGTATATACTTCTCTATAGCCTCGAGGCACAACTGGGTCGTCTGATGCAATCCGGTCCCAAACACATGACCCGGATCGATCGTGAACACTACATCCTCCGGCTTGCTGTCATAGTCCTCCCAGACAGGTCTGACCACGATGCGTCTGCCAATACGCAGCGGCTTATAATATTTCTTCCATTCATTGAGCCAAGTTTCATCGTCTTCTACATCGCTGACGAATTCGCAGTCTTGCAACGACATTCGTATATTGCCGAGCGTCTCAGTGCCATTCGGGTCGTTGGGCAGATAGAAATCCACCGTTACCAACGCGTCTTTATTGTCCTTACGCGCATCTACCTCTTTCATCAGATCCTCGTCGACATAGTCCCATACGCCAGAGGTCTCCTTGAGGTATTCCGATACCTCGGTCGGATCGTTTATCTGCGCACCCTCGATCCCAAAATCCGAGAGCCTCGCGATAAGGATATCCTCTTCGCCACGAGGCACGCTCGTACTGATCTTTATCCACTCCATTGCCATCAACTCCATAAATCTTGCATTCATTCTATATCTTGTGTATTATGACCACAGTCTAACACATCGAAGGATTCTTAGCAAATGTATGGGTTACGACGCGGAGGTGATAGACCCGTAAAGATTTGGGATTTTAGATGTATCTGCAAGGTAATTTTAACGTTGACGGATGAGTCATAAGGAGGATTTATAGTATGAAGAAATACCGTATAGGCTTGATAGGCTTCGCGCATTCGCATATGGGCGATAATGTGCGATCTTTCGCCGGTCTCGATGTGGAATGGGTAGCGTCCGCGGATATAAAACCATTAGTCGAACCGATTAACGACAGCATGGGTACACGTTATGGCATTATGAATTTTATAAATGAGAAGCTTGGTATAAAAAAGATTTATGATGACTTCAGACAGATGCTCAACGAGAACGAAATGGACATAGCACTGGTCTGTTGCGAGAACGCGTTTCATGGATATGTCTGCGAGGAGATACTTAGACGCGGCATACATGTCATCGTAGAAAAGCCCATGGCTACAACGATGGGTGACACGCTGCGGATAGCGCAGGCCGCGAAGGACGGTAACGCAAAGATCATAGTAAACTGGCCGTACACATGGTGGCCCGGCGTCAGGAAAGCGCATGAGCTCTGCGAGGCCGGTGAAATAGGCAAGATATTCAAGATTACTTACAGAAACGCCGATTCATTAGGGCCTCTGTCATACGGACAGCAGGTAACGGATTATGAAAAGGGCTTTGAATGGTGGCACCAAGCGGAGGCCGGTGGCGGTGCGTTATTGGACTACTGCTGCTATGGCGCGTGTATGTCGCGTTGGTTCCTTGGTACCTCGCCGATATCGGCTTATGGCATGAAGGCCAACTTCAACAGCCACTATGGTAACGCAGAGGACTACGCAACGATCACCGTACGCTATCCCGAAGCCGTTTCGATCGTAGAGGGTTCATGGACTACACTGTCGACGGGTATCCCGAACGGGCCTATCGTGTACGGGCTCGAGGGTACATTGGTCGTGGACGGCCCCGAGGTACGCATTTATAAGACACGCCACAAGACCGAACCCGACAAGGTGTTCGTGGCGGATCCCCTACCTGAAAACAGGAATACCCTGGGCAAGGAGGTCCTCCACCACCTTGAGACCGGCGAAGCCCTGCACCCGACACTAGACCTTCCGGTCAACCTCGATGCGATGTCGATACTCGACGCGGGCATACGCTCAGCTCAAAGCGGCAAGATGGAAAATGTCCTTGATAGGTATTCCTGTATAGGCAGATAACTATTCGAACTTAAACACACCAACCATATCGCTCAGTATATCCGATTTGTTCAGCAGCTCCTGCGCAGACGCGGAGTTTTCCTCGGAAATAGCCGTGGTCTTAGTGACCACGCCCGAGATGCTGTTCAACCCGTCCGTGACAATCTCGGACGAGGCTACCTGTTTCTTGGAGCCCTCGGATATCTGGGCGATTATTTTACTGATTTCATCTACATTACTTATAATCTTTAGAAGCGAACCTGATGTGCGTTCGGCGGTTTGAGTACCGTTGCCGATCTTTACTATCGTATCGTCGATAAGACCCGATATCTCCTGTGCCGACTCCTGACTGCGCGTTGCCAAGCTCTTGACTTCGTTTGCGACTACAGCAAATCCCGCTCCGTGCTCGCCTGCACGTGCAGCCTCGATGGATGCATTGATGGCCAGTATGTTGGTCTGGAATGATATGTCATCGATGACCTTTACAATGTTGGCTATGCTGCCCGACGCGGCCTTAATCGCCTGCATCGAATCGAGCATCTCCTTGATCTCCTTACTGCTGACAGCGGCATTGTCCATCGATGTCGCCGCGACTAGATCAGCCTCGTCGGATTTTTCGGAGATATTCTTGATATCGTGATTGATCTCAGACATAGCACTCATGAGCCTGTCGATTGAAACGGCTTGATCCTGTGCACCATCCGACAATACTCCGCTTGCCTCGGATACCTGCTTGGCACTCGAATTAACCGTCTCAGCCGCATCAGCGATCTCGCTGAGCACGGAATTGAGCGTAGTCAGGATCATGTTGATCGAGGACTTGATTCCTGCAAAATCCCCTATATATTCCCTGTCTATCGATCCGCGCAGATCCTTTCCGGAAATCCCGGACAGCACCTTGGATATCTCCTCTATATATGAGCGCAGCTCCGCTATCGTCTCATTCATCATTATCTCTATCTGTTTGAACTCACCCTTATATTGACCGGTCATACTCGCATGCATATTGCCCTTTGACATTTCCAGAAGCGTACGCTTAACCTCGTCTATCGGGTTAGATACAGCCTCTATAACGTTATTAAGCATTACGATCATTTTTTTCCAGTCGCCGTCAAAGTTTCCGGCCTGTGCTCTCACATCGAGCCTTCCATCAATTGCGGCCTGTGCGAGTAGGCTGATCTCCTTGTTTACATTCCTGAGGTTGTCCCGCAGGGTCTCAATGATCTGATTGCCCTGATAGAGCTTGCCCGGGAAACGCTTGACCTCGGCATTGAAATCCCCCTTGCTAAAGCTGTCAAACACCTTGAGTACCTGCATAAAGTTTTCTGCGTACATCGATGTCATTTGATTGATGCCGACCGCCATCTCCTTATACGCGCCGGTAAACTTCTCCGAATCGATCTGATGGGTAAACTCGCCCGCACCATGCATCTTTGAGGTTTCTGTCAGCTCGTCGACAACACGTGTGAGTGTATCGTGCACACGCATCATATCGTTACTCAAATGTCCAATCTCATCCCTGTTGTTGGTAGATAGGGAAAAATTCAAATCGCCGCGTGCGAGATCGTCTGCCCCATGCGCTATACGCTTGATCGGATCTACTACCACGCGCATGATCACAAACCATATGCCAAACACGGAAAATATCAGGACCACAGCAGACACCACGAGCATCCATGCCAGTATGCTATTCGCGGGTGCGACGATCGCTTTCTCCGGGATCGCGGCATATATTTTCCAGTCCGCAACCGTGATCGTCGCAGGAACCATGTAACGTACTACATCATCATGGTCCTTGATCTTTATGCTTTCGGATATCTGAGGAGTTATCACGTTGGTATATTGTGGTATCGACGAGAGATTGGTCATCCCATTTTCCGTCGGTAGATACGCTTTATTCATATGATATATAATGTCGCCCTTTTGATCTGTGAGAATGATATATCCTCCGTCCGGCACATCCACAGCACTCAGTATCTCGGAGATCGTATCCATGAACAGATCGATCGCACTTACGGTTCCCTTACCTTCTACTTTACCGATATCCTTGGCGGCGGTGATGACGAGCTTGCCCGTATCCGTATCCAGATACGGCTCGGTAAACACCACATTGCCATTAGCGCCCTTTGCAGCCTGATACCATGGGCGTGTGGTAGCCTTCCAATCGGCCTCCGGGACCCAGGCAGAGCCGAAGAACCCCGTGTCATCTTCAAAGCCCACATACGCATCCAGCAAATGCGGATTGCCTGAAGCCTGCGCAGTACAGATCATCTCCAGATGCTCCATGTCATCTACCGCGGCGATATCTCGTCCAAACGCATCCACTATTGTTCCCTGCTCAGTAAACCATGTATTGATCTTTTCAGCATCGTACGAAACGAAATGTGTTGTCTTTGCCAAGGATTCTTTTATAACCGTCCTTCTTGCAACACTGTACCCGATACCTGTTACCGCGACGATGCTCACAACGAGCGTCGACATCAATAGAACAGTCAGCTTTGTCTTTAAACTCTTCACTGTGACCCTCCTTAGCATGAATAAAAATGCACATAAATTTATTATTAAACATTCTACCTATTATT
The DNA here is from genome assembly GCA_964446745.1 of uncultured Defluviitaleaceae bacterium. Taxonomy (GTDB): domain Bacteria; phylum Bacillota; class Clostridia; order Lachnospirales; family WQUN01; genus CAYURR01. The sequence goes on along the minus strand of CAYURR010000003.1, from coordinate 2,353 downwards.
TACAATAATATCAACAAATAAGTTTGACGTGCATACAATGTTAATACCACCTTTTGATGGAGGGTTTTGTATGTATTTTAGAAAGCGCCTGATCGGACTTGTGTTGTTTTGTATAGGGCTTGGGATGCTGTTTGCGTTGTTTATCCAGACATGGGCGATATTTATTGCTATCGGGCTCATTGCTGCGGGTCTATGGGCATTGTTGATCTGTTGATACATTGTAACGATTCCAATAATATGTTATACTACGTAAAAGTACGCGCAGTATAGGCCGCTATGACTTATTTGCGCCTATCAATTGATACAGAATACGGAGGAAAAACATGAGAAAAGCCCCTACATTGAAACGGATATTTGCGCTATGTACGGCACTATTGATATGGACGAGCATGGTAGCTCTGAACCCATCGGTCGCATACGGCGCTAATGTAAACATCCCTCAACACATTTATAAAAAAACAGAATTCCGTGCGGTCTGGATACCGAGCGTTGCAAACATCGTCTGGCCGTCCAAAAAGAACCTGACTGCCGAAAAGCAACAGGAAGAGTATGTTAAGCTCATGGATCAGGCTTTCGATATGGGCATGAATGCCGTGATCGTACAGGTACGTCCAAGTGCGGATGCATTTTATAAATCAGAGATCAATCCCTGGAGCGAATATCTCACAGGCCAACAGGGCAAGGATCCCGGTTATGATCCGCTTGCATTTATGATCGAGGAGGCACACAAGCGTAATCTGGAGTTCCACGCATGGGTCAACCCGTTTCGTGCCAGCAACAGCGGCGAGGAAAAAAACTGGGCTGCTAACAGTGTTGTAAAGACACATCCAGACTGGATAATCAATTACGATAACAAAAAATACATAAATCCGGGTCTGCCCGAAGCAAGGCAGTATGTTGTGGATTCGATTACCGAGATAGTATTGAACTATGATGTCGACGCTATTCATATCGACGACTATTTCTACCCATACATGAGCGGCAACGCAAAGTTCCCGGATGACAATGCATTCAATAAATACAAGGGTGATTTTAAGGACGTAAAGGATTGGCGTAGGGACAACATCAGCAGCTTTATAAAGTCCGTTCGTGAAACCCTGCGTGCGGCTGACCCTTATGTGAAACTCGGCGTGAGTCCTTTCGGCATCTGGCGCAACACCAAGGCCGATCCGACAGGTGCTGACGTAAGCTCGACAACGAGCTCATACGACAGTGTATTCGCCGATACGCGCCTCTGGATCAACAACGGATGGATCGACTACATCACGCCGCAGATATACTGGGAATTTGGTAATAAATACGCCGCATATGAAAAGGTTCTGGATTTCTGGGTAAAGGAAATGGATAAAAATCCGAACGTTCATCTGTATATAGGTCACGCACCGTATAAGATCGGCACAGGCGAGAAGAACTCCGCATGGCAAAACCCCAAGGAAATGCCCAATCAGCTCGCTTATGCTCAATCCTTTTCACAGGTAAACGGCGCTGTCTTTTACAATATGAACTCGTTACTGAATAATCCGCTCGGTATAAAGAACGAGATTTCCTCGTTGTATAAATACCAAGCCTTGATACCACCGATGACATGGATAGATAACGAAGCACCAAAGGCTCCCACGGTCTCGTCAACACCGGCTAAGGGTACCGTCAAACTCAACATCACAGGTGATGATGACACGACGTCGGTGGCTATATATCGCTTCGCTCCCGGCGAAAAGGTAGATATTTCGAAAGCATCGGCACTATATACGTCGTTGCGTTGCCAAAACGGTTCCGCAACACTGACGGTAGATAACACTAAGGGCTACACATATGTGGTTACCGCGCTCGATCGCCTGCACAATGAAAGCCCGGCATCAAAACCGGTATATTTGCAATGATACAGAAATAGACTGTATGGATGGATTTTCAGTATAACAAGGCAGGAGGCATGGTATGTTTTCCAAGTTAAAGCATGAGAAGGAAAAACAAGAGCCTGCGGAGAAGATTACGCAGACTATAATAGCCGAGGGAATTGAGATCATCGCAGGTAAGATACGCGGTACCGGCGCGGTGAGGATCGATGGCCGCTATTCGGGGACTATTGAGATACTGGGGCATCTGGTCATAGGCGAGATGGGCTATGTAGAGGGTGAGATTTATACCAATTCCGCGTTTGTGGAGGGTAACATCCAAGGCGACATCACCGCCGAGACCGTCGTGCGTCTGTCCCCCACCGCATATATAAACGGTAATATCGACGCGAAAAAGGTCATCATGGACGAGGACGCTATCTTCAATGGGCGTTGTACGATGTCTGCCGAGCAGAGCAAGAACGAGGTTAGCTATATCTCCGAATACGCAAAAGAAAGCG
>CAYURR010000002.1:0-60506 GCA_964446745.1 uncultured Defluviitaleaceae bacterium | reverse complement strand
ATTTTCTCATGTTTCGGACCGGAATACAATTACAAAGACATTACAAATAAACATTACTTGAAGCGATTGATTGAACGGTTCATAAAACATTTGACAAATGACGAAAAGCGGCTAATATATATGGGATATTGAGGACTAAACGGAAGAATTTGAAAGGGATGCTAAAGAATGACCATAAAAAGATTGGCACTGGTTGTATTGGGTATGATGTGTGTAGGATTTACGGGTGTTGGATGCTCGGGCGGTACAAAGGAAGTCAAAAAAGATCCGTTCCCGCAGGTATCCGATCCGAAAAAGGGCGAGGAAGTCGCTGTTATGGAGACCTCAATGGGTACGATAAAGATACGCTTTTTCCCTGAGCAGGCTCCTAAGGCTGTAGAGAATTTCGTAACACACTCGAAAAACGGATACTATAACAACACGATCTTCCACCGCGTAATGGACGGATTTATGATACAGGGCGGCGACCCGACCGGCACAGGCACGGGCGGCGAAAGCATCTGGGGCGGCAACTTCAACGGTGAGATATCGCCGGGACTGCATCATTTTAGGGGTGCACTCTCAATGGCCAATTCCGGCAGCCCGGATACCCAGAGCAGCCAGTTCTTCATCGTTCAGCGTAAAGAATTGTCCGAAGGTGCAAAGCAACAAATGGAATCCTATAGGGCAGTGCAGGACGAGTCCATGGGCAAGAACCAGGAGGGCAAAGAAATAAAGATGTCCGACTTCTATCCGTTGCCCGTTATCGATAAATATGTCAATGAGGGCGGCGTACCGGAGCTGGACTATGGCTATACGGTATTCGCGCAGGTCATAGAGGGTATGGATGTGGTTGATGCGATAGCATCTACACCGATCACACCGGGCGCTCTTGGCGACGGCTCCGGCAAACCTGTTGAGGACGTTATCATCAAGAGTATAACATTCGAAAAATATTGAGCACCGGAACTATAGCGCTCGCACCGATGGCCGGATATACTGACGCGGTGTTCAGGCTTTTATGCAAGAGAAACGGATGTGCAATGACATTCACGGAGATGATCAGCGCAAAGGCACTTGTCTACGGAAACGAACAGACGAAGGAATTGCTGTTTGCATTTCCGGAGGATAGACCACTGATCGTACAGCTGTTTGGCAGCGAACCGGAGTTTATAGCCAAGGCCGTAGCGATGATTGATCCAACGCGCTTTGAGGGTATAGATATCAACATGGGATGCCCGGCTCCGAAGATAGTAAAAAACGGCGAGGGATCCGCGCTGATGCGAGACCCCGAGCTTGTGGGCCGCATCGTTGAGGCAGCTGTAAACGCGACGGATTTGCCTGTGTCCGTAAAGATGCGCAAGTCCTTCGACGGGGGATATGATGCTGTGGACCTTGCGAAGGTATGCGAGGCGGCAGGCGCGTCGTTTGTGACCGTGCATGGGCGCACACGGGATCAGTTCTATAGCGGCAAGGCCGACTGGAATATCATACGTGAGGTCAAGGATGCTGTAAGCATACCGGTATACGGCAACGGCGATATAACAGATATGGAAAGTGCAATAAAAATGCAAAATGAAACCGGCTGTAACGGTGTAATGATCGGGCGTGCCGCGCTCGGTAACCCATGGATATTCGGAAAAGCCCCTGATCTACAGGAACGTGTGGAGACAGCGTTGTTACATTGTAGGATGATGATTGAACTATATGGGGAACATTTGGGCATATTACAGATGCGCAAGCATCTATCGTTTTATGTAAAAGGCGTGCCGTCGGCTGCCAAGATGCGTGTAAGCATCAATACTGCCGCATCATACCAGGAGATTGAGAGACTATTTATCGAAAATATATTAAGAAATGAGGATTGCTGATGTCTGAGAAGAAAACGGTTTTAACATATGACGGATTGAAACGGATGGAGAGCGAACTGCAGGAGCTCAAGGTTGTACGCCGTAAGGAAGTGGCCGAAAAGATAAAAGAAGCACGCGGACAGGGTGATCTTTCCGAAAATGCCGAGTACGACGCAGCTAAGGAAGAGCAGGCCGAAATCGAAGCACGTATCATGGTGCTTGAAAAGATGCTTCGTAACGCAGAGGTCATAGACGAAGAGGATATAAACAAAGAAGTCATAGGCGTAGGTACGACAGTAAGGTTAAAGGACATAGAGTTCGACGAGGACGTAGAATATACGATCGTGGGCTCGGCTGAATCGGATCCGTTTGGGGGCAAAATCTCGAATGAATCACCGCTCGGGGTTGCATTGTTGCAAAAGGTTGCAGGCGACATGGTAGAGGTAGAGACACCGGACGGCATGAGCAAGTACAAGGTACTCGAGATAGTCAGATAAAAAACGATAGCAAAGACAGGATGTGGAGCTGCAATGGATATAGAGAATACGATAGATACACATACAGAGGAAATGAGCGCGGCAGAACAGGAACGTATGCGCAATGAGCAGGAGCAGATACGCTTAGATAAGCTGAATGCTCTAAAGGAGCAGGGCAAGGACCCGTTTGCTCAGGTTAAATATCCCGTAGACACATACAGCACGGACATACATGAGCGCTTTGACGAGATGGAAGGTAAGGTTGTATCGCTTGCGGGCCGTATGATGACAAGGCGTATTATGGGTAAGGCGTCGTTTTGCGATATCAAGGACGGCGAGGGCCGCATACAGGCATATGTAAAACGCGATGATATTGGCGAGGACAATTACGCAGAGTTCAAGAAATTCGACTTGGGTGACATCATAGGGGTTACGGGCGAGGTATTCCGCACACAAAAGGGCGAGATATCCGTAAAGGCAAACAGTATTACGCTGCTTGCAAAGAGTCTGCGTGTGCTGCCCGAGAAGTTTCATGGCCTGAAGGACCAGGAGATTCGTTACAGGGAGCGTTACCTAGACTTGATTGTAAACCCGGAGGTCAAGGATGTATTCGTAAAGCGTTCACAGACGATCAAGTGCATAAGGGAGTTTTTAGATAAGCGTTCGTTCTTGGAGGTTGAAACGCCCGTACTGATGACACGTCCGAGCGGTGGTTCGGCGCGCCCGTTTATCACACACCATAACGCGCTCGATATAGAGATGTATATGCGTATCGCACTCGAACTGCCATTGAAGAGGCTTATCATTGGTGGGTTTGATAGGGTGTTTGAGATGAGCCGTGTATTCAGAAACGAGGGCGTGGACATCAAGCATTATCCGGAGTTTACGATGCTTGAGCTGTATCAGGCATATACGGATTATTACGGCATGATGGAGATCACGGAATCCATGTTCAAGGAATGCGTAAAGACCGTCGCGAAGTCCGATGTACTGACTGTAAACGGTCACGAGCTTGACTTCACAAAGCCGTTTGCTCGCATCACGATGACCGAGGCCGTCAAGCAATATACCGGTGTGGATTTCGATACGGTAAAGACCGACGACGAAGCCAAGACCCTCGCAAAGCAACACCACGTAGAGTTTCAGGCCGTGCATACAAAGGGCGATATCCTTGCGCTGTTCTTTGAGGAATTTGCAGAAAAGCAGCTCATACAACCCACGTTCGTACTCGACCACCCGGTCGAGATATCACCGCTCACGAAGCGCAAGCCCGACAAGCCGGAGCTCACGGAACGCTTTGAGCTGTTTATCTTGGGCAGGGAGTTTGCTAATGCGTATTCGGAGCTCAACGATCCGATCGACCAACGCGGACGCTTTATGCATCAGGAGAGCCGTCGCGCAGCCGGAGACGATGAAGCCAACGAGGTCGATGAGGATTTTATACTCGCGATGGAATATGGCATGCCGCCGACAGGAGGCTTGGGTGTCGGTATCGACCGCTTAGTCATGTTGCTTACGGATTCCTATTCGATAAGGGATGTCATTCTATTCCCGACAATGAAGACAAAGGAATAAATATAAAGGAATAACACATATGAGTAGAAAGCTTGTTATATTCTTTCTATGTCTCGTGCTTACCGTACCGTTTTCGGCCTGCTCGGGCAAAAAGTCCGCGGAGGCCTCGGTTTCGGTAGATACGGAGGCTTCGGATGCCGAAACGGAAATGTCTGAGCAGGACGTGCCGACGGAGGAGGTCGATGCTCCGTCGGAGCCGCAGCAAGGAGATGGGTTCTCGCAAGAGAACGATGCGATCATGATGCTGTCGAATTACATAGATCAACCCGCGACACCGTTTTCGGATCTCTCGGGTATGGTTGCCGCGCCCGAGGTCAAGGGCGTTTATGTGTCGAGCCATGTCGCAGGGATAGACAGCATGCTTTCTGCTTTGATAGATCTATGTAAGACATCTGCTTACAACGCATTTGTAATCGATGTAAAAGACGATAACGGTTACGTGACGTTCAAGGGTATCCCTTTCGCGGACGAGATGGGCATATCGGGCTCAAATATTCCGGATATAAAGGCGCTTTTGAAGCGGCTTGAGGATGAGGGGATATACCCAATAGCTCGGCTCGTCGCGTTCAAGGATAACAATACATACAACCTCAGACCCGAACTGTACATAAAAAATCAAGACGGCAGCATCTGGAAGGACTCGCAGGGTAACGCATGGCTGAACCCGTATAATCCGGACGCGTGTTCGTATGTAATAGATTTCGCAAAGGCTGTAGCGACGCTCGGGTTTAAGGAAATACAGTTTGACTACATACGATTTTCAACATCGGGCAAGCTAAAGAGTGCTGACATGGGTGATATAGGCGAAAAGACTCGGTCGCAGGCTATTGAGGAATTTTCGAGGCGTGCGGTTGATGAGTTGCGCACATATGGTGTAAAGGTGTCTGCAGATGTATACGGCACGATCATCAACAGCGACATAGACGCCGAGATCGTCGGGCAGGATTATGCGGTGCTTGCGTCTATATTTGACGTTATATGCCCAATGATATATCCGTCCCACTATGCGAATGGTTCCATGGGTATTGACATACCGGATGTACACCCATATGATACTATTTACAATTCTCTGCTACTCTCTGAGCAACGCATGCAAGGCATCCCGCCCGAGAACCGTGCGATCGTGCGTCCATGGCTGCAGGACTTTACGGCGAGCTGGCTGCCTAAGTACATACCATATGCGGGCAAGGAACGGGAGGACCAGATACGCGCTGTGTACGACGCACAGCTGTCCGAATGGATTTTATGGGATGCGGCCGTTAAATACGATATCGCAGGTGTTTATTAATGGTTGACTATAACAAGATCATCGTCATGACCAAGCTCGGCTTAGCCGATAAGGAATATGACCGCAAGTACCGCCGCATAAATGAATACTTCAGATACGATTATATATATCGTAAGAACGTGTGGACCCGATTCTGTGTAATAACGGGTTCTCTGTTTATTTTGGCTATATATTGGGCAAACCAGATCCTTGTAAAGGGCATAAACATCCTGAACATCGATTTGAAAAAGGCCGGAACGGATGCCATTTTGTTTTTAGTTCTCGTGGCTGTTGCATACTCGCTCTTGGGTACGCTGTTGGCCTCACGCGAATACACCGCCGCCCAGAAATATCAAAGGCATTATTTACACTTACTGGATAGACTGGATCAATTTGGCCAGTATGGTCAATACGGCGACCACGCACCCAGAAACGAATATACCGAGGAGGAGTTTCCTGCCTATGGATTCGACAATCGAACAAATCCTTTTGACCAGAGAGCTGATCATTAGGTTCTATAAACGTCTCGAAACCCCGATTTTGTTCATCATCCGTTTTATCGTCGGCATGATGGTATTTAGTGCAATAAACTCATTGGGGCTCTATCGACCTGAGTTCGCCTCGCTTTTAAAGGCGCTCTCTACATTCCCGGCCACTGTCTTTCTCGGGCTATTGTTTGCAGTCATGCCGCTGAGCATAGCTTACGGTCTCATGGCTGTTATGATCGCGCTGCAGATCTCGGCATCCACCGAGATCGCGCTGTTGGTGTTTATGTTTTTACTCTGTCTGGTGTTCTTCTACATCAGGCTTTCTGCGAAGGAAAGTGTGCTTGTGTTAGCCACGATCTACGCGTTCTATTTCAATATCCCGTACCTGATCCCACTTGTGGCAGGCTTATACTTTGGATTGACTGCCGTTATACCCGTGTCTATCGGTATATTTGTCTGGAATGCAATACCTTTTATAAAGGATCTACTCTCGACAACCAAAACCGCAGGGCTTAATCTGATGGATATGCCCACTACATTCGGAGCGGTGCTCTCGACGATCACAACATATTTTTCAAATAATACACAGTGGATGTTTGTTGCATTTATATTCGGCATGGTCATCGTCGTTGTGCATGTAGTATCGTTGCTGTCGATAGATTACTCAAAGGAGCTTGGCATCGGCATAGGTGCGCTACTGACCATCATAAGCTTTATTATCGCAGTTTTGGTCGCGGGTATAGAGACCGATATCATCGGGGTCGTGTTGTTTACAATCATATCCGTAGCCCTAGCCTTTCTGGTGAGATTCTTTGACGCGGTGCTCGACTACCGGCGCGCCGAGCGTGTGGAGTTCGAGGATGAGGAAAACTATTATTTTGTCAAGGTCATACCCAAGATGGCCGTACGTAGAAAGAAACGCGTTGTGCGCAGAATAGACGGCCAGTAAAAGGTTTGATTTAATAGGCGGTGATAACATGAATCAGTTGCTAACCGATTTTATCTCACGCATCAGCCTGCAGCCCATCACGATACCCGAACTCAGCATAGCAAACATCATCGACATACTCGTGGTGTCCTATGGTATATACAAGATCATGTATTGGGTCAGGGAAACGCGCGCGTGGACACTGTTTAAGGGCTTTCTTGTGATTATAGTAATGTATGCGATAGCCTCGCAGCTTGGCTTTGTTACGTTGCTATGGGTCATGAAATCTACGTTTAGCGCGGGCCTTATAGCTGTGGTTGTTATATTTCAACCCGAGCTCAGAAGGGCACTCGAGCAGCTCGGCAAGGGTAAATTTTTAAAGTCGATCATGAATACCGAGGTTAAGGATGCGCATCTATCTGAGAAATCCGCGAATGAGATTATAAAGGCCGTACTTGCGATGTCAAAGGCCAAGACCGGTGCTCTAATCGTCATCGAGCAGCAGGTAGCGCTCGGGGATCTGGAGCAGACCGGTATAGCTGTAGACGCGTTGGTATCAAGTCAACTGCTGATAAATATTTTTGAAAATAAGACGCCGCTGCATGACGGGGCTGTTGTGATACGCAACGACCGTGTTGCTGCGGCTACATGTATATTACCGCTCACCTCAGCGGAGATCGCGAGTGAACTGGGTACGAGGCATCGCGCGGCTGTCGGCACGAGCGAGGTATCGGATGCGATAGTTATAGTGGTATCCGAGGAAACCGGCTCGATCTCGGTTGCGTCGGAGAACAAGCTCAAGCGTCATTTAAATGAAGACAAATTAAAGAGCATCCTGTTGAATTCGGAGGCTATAGCCAAGAAAGCCGTTACGAAGAGGGAATGGTTTAAGAAATGATGAAGAAGATAAGGGATTTTTTCTTTAAGGATATAGGTTGGAAGCTGCTGTCGGTGGCCGCTGCTATTGTGATGTGGCTCGTGGCTATGAACATCGAGAACCCTGTTCAAAGCAAGCAGATATCAAAGACCATCACCCTGCAATACACGGACGCGGTTACAAAGAATAATTTTGTAATCGTAAGCCCGCATCAGTATGAAAATAAAAAGATATTGATCACGCTGCAGGGGAAGCGCAGTGATATCAGCAAGCTCGCGGACGAATCCGCACTGGTTTCTGCGTATGTGGATTTTCGTTCCGCCTATTACGATAATGTGACTAATAATACGATCTCCCTGCCCATCAATGTGGATATACCCACGGGATTGTTTACGCTTCTGGATAAAAATCCTAAGGTCTTTGATGTAACACTGGATCGCTTGATTACAAAGCGTTTCAAGATCGACCTCGCACGGATTGGAGATGTGTCCGAGGGTTATCTTGCGCAGTCGCCTACCTCTTCGCCGGATAGTGTATTGATAACGGGCGCTGAAAGCGATCTGGAGCGTATTTCGTCTGTACAGGTAAAGGTCAATTTTAAAGATGCTACCTCGGAGATCATCACGAATACACAGCCGTCGATATTGGATCAAAACGGCACGGATATATCGAGCCTGTTTGCGCTCGATACGCAGACCGTGCGTGTAAACGTACCGATCAAACAAGTATTGGAAGTCAAACTGGCCGCGAGGGTGTCGGGTATACCGGCAGAGGGATATACCCTTTCGGATATCGTGATCGAGCCTAAAACGATGAAGATCGTCGGAGATAGCGAGGAATTGAAACTGTTCCCGGCTACGCTGTATTTGGAACCGCCTATAAGTATAAATAACGTGAACTCGGCAAAATCTCAGACCTATGATCTCAATGAGTATCTGAAAACAACCAACCATAGTCTGTATGATCCGGGTGCTTCAACCGCAACAGTGACCGCAAATATCGAGCGCGAACTGATAAAGGAAATCCGTCTGCCTGTATCTAAGATCATAATAATAAAGGACCCCGAGCATGAGAGCGTCGAGATCCTTCAAAATGCGATAGAACTGACAATAAAGGGTAAGATGCGTGAGGTAGAGAGCCTGAACGAGAACAATATCAAGGCCACACTGGATCTGACAGGCTATGCAGCCGGTGAGACGGCGGGGATATTGAAGTTCGAGCTGCCGACCGGTGTGGTGGTGGTCGACGAGCCTGTGAGCCTGTCCGTAAGCGTTAAGTCTAAAGAAGAAGCCCCGGACGAAAACGAAACAGTGGAGGTCGATGCCACGATTACGGAAGAGGATTAAATCCCACCTCGATGAGTGTGAGACCTTCGGGCGGCATGGTTTTGCCGGCCCGTGTGCGATCGCAGGAGGATAAAATATCCGGAATGGCATCCGCGTCGATCTTGCCCTGCCCGACATAAACGAGTGTACCTGCTAAAATGCGAACCATGTTATACAAGAAGCCGTTGCCTGTGACAACGGCTTTTATTATGCCACCATATATGTATGGCTCGGTCATGACCTCGCAGCGGTATATCGTGCGTGTGGTAGTCTTCGCAGACGAGCCCGTCGCGCAAAAGGCTTTGAAATCATGCGTGCCTACGATGTAATATGCAGCTCGGCGCATCTTGTCTATATCTAAATCATATGGCCAAAAGCATGTGTAACGGCTTAATAACGGGTTCGGGAATGCACCGCTAAATATCGAGTATGAATACGTCTTGTTAGTAGCCATAAAACGCGGATGAAAATCATCGTCGACAAGTTCTGCGCGATTGATTTTAACATCCTGAGGCAAAGCGTTATTGAGGACATACGGGAGTTTGCCGACAGGGATAGATATACTATCTACAGTGAAGCAGGCCCTCTGACCGATCGCGTGCACACCCGCGTCAGTGCGGCTAGATCCGGTTACCGGTGTTCGTTTACCGAGTACGCGACTCAACGCGTCCTCAAGTACCTCTTGCACGGATAGCGCGTTTTTTTGAAATTGCCAGCCCGCGTAATTTGTACCGTCGTAAGCAACGGTTAACATTATTTGCATAAGTAATCTCCTTGAGGTCATGTTTGCGTTATTGACAAATATATGAATAATGCGTATAATAATGCTAACGGGGAGTGGCTCAGTTTGGTAGAGCGCTTGGTTCGGGACCAAGAGGCCGTCGGTTCGAATCCGGTCTCCCCGATTACGTCAGAACCGCTTAAGGTAGATCCTTAAGCGGTTTTTGTATTGTAAAATATATCTTTTAGAGCTTTTCTATTTCAGCTACCTCTAATCCGGTGGCCTCTGCAATCTGCGAAAACGGAATGCCCAGGCGCTTCATGTTGGAAGCCACGAAGGCGATACCCTCACTCTTTCCTTGTTGCATACCCTGTTGTAATCCTTGTTGCATGCCTTGTTGCATACCCTCGCGTAAGCCGCGTTCCTTCATCACAATCATGTTGTTTTCCATATCACTTTCCCACATTCGGCGGCTCCTGAAGTGGGCGCGTTCCTTTTCATCTTGACTTACGTTTTGTAATAGCGAACTTGCCACAGAAATCCCTCCTTGCGATTGTACTATTTCATTTATTTTGTCCTTGTATTTATTATTATCTGCATATCTAAAAAATACCGACCATTTTTCAATTAACGACATCTCACTAACAGGCTTATTAATTATATCTGACAACTTAGACAGTTCTACAAATATAACGCTGATATCGTCAGTCAATATCCTACCATTTTCGTCTCGTAGGTAAAATGTATCGATAAATCTATTATGGTCATTAAAGACGGTGTATGTGCAAAACGTGATCTGAATAGTACGAGCGAGCTTATCATAGGATATGCCTTTTACGCTTTGTGTCGAGTGAAGGTCAGTAAGGTAATAAATGCACTTACCTATTAAATTCTTATGTGAGCCTAAAACACTTTCCTTTATCCTTGACGAATGCATTTCAATATCAATTTGAAGACCTGTATCTGTTGTGCAGTTTAAGTCCAGCCGTTCTTGTTTTTCAAATGTATCTGTTGCCGGTAGCTCGTTGTTACGTATGGCAACATCGGTTATATTACTGCCTGTAATAGCTGTAACTAATTCAATCAATGCAGGTTTTGCATCCGGATGTGTGAGGATGAGCTTGAATATGCGGTCATCTGTCGGTGACAGAATTTCAGGTATTATATCAGATGGGGTATTGATCATTACATTCCCTCCCGAAACTATGAATAACAACAAATACTTTCATCCCTTAGGCAATGTAAAGCTAAATTCACAACCCTGCCCGAGCTCGCTCTCTACAGTAATACTTTCGCCATGCGCACGGATGAATTCTTTTACGATCGAAAGGCCCAATCCACTGCCTTGCTTATGCAATCCACGCGACACGTCTGCCTTATAAAACCTATCAAATATCCGCGTTTTTTCCTCCGGTGATAATCCCTCGCCGGAGTTTTTTATTTTAATTATAAGCTTAGCATTTTCCTTCACACTGGCTTCACCCGTGGATATATATAAATCCCCACCGGCAGGTGTAAATTTCACGGCGTTGTCTATAAGGTTTAACAATACGCGGCGGATCTTTTCGGGATCGGCATTAACTATAGCCGCGCTTAAGAGGTCTACATCTACGTTGATTGATTTTTCATCGATCTGCGGTTCGAAACCTGTGAGGATATCCACGATCATACTATTGACATCGAAATTCTGAGGCTGTAATGACTCGCTCTCGGACTGTATCTGATTCAAAAGTAAAATGTCATTTGCGAGTTTGGTCAGGCGTTCGGTTTCGGCTAGTACAATGTCGATGTAGTGCTGGCGACCGGATTCCGGTATCGTGCCGTCGGCCATCGCGTGCAAAAAGCCCCTCATGGATGTGAGCGGCGATCGAAAGTCGTGTGAGATATTTGAAATAAAATCGCGCCGTATACGCTCCTGTCGAGCCAAGCTCTCGGCCATGTTATTAAAGCTTTCGGCAAGTTGACCGACCTCGTCCTTACTTGTCACGGCGATGCGTTTTTCGAAATCCCCGTCCGCGATGATACGAGCGGCCTCACTCATTTGGCGTAACGGCTTGCTCATGCGCCGTGACGAGAAATAAATCAAAATAAATCCAAAAACCGCCACTGCAAATAGGCAAAGACCCGTGACACGATACACACCCCAAAAGGTTTGATTGAGCTCTGACAGCGGCGAATTGAATATGATCGCACCGACGACTACCGCGTTACGTATAACCGGATAGCCTACTGTGAGCTGGGTTTCGGTGTACAAACCACCGAGCTTGCCCTGCAAAATGACTACGCTTCCATTGTATAGCGGGTCCAATTCCGAAATGACGATGTGCTGGTTATCTCCCAGGATAATGTCGTTGGAGCATGCAATGATCTGTCTGTCAGCGTTTGTGATTACGATGCTCGCATTTAGGTATTGGCGTAGATTTGAGGCTTGGTTGCTGACCTGCAGCATGTTGATGAACGGATAATACTGCACGATATCGCGGCTCATCTTCGCACCGGATTCATACAGCATCTGTATCTTGCTCTGTGAGAAATGGCGCCAAAGCACAAATGGCAGCGCCGCACCCACTAACGCAAATGTAATGAGCAAGATACCGATGTATAGTACAAGCTGCTTTCTGAAAATACTGTTAAGCATTTAATATCAATTCGCGCAGCTCCGGCAGATTTTTTACGATATGATCTGGTTCATGTGCGGAAAGCTCCTGCTCTGAGCCGTAGCCATATAAAACCCCGATGGAACGCAATCCGTTTTCCTTTGCGCCGATGATATCGTGCTCTCTGTCACCGATCATCACAGCCGTAGACTTGTCGGTGAGACCGATGTGCTCTATGCCATATGCGATGACCTCGGCCTTTTGCACGCGTGTGCCATCCAGTTCGGAGCCCGCAACGAATTTAAAGTACCTGCTTAAGTCAAAGTATTCGAGTACCTGCCTGGCGTAAACAGTAGGCTTGGATGTAGCCACACAGAGTATCTTGCCGTCGGCCTTCCACTCAGCGAGCAGCGTGTCTACGCCGTTATACATCCTGTTCTCAAACAGGCCTCTGTCTGTATAATATTCCCTGTATAAGCGTACCGCCTCGGTAACATCCTCCTCGGTGGTGTTTAGATAGCTCCTAAAGCTAGCTTGCAGCGGTGGGCCTATAAAGCTCGTGAGTGCCTCGCGATCTACAATCTTTCGACCCATATGCTTTAGCGCGTACATAACCGAATTGACGATGCCGGGTTTTGGGTCCGTGAGTGTGCCGTCCAAGTCTATGAAGATATGAGTAACCATACATCAACCTCCGTTGCTGCTCTGCAGCTTCTCGGCTTGATCTGTCGTAATCAAGCGATCTGTGATCTCGTCAATGTCCCCGTCCAATACCGCGTCGAGCCTGTGGATAGTAAAATTGATACGATGATCCGTAACGCGGCCCTGCGGGAAGTTGTAGGTGCGGATGCGCTCGCTGCGGTCGCCTGTTCCGACCTGGTTCTTGCGCTGTGCCGAAAGCTCACTTTGCTGTTTTTCAAGCTCGAGGTTGTAGAGCTTTGCACGCAGGATCTTTAGTGCCTTGTCTTTGTTTTTGAGCTGGGATTTCTCGTCCTGACACGAGATTACGATACCGGTAGGCATATGCGTAACACGCACCGCGCTATCGGTTGTATTGACGCTTTGGCCGCCGTTGCCGGACGAACGGAACACGTCGATGCGTACATCGTTCATATCCACATCGACATCCACGTCCTCTGCCTCGGGTAAAACCGCTACCGTGACCGTTGATGTGTGGATGCGCCCTCCGGATTCCGTCACGGGTATACGTTGCACACGGTGAACACCGCTTTCGAATTTTAGGCGGCTGTATGAACCCTTGCCCTTTATCATGAATACAATTTCCTTGAAACCACCGAGCTCGCTCTCGTTTACACTCAAGAGCTCCGTTTTCCACCTGCAACGCTCCGCATAACGCGAGTACATCCTGAACAGATTTGCCGCAAATAACGCGGCCTCATCTCCGCCGGCACCCCCGCGTATCTCGACGATGACGTTCTTGTCGTCGTTCGGATCCTTCGGCAACAGCAACAACTTCAATTCCTCTGTAACGATCTCGATCTGCTCCGAGGCCTCCTTGATCTCATCCTTTGCAAGAGAACGCAACATCTCATCACCGGATTCGTTAAGGAGTTGCTTGGCCTCCTCGAGGCTCTTCTTTATACTCTTATATTCCTCGTACTTTTCCACTATCGGAGCAAGCTCACTGCGCTCCTTCATCATAATCCGCCATAATGACTGATCCGCAAGCGCTGCCTGCGTATTTATACGCTCGGTCAGTTGCTCGAACGCCTCAGCCAATTCATCCAATCGATCAAACATTTAATTCCTCCATATTACTAAATGGCCTTTCGGCCCCATACTACTCTATCTTTGCCGGATAAATCCGTCTTTAACTGTATATCTACAAATCCGTTGTCGGAAAGCAGCTGCATAACATCTTTGGCCTGTCCCGCCCCGATCTCGAACGCCAGTAGACCGTTTTTGTTCAATAATTTGATCCCTTCGCGCGTAATCAATCTGTAAAATATCAAGCCGTCTTCGCCGCCATATAACGCCGCATGCGGCTCGTAATCATGTACATCGGGTGAAAGGGTGTTCATTTCAGATGCGGTGATATAGGGTGGGTTTGAGACTATTGCATCAAAACGCGGTGTAACAGCTATCTGATCTGCCCAGCCGTCTGATAGTATATCCATCTGCAGAGTTTGAAAGCACTCTGCGACACCGAGTTCATCGGCATTACGTTGCGCTATACGCAGTACAGTGGGGTCAACATCAACCGCAACACAACATTCGCATCCGCCATATACCAATGCCGATATGCCTATACAACCCGTGCCCGTACACAGATCGAGCAAGTAGGGCGGTTTTGCATCAATAACAGTTGTGACTAAAGTCTCCGTGTCCGCACGCGGTATCAGCGCACGTGATTGTGGCATATCTGAGTCGCAGACCCAGAAGTCAAGCCCCATGAATTCCTTTCGACCGGTTAAATACGCGATCGGCTCGTGTTTTGCGCGTCTGCTTACGGCTTTGGCAAAGTCTAAAGCCTCTCGCTCGTTCAAGACATACTCAGGATGCGTCAAGAGATAAACCCGGTCTTTGTTTAATACATGCGAAAGCAAGACCTCGGCATCTAAACCATAGCTCTCTATACCGGCCTGATTTAAGACAGACTTTGCGTCTCGCAATAAATGGCCTAAGGACAAATCACTTGACGGCATTGAGTGCCTCTATAGCGGTCTCAAGCATACCGTCGTCGGGCTCGGCAGTCGTGATCTTCTGTAGCAACATACCGGGTAAGCTTATTAAATTAATAAATGCGTTATCATATTTGCCCGCTAGTTTTATCAGCTCATAGGACAGACCGGCGATCAGTGGCACCAATAACAGCCGCGATGCGATACGCAGCCAGAACACATCGGTGCGTATAAATACAAATAACAACATGCTCAATATCATAACGATAAACAGAAAATTCGTACCGCATCGTTTGTGCAAGCGCGGGTATTTGCGTGCGTTTTCGACGGTCAACTCGTCGCCGTGCTCGTAGCAGTGGATAGTCTTGTGTTCCGCACCGTGGTATCCGAATACACGCTTGATATCCTTCGACAATGACACCAGCGCGACATAGACAACGAAAATTGCAATACGAGCCAAGCCCTCTACGATACCGAGTGCCCATGTTTTTTCGCCTAAAAACCCCGAAAAGAAACCTCCGATATACACGGGCAACAGCATGAACAGCCCCATAGCGAGCAATATGCCTAATACCGAGCTAAAGCCAACAATGACCTTGTTCAGCTTATCGCCGAAGGTCTTTTCAAGCCATTTTTCAAACTTTGAGGGCTCCTCACTCACCATATCGTCGAGCCCGGCCATATCAGCAGACATCGTTATGAGCTTCATGCCCATCACAAGCGAGTCTATAAACGACGCCACACCGCGAATGATGGGCCATTTCAAGATCGGGTACTTGGCCGACAGCGGTGCGGCGGTATTTTTAATAACCTCAATGCTTTGGTCGGGTTTCCTGACGGCGACCGCGTAATCGGCCTTTTCGCGCATCATGACACCCTCGATGACGGCTTGCCCACCGATGCTTTTGCATTTAATATCTTGTTGTTCTTTACTCATATATTTCCTCCATTAACCGCGACGATCTCTATTTGATCAACCTATCATATATCTCACGCTTGGGCTTGCCCAAGTCCTTCGCGGTTTGTTTCACGGCATCCATTTTGGTCATGCCGCGATTCATGTATATTAAAACGCGCTCCTCTTCAGTCAGTGCTATCGGGTCGGCTGTTGCTTGCATGGTTGCCTCGTCCGAAGCAGCCCCTTCGATCACGAGCACGAACTCGCCGAGCGGCTGATGCTCCGTAAAATATTCCGATAACTCCTTCAGCCCGCCGCGCTTGATCTCCTCGTGGCGTTTTGTGAGCTCGCGGACCACTGCGGCGCGTCTGTCGCCGAGACGTTCGTATAAAATCGTAAGCGTCTCTGTTAAGCGGTGCGGGGCTTCATATAAAATAAATGTGCGTGGTTCATTTTGGAGCGCGGCCAGTATACGGTCGCGTTCTTTTTTTCCGCGCGGCAGAAAGCCTTCAAACACAAATCGCTCTGTGGGCAGCCCGGACAGCGCGAGAGCTGTCACACAGGCCGTTGGCCCCGGGATCACGCTGATCGGTAATTGTTGCTCGATACATGCGCACACCAGCTCATAACCGGGATCGGAAATACAGGGCATACCCGCGTCGCTGACCAAAGCGATATTCTTGCCGTCCTCGAGCATAGCTGTGAGCTTCGGCAGTTGCTTCTGGATGTTGTGTTCATGAAAGCTCATGAGTGGAGTCTTGATGTTGTAGCTCTGCAGGAGGTTGTTCGTGCGCCGCGTGTCCTCGGCCGCGATGATGTCGGCCTCCGAAAGGGTTCTGATAAGTCGTGCGCTTGCGTCCTCGAGGTTGCCTATCGGGGTCGCGCAGATGAACAATGTGCCGGATGTAGTCTGATCGGTCATTGGGCTTCGGCGGCTATGTTTTTACGTAGATCCGTAATCAATGCGTGGCACCATACCATGTGGATGTCCTCGATCTCCTCCATGATGCCTGTATCCGCAACACAGCATATATCCGCAATGTCTGCTATACGCCCGCCATCTCCACCCGTGAATGCGATGACCTTAAGCCCCATCGCAACGGATAGCTCGGCGGCCTTTACGACGTTAGGGGAATTGCCGCTACCTGAAAACACCACAAACACATCCCCCTCGGACGCGAAGTTTTTGATCTGCTCCGCATAGATCATGTTGTAGTCGTAGTCGTTTGCCAAAGCTGTGACTACGGGCAATGCGTCGCATAGAGCCATTGACTTAAAGCGTATCTTGCTCGGACCTGATGTGGATAAAACCGAGAGCCCCTTTACCATGTCGTTGTTGAAATGCGAGGCTGTGGCCGCACTGCCGCCGTTACCGGCTGTAAAGATCCATTGGCCGGCATTACGCGCCTGGAGTAACGTGTCGCGTACTTCGTCGAGCTGCATAAACGGTGATGCCGCGAGCGCAACTGAGATCCGTTCTGTATATGATTTCATCTGTATAAACCTCCTCTTATGTATTACCAAAAGCGCCGTTTAACGCATCGCGCAATTGTGCGGGTGAAGCGGTGCCCGTGGAGCCGATCTGACGTATGGTGACCGAGGATGTGAGATTGCCCAAGGCAGCCGCATCCAAAAGTCCCGCACCGGTACAGAGCGCCGCAGTAATGCCACAAGTGGCCGCGTCTCCGGCTCCGCATATATCGATTTCTCCCGTGACCTTTACGGTAGGCACATGTTGTATTCCGCCGTCGAGGCAGTCGTCAAAAACATAGATACCGCGATCGCCCGCCGTGACGAAAACGGGTCGACCGGTTCTCTTGTGCATCATATACCCGCATGCCTCGATTGTGGGTGAGTTTGTGTCCGAGAACACCGCGAGCAGCTCATGGTGATTGCATTTGACCGTTACATGCTCGTACAAGCCTATGAATAAACGAGAGTCTGCAATGATCGGAATGTTTAAGCTCTGGCCGAGGCGAGATAGTTCCGCGCGCACCCTGTCCGTGATCACACCGCAGTTGCGCTCGGTGACCTGATCCATCACGACGATCGCGTCGCATTGGTCGGACAAAACCTCAAGCTTAGAAATGATCTGCTCCTCGACATCGTGCGGTAGTGGCTTGCGGTTCTTTATATCCAGTCGGTTGATCTCTTTATTGCCGTACATGGGCTTGGTGTAGGTCGGCGTCATGATCTCGTCCGAGATTATCAGCGCGTCCGTATCTATGCCTCGTGATTTGAGTGCGTTTAAAAGCTCAAAACCCTCACCGTCGTTCCCGATTGCGGTAAGAGCCGTGATCGAACCATAACCCATTGCGGCCATGTTATTCGCAACGGTACCCGCCGCACCGGGGCTTAGCTGCTTGCCGACTACCTGATACGCCGTTTCGCCGGTTTCTATAGACGGCTCATCGAGCGCAGGGTCTATATACAAATATTTGTCCAGAAAGAAATCCCCGATCACGAGCACACGCCGATCCTTAAGCCTAGATAGGATGCCATCGAGTGTCGAGGCGGTAATCATAATAGCTCACCGATCCTTTTATATAACGCGGTAACTGTTTTCTTGTGCTCGCCCTGTATATAAAAGCTCTCGCCGCCGTCCGCTACCGTGCGTGCCATGATCGTCTTCCATGGGCGGAAATAGTAGTAGTGGTTGCTCTTGGGCGGTTCCTTGCGGATATCGTCCTCTATCGGCAGCAAATCGCATACGGCAGTCGTAAAGTGTGCGATCTGTCGGTTCTGGGTTTTGGCAACATTTCTGACCATCGAGAGGCATTTCAGATATACCTCGGGTCCCGCTACGGCCGAGCCGAAGTTTATAAACACGCCGTTTTCGAGGTTGTCGATGGTGTTCGCGTAGATCAGGAAGTCCGTGTAGCTTGCCGCGCCTATAGCTGCGCCGTCGCAGTTAGGATGCTCATGTACAATATCATTGCCGATGCCGACATGAATGGTCACAGGGACCTGCAGACGGTATCCGGCGGCCAAAAGGCTGATGTCCTTGTGCGGGAATTTGCCCGTTTCTATGGCCCTGCCTATAGCCTCGCCAAAGCCGATGCCCTCGCGGTACGCACATGATGCTGCTTCGTTGATACCGCCCGTTTCGTTCCAGAGGCCGAACTGACCCTCGCTGATGTAGCGTGCCACGCTTTCAGAGGTTGCGCCGATCTTTGCAAGCTCGTAGTCATGTATGGCCCCCGCGCCGTTTAACGCAAAATGCGTAACGATGCCGTGCTCCATCATGTCTATCAGAAACGGAGTGACCCCGGAGCGGATCACATGCGCGCCCATCATAAATATAACCGCAGCGCCACATTTTTTCGCGTCGATGATACGATGTGCGAGTGTATCGATGGCCGGATGCGAAAACTCCGGCAGCGGATCGGAGAGCTTCATAATGTCCCTGTCTGCATACAGATCATGTGCGCGCTCTGAAATAGGTAACAGATTTAATTTGCTGCGGTCGAATTGTTTGTATGGCATAGAAACCTCCGTATTCAAATTATATAATCCGGGATAATCCCGTCCGCGCCTGCGCTGATCAAACGTTTGCGCTTCCAATCATCGGGCTGATACCGGGATGAAGCGATGCTGATGCCATTCGCGACATCCTTGAGCATGCTGACCTCGTCCGAGGCTATGCCGATCGCGAGCCCGCCCGCGGATTTTACGTTCTCTATCTCTACAAAGCCATCACCGAAACCCAGAAGCCCGTCACCCGATATATTGTGTGTAATTAACATTTGCTGTATCACAGCGGCCTTTGAAAAGGTCTCGTTCGCTCCGTATATCCCGTCAAAGAAATCCGTGAGACCCAACAGCCGCACCTCGTTTTGAACGTATTCGTCATCGGTACCGCTCGCAAGATACAACGACAGTCCGTCCTGCCTAAGCATTTCGAGTAACTGCATGCTGCCGGGCACGAGGAAATCAAGTGGGTTTAATTGCTTAGTCGCGAGCCCGTTCAGGCGTTCCTTGATGCGGACGAGCAGGCGTTCGTTGTATTCTTGTTTATAGAGGGCGGGATCGTAGGCCGTGCCGCCGAGCTGCTCGATCTCTTCTTTTAGGCGTATGCATTGGTAGATCGTTTGTTTACCCGTCAAAAAATCCACAAAATCCCTAACGCGATTGTACGCATCTTCGTGCGACAGATCGGTCCGTTGAATCATTTCCTCGGTGAAATACGGGATCATGACCTCCTGCCAGCCCTGACGGATCAAGCTCAGTGTACCGTCAAAGTCAAAGATTGCAGCCCTTAATGCTTTTATAGCGTTTGCACCCGTAAATGCGCCCGAGTTAATCGGCTCTAGCCCCACAAACGCGTAGCGTTTCATAAAATCAGCGCGTGTCAGCACATTACACCCCCGTTTATATATGCGCGGGTGCCACAGGCCGCGCTTATGAAAAAAGCCCCGAAACATAGGATGTTTCAAAGGCTTCATGGCCATTTGAGAATATGACGGACAGTGGTTCAAATTATCGTCATTATCTCATAAAATCCATATTGAGTCCATATTCTTTTTAATGTTACGCAGACATTTACAAAGACTTGTGCTATATTTTAGAAAACAAACAGTGTACTAAACGGGAGGTTGTAAAATGGAAAATAAGCCGATAGATAAGCAAATAGTAAAATATCTGTTGCTTGCGGCCGGGCTGGTGTTGGCCGTGATATATTTTGCGCAGGTTGCTGGGGTAATGTTGAACATTTGGGGGATATTAACGCCGCTCGTGATAGGTTTTGTTATCGCGTATGTGTTGAATATACTGATGCGTTTGATCGAGCGCGTGTATTTCCCGAGGACAAAGAACAAGCTGTTGCAAAAATCCAGACGAGCTGTGAGCTTAATTGGTGCGATTATCATTGTAATGTTGGTGTTGTTTCTGATTGTAATTATCGTATTGCCGCAGATATTCCAGACATTTGCGTCGATAGCAGCATTGTTTCCGGGCTTTGTGGATACGTTTAATCAGTGGATAGCCGATAACGAGGAGCATTTCCCGGTTGTGGCCGATCGCATCGGAGAGATCAATATCGACTGGCAGAGTATTGTCAGAAAGGTCGCGGACTATGCCACGCGGGGTATAAGCGGCATATTCACCTCGTCGGTCAAGGTCATAAGCGTATTAACATCGGGATTATTCGATGCGTTTGTTGCGTTGGCGTTTGCGATCTATTTGCTGGCCGGTAAGGAAAGGTTGATCGGACAGCTCGTAAAGCTTCAAAAGGCGTTCATGAAGAAAGAGCACGCGGAGCGGCTCAACTATTTCCTCTCCGTGGCCGATGAGTCCTTTACGAGCTTCATCACGGGACAGTTCACCGAGGCTATTATATTGGGTTCGCTGTGCGCACTCGGGATGACTCTGCTGGGGTTGCCGTATGCCGCCACGGTCGGTGTGTTTGTGGGTGCTACGGCGTTAATCCCGGTAGTCGGTGCATATCTGGGCGCCGGGGTAGGGGTGTTTTTAATTTTGATGGTAAATCCGATGCAGGCGTTGTTGTTTTTGGCGTTTATACTAATTTTGCAGCAGCTTGAAAACAATCTGATCTACCCTAGGGTGGTAGGCACGTCGATAGGACTGCCCGGTGTATGGGTATTGGTGGCTGTTGTGATAGGCGGCGGATTGAGCGGTGTTATCGGGATGTTACTCGGTGTGCCGGTCACCGCGACGGTATACAAGCTGCTGCAGGCTGAGACCCGGAAGCGGTTATCTGTTAATGGAAAAAAGCGCTCTTAACAAACAACGTTGCTCCGCTAAATATTAATAGGATTACAACGATAAATTTCAACTTGCGTTCATCGATATGTTTGTCTGCTTTCATACCGAGCATCATACCGAAAACTACCGCAGGCAAAAACATTAGGGTAAGGATAAAGATGTTTTTGTTTAATATCCCGGTAAGTGCATAAAGGACAAACCTAAAGATATTTTCAACACAAAACACGAAGCATGTATTTGCCCTGAATTGCTGTTTGTTAGCTGTAGTTTTATTAAAGTAAACCGCTACGAGTGCGCCGATTCCGAACACACCGGCCAAAACACCGGAGATGAGCCCGATAAAAATCAAGGATATGGAATTACCCTTGGGTTTGACATCGTCCTTGCGGGTAGCTATTTGGATGGCCATACCCACGATGACCAATCCCAATGCGGATTTAAGCAACCAGTCGTAGCCTATCTTTAAGAAAAATATCCCGGGGATTATGCCCACGATCATTAAAATGGCTAACGGGATAGCAGTCTTGAACGAAATGGACTTGCGCTCACGCCATGCCATATATCCGTTTGTGGGCATGCTCATTAATAGATCAACAGGGGTGGTGACCTTGTTGGACGTGACAAAAGAGAATAGGGAACCCATGATCAGCGTATTACCAAAGCCTGTTATGGACTTGATAAAATATGCAAGGAAAACAGAAAAGAACATGAAGATGTTTTCGAAAGACAGGATCTGTGACAACAAAGCTCTACCCCCACTAAATTATTGTTTTGCGCTGACATGGCAATACCACATAGTAGTGCCGATAGCAACGCCGCCGATTATGTTTCCGAGCGTGGCCGGTAAAAGGTTGCGGAACAGGAAGCTCGTCCATGTGAGATTCGCGGTATTGATCCCGGCCTCGGACACCAATGCTGCGTATTCCGGCACGCGCATAGCCAAAATGCCTGCAGGTATGTAGAACATATTTGCGACACAGTGTTCAAATCCGCAGACCACAAAGAAGGCCACAGGTATGTAAGCACCCATGATACGCCCGGCCGTATCCTTTGCGGACAGGCTGCAGAGTACCCCGGCACAGACCAAGATGTTACAGAGTATGCCCATGCAGAACGCGTTTTGCATGGGCATATTGCATTTTATCGCTGCGATCCTGACCGTAAATACCGCCAACTGACCGCCCGAAAAATCGAGTTGCCCGAACCACGCGCAGCACATGGCCAAAAACAACGCCCCGGCAAAATTCCCGAAATAAACGATGATCCAGTTTCGCAACATCTTCGTCACGGTGGTGCTCTTGTTCAGTACCGAGATCGATATCATAACATTCCCTGTAAACAGCTCTGTGCCTGTCAGCATCACGATACCGAGCCCAAACGGGAACAGCAGGCCGCTGATGATACGCGCGGCGGAGACATTGGGTATTGCATGGGTGGCGGTATTAGCGACCGCTGCCCCGAACGCGATGATCATACCGGCTAAAATAGCAGCGGGTAATAGCTTGAGTAATGGTTTTTCAGACTTCTCTGCGCCGATCCGGACGTAATTGGCCGTAAGCTCGGCTGGGGTAAACAGGTTCATAGTTTTAGTCCTCCTGTTGGAAATGTGTCATATTCTTTTGTAGGAAAGCCTTTAACATTTGCATATTTGAATTATCCATTATAAAAGCTCTCGTAAAATTCCTTTCTGAATAGCTCGACTACTACATCCCCGGCGAGGATCTTGGTAGAGCCCTTCGGCACGATCGTTTCCTTTCCACGTTTTATCATCACTATCAGAATATCCGACGAGATATTTGATTCCGCAATCGTCTTTCCGCATAACGGATTGGATTTGTCGATCTTGATTTCGACGAGTTTGGTGTTATCGTCCTCGGTGTAGTCTGTGAAGGTCGTCAAAACGGACGCGTCATTATCGATTAGGTCGAGCTTTTTGGCCATCAGAGGGATGATCGAACCCTGCAGTGTGACGGACAGCAGAGCAACAAAAAAGATCGTATGAAAGATGTCGTTTGTAATGTGTTCGGAGCTTGTGGCTGCGAGGATCGCGAACACGATAGAGGCTGCGCCCCTCAAGCCTACGAGTGAGACGAAGGCCTGATGCTTTATCGGTATCTTAAACCAGCTCAATATACTGAAGGTTGCGATAGGACGCGCTACAATAATCAAAAACATTGCAATCGGGACGGCGTAACCGATAACCTTTGGCAGTGCAGACGGAAACGACACGAGACCGAGTGTGAAGAACAGCATGATCTGCATAAGCCATGATATCCCATCAAAGAAATGGACGAGGCTCTTTTTGTTTGATATTTTGCTGTTACCCAATATAATACCGGCTAAGTAGACGCTCAGGTAACCGTTGCCGCCTATCGAGTCGGACAGCGCAAAGGACATCAATGCCACGCCGAAAACTAGTATCGTATCCACGCCGCTGACATCAAAGGTTACCTTTTTCAGGATCAGGGACGACAACATGCCAATGACAATACCTATCAATATGCCGAATGCAATCTGCTTGACGATCATAAGCGGTATAATCTCAACCGACGCGTTATTAATTAGTGTGATGAACACCAATGTAAGCATATATGAGGCGGGGTCGTTACTGCCGCTCTCTATTTCCAGTAACGGTGCGAGACCGCCCTTGAGGTTCAGATTGCGGGACCGCAGAATTGCAAATACGGCAGCCGCGTCGGTAGAGGCCACGACCGAGCCGAGCAGCAGCCCTTCTAAAATGGTAGAGCCAAGCACGAGGTAGCAAAACAATCCGGTCAGGCCTGCGGTGATGATAATACCGAGTGTGGACATCAACACAGCACGCAGAGCGACGGGTTTTGCGGTTTTCCAGCTCGTGCCGAAGCCACCATAGAACATGATGAAGATCAGACCTATAGAGCAAATATTTTTCGCAAGCTCAAAATTGGAGAACTGTATACCGATAAGCCCGTCAGAACCGAAGACCATACCCAATACCAGGAATATAAGCAAGGTCGGGATGCCAAAGCGGTTCAAGAGTTTAGTAGACGCAACGCACAGTAACAAAACGATACTGCACAAGATCAGAGCATAGGTCATATCGTTCACTCCTTTTCTGTATACCCGATTGTAACATGTTGTAATGAAAAATCAATGGAAATACTGTAAGAAATTGGATGGATATAATTTGTTGAGATTGGTAGTTGCGGATGGAAATATCGGATAATATTATAGAAATGGATTGATCCAATGGGGGTATTGGTATGCGCATAACACTCGATCGAGAAAACGGAACACCGATATATTTGCAAATAGTAAGCCAAATACGCAAGCAGATACTGTCAGGGGAGTTGGGGTCGGGGTATAGGCTACCGCCCGAGCGACAGCTTGCGGAGCAATTGGATGTAAATCGTACGACGGTTCTGAACGCGTATAGAGAGCTAAAGGCCGAGGGGATAGTCGGCTCACATGTGGGCAGAGGGACCGTGGTAATGTCGGGCAAGGACAATGCCGAAACAGCCGCCGTGCGTACACATCAGCCCGCATGGGAATACATGTTCAGCGAATACGCGAGCAGGCTCGACGGCTATGACGTCAACAGCATACTGCAGCTCGTGAGCAGAAATGATGTGATATCCTTCGCTGTAGGTATAGCATCCGTCGAGTATCGACCCGCCGAGGCGTTCTGCGGTGTTCAGGAGGAGTTTCTGGACGGCAAAAACAATAAAGCGCTGTTGGTGTCTCCGGTGGAGGGCTTTGCGTCGCTGCGTGAGACGGTGGCCGAGTATATGCGTAGACGCGGATGCTCGTGCAAAGCGTCTGAGGTAATGATGCTCTCGGGCTCGCAGCAGGGCATTGATTTAATGTCACGCGTGCTGTTGGACCCAGGTGATATTGTCGTAACGGAGGAGCCGACCTTTTTCCCGGCTGTGCAGAGTTTTCGGAGCGTGGGCGCGCGTGTTATTGGCGTGCCGATGACCGATCAGGGGATGGATGTCGAGATGCTCGAGCAGATTTTGCAGCGATATAAGGTCAAGCTCATTTATACCATGCCCAATTTTCACAACCCGAGCGGTATAACGATGAGCACGGAGCGGCGCATAAAGTTACTGGAGCTCGCAAACAAATATCAAGTCGTGCTGCTCGAGGATGACGCGTATGGCGAGCTCTGTTTTGACGGACAGCCGCAGCCTACGCTAAAGTCTATGGATCGCGAGGGCTTCGTCGTGTATTTGAACACCTTTTCAAAAACAGTCTATCCGGGGTTGAGGCTTGGGTGGATTGTTGGGCATAAGAAACTTATACAGCGCGTTTCGGCTGCGAGGCGTATTACGGATCTGCATACAAACTGCCTTTCGCAATTGATCATCGAATGTTTTATCAAAAGCGGCGGCATCGATAGGCATCTGACACAGATATGTGCGGCATACAAACACAGGCGGGATCTAATGATTAGGGCGCTTGAGAAACACGCGCCGCAGGGCCTTACTTGGAACAAGCCTGCGGGCGGGTATTATCTATGGTGCAAGCTGCCGAACGGTGTGAGCGTGCTCGAGTTGACGCGTAAAGCCACCGAACGCGGTGTGGCGGGCATGCCCGGAAATGTGTTTTATCTGTCTCCGGATCGAGGGATCGAATATATACGCCTGAACTATACCTTTGCGGACAAAGACGATATAGAAAAAGGCATCAAAATCCTCTGCGATTGCGTAAAGGAATTGATGCCAGGAATAAATGAGATCGAAACGGCGCGTAGCATTGAGCTCGTGCCTGTTATATGAATATCGGTGTTAGGGGGTAAAATAATGGAATATAGATACGCAGAGCGTATGAAAAATCTACGGGCTTCGGAGGTCAGGGAGCTTTTGAAGGTCACGGAGAATAAGGACATCATTTCCTTCGGCGGGGGATTACCCGCGCCGGAGTTGTTCCCGATAGAGGAAATAAAAAAGGTCAGCGCGATTGTGCTCGAGGAGAGCGGTACAAAGGCATTGCAATACGCAACGACAGAGGGTTATGCGCCACTTCGCAAGTGGATAGCGGAGCGCATGAACACAACCCTCGGCACGAACCTTGACGCGGATAACATACTTCTCACGAACGGCTCGCAGCAGGGGCTGGATCTGACGGGCAAGGTGTTTCTGGATAAGGGGGACGTGGTTTTATGTGAAAGCCCTACCTATCTGTCCGCGATCGGCGCGTTCAGGGCTTACGAGTGTGAGTTCGTAGAGGTCGAGACGGACGACGACGGCATGAAGCCGGATGACCTCGAGGCATGTATACAGCAAAACTCGAATGCGAAGCTCATTTACGTGGTACCGAATTTCCAGAATCCGACGGGGCGCTCGTGGAGCCTCGAGAGACGCAAGGCACTCGTAGAGATTGCTCAGAAGCACGGGCTGTTGATCGTGGAGGATAACCCATATGGTGAGCTGCGCTTTGAAGGTGAGCACCTGCCGTCTGTAAAATCCTTAGACACGACGGGCGGCGTAATGCATTTGGGCACGTTTTCAAAGACATTTTGCCCGGGTTATCGGATCGGGTGGGTAGCAGGAGAGCATAGTGTCATCGAGAAATACGTGCTCGCAAAGCAGGGTACAGACCTGCAATGTAACACCCTCGCGCAGATGGAGATCGCGAAGTATTTAGAGCTCTACGATATCGACGAGCACATCGAGAAGATCAAGCAGGTCTACAAGCGCAGGAGAAATATTGCGATAGAGACAATAGAGCGGGAGTTCCCTGAGGGGGTAAACTTTACGCGTCCGCAGGGCGGCTTGTTTCTTTGGATCGAGCTACCCGAGCATATGAACGCACGGGAGATATTGGCTTTGTGCATACAACAGGGTGTGACCTTTGTGCCGGGCGGCGCGTTTTATCCGAACGGCGGGCACGAGAATACAATGCGCATAAACTTCTCAAACATGCCCGAGGAGCGCATAGTAAAGGGGTTAAAGATCATAGCGCAAACATTAAAATAACATTTATGTGAAAAAATCGAAGGAATTTTATATAATAGGGATACAAGTCATCGAAACGACAAAGGAGTGCAAGCAATGGACTATATACAAAACCATTTGCTATTCATCGTCGGGGGCTTTGTATCCCTATTTGTTATTCCTCAATCAGCATTCTTTATTATATTATTGCTGATCGTGGCATTGTTTGTGATATTGATCGTTGTGGTCTTGGTACGGGCACAAATGTTTAAGCCGTTGCCGTCGGAAGGGGTCGCGAAAAAGCCGATCAACCTCGATATCCCCGATGCATTTGAGCACCTGGCCGAGATGGTAAAGATACCCACGATATCAAACGTGGATATGAGCCCGGTAGATATGTCGGCATTTGAACGATTCAAGGTGCTGTTGATGGAATTGTATCCGACTGTGTATAAGGTCTGCGAATACGAGCAACCGGCCGAGACCGGAATACTACTCAGATGGAAAGGCAAGAGCCCAAAGGACCCGGTCGTGCTGATGTCTCATTACGATGTAGTGTCCGTGATAGAGCATATGTGGGAGCATCCGCCGTTTGAGGGAAAGATCATAGGTGATACGCTGTGGGGACGAGGTACGCTGGATACCAAGTGCACACTCTGCAGCATCATGGAGGTTGCGGAAGCGCTCATGAAGCAAGGAGTCGAACCCGAGCGCGATATCTACTTCGCATTCGCGGGTGATGAAGAGGTGCTCGGCAAGGCTGCGCAAGAGATGGTCAAACTATTCGAGGGCAGGGGCATACGACCCGCGTTGGTATTGGACGAGGGTGGGGCGGTTGTGCGCAATGTCTTCCCGGGTGTAAATAAACAGATCGCGGTGATAGGGATAGGCGAGAAGGGTCTCGCAAATGTGAGCCTCACGGTAAAAGGCGAGGGCGGACACGCGTCCACACCGCCAAAGCACACTGCGGTCGGTGTACTCGCAAAGGCCATCGTGGCCTGCGAAAATAAGCCCTTCCACGCGGAACTTACATACCCCGCAAGGCTGATGTTTGAACGCATAGGTCGGCATGCCGGCTTTGGCATGCGGATACTCTGCGCGAACCTCTGGCTGTTTGCGCCGGTGGTCAGGTTGATCGGATCGATGATGGGCGGTGAGCTCGGCGCGATGATGAAAACCACGATGGCTGTTACGATGGCCTCGGGCAGTAAGCAGACGAATGTACTGCCGAATGTAGCAACAGCTTATGCGAATTTAAGATTGATAAACACCGATACATTGGACGATGTGGTCAAACACATTACAAAGGCCGTAAATAATCCTAAGGTCAGCGTGGAAATCGTGAATGGCAACAACGCCTCGAGTTACGCGGATGTAAACAGCGAGGGCTACAAGCTCGTTGAGAGGGCGGTCGCTGCTACATGGAGTGAGGCTGTCGTCTCGCCGTATTTAATGGTCGCATGCTCGGATTCCAGACACTATAACAGGATATGCGATACAGTTTTGAAGTTCTCAGCGTTGGAGCTTTCCAAAGAGGAGCTCGGCTTGATACATAATCATAACGAGCGTATCACAAAGGCACAGCTAGAAAAATGCGTGGCGTTTTACGCTGGGCTACTAAACGAATTAATTCGTTACGAATTAATTAGCCACGAATTAATCTAGGAGGGGAACGGATGATAATAGAAAGAAAAGCGAAGATAAACCTGAATGATTTTAAGTTCGGAGCGGGATTACTGGATAGACCGAATGATGAGATACTGAGTACGATCAAAAAATTGGTCGAGATGCAGCAATTGTACAGCGCGGCAATCAAAGAGGTCAGCACAAAGTTAGAGATATTGGACGACGAGTTTCATGTCAAATACGCGCATAACCCTATTCACCATATGGAGAGCCGCTTGAAGCAGCCGCAGAGCATAATGGAAAAGCTCAGGAGACGCGGATACGAAGCCGATATTGAGTTTGCTGTTACACGACTGACCGATATAGCGGGCATTAGGGTCATATGCAATTACATAGACGATGTATACAAGATATCGGAGCTACTGTTGAAGCAGGACGATATCACATTGATAAAGCAGACGGATTATATAAAGCAACCGAAGCAAAACGGTTACCGCAGCTTGCATGTGGTTGTCGCTGTTCCGGTGTTTCTGTCCGGCGAAACGAAGCGTGTGCCCGTAGAGGTACAGATCAGGACGATCGCGATGGATTTTTGGGCGAGCCTCGAGCATCAGCTCAAATATAAATCGGCCATGTCAGAGAACGAGGATATACAGAGTGAGCTGTTGGAATGCGCGGAGAGTATAGCGAGCGTAGACGCAAAGATGCAGAGCATCTACGCGAGATATATAGATCAATAAATAATTTTATGAGGAGATGCAGAAATGAAATTAGGAGCAATTGTAGAATTCAACAGTCAGTTTGAGGATAAGCTCAAATGGTGTACGGACAACGGTATATTTACCTGTCAGCTGTCCATAGGCCTCGACAGCCAGACAGCCGAGAATGCTGAGCTTATACGCACGGCTACCGCAAAGGCCGGAATGGAGATCACCGCGTTGATCGGTTCGTGGTCGGGTCCTGCGGTTTGGGATTTTATCGAGGGGCCGTTGACCTTGGGTATCGTGCCTGTACCTTATCGTTTTATAAGGATTAAGGAACTTGTCGGCCAAGCAAAGTTTGCAGCCGATCTGGGCGTGAAGGATGTATGTACGCATATCGGTTTCATCCCCGAGGACCCGAGCAACGCGACCTATAAGGAACTAGTGCCCGCACTGCGTTATATCGCGAGTTGCTACAAGCAGCAAGGCATCGGCTTTAACCTCGAAACCGGACAGGAAACCCCTGTCAGCCTACTGAGGCTCATAAACGATGTGGACATGGACAACATCGGCCTAAACTTTGACCCTGCGAACCTGCTGATGTACGGTAAGGCCAATCCGATCGACGCGTTGTCCATCGTCGGCCACTTGGTACGCGGCGTGCACGCAAAGGACGGTTGCTACCCCACAAACGGCAAGGCACTCGGTGAGGAAATGCCGCTCGGTGAGGGCATGGTCAATATCCCCGCGTTTATTGCCAAGCTGCACGAGGTAGGTTATAAAGGCGCAGTCACGATCGAGCGCGAGATATCCGGTGACAAGCAACGCGACGATATCCTGATGGCCAAGAAGTTACTGGAGCCGTTGCTGTAAAACCAACACAAAACAATACCACGGATTTACACAGATTTTTGCGGATTAACACGGATAATACCATATAAAAGTGGTCTATCCGTGTTAATCCGCTTATTGCTTTATATAAGGCTCGTCAGGAATATCCTCCGTAACCCCTATCATTAAGCCCTCTTCCTACCGCTAATGTAACTTATGCCGTCTGCCCGGGTATGAGCAAGGCATGCTCATACTTCTCTTCCGTTATGCACAATTTGGATAGGATTTCGCTTTTTGTCTTGCCCAATTCAAGCAAAATCGATATCTTGCCTAAAAGCGCACCTTCTTTTATCCCTTCCTCACGCTCCAACCTTGTTATCAGTTATGTGTCAAGAAGGGTTGCGGCAATCAAGGTGTATAAAATGTATTATTACATTGCAAAATGTACTATACTGTAATGAATTTTTCAACCACAAAGGGGGCAATGTTATGGATATCCACGATATGACGATCGAGCAGAAGGTGGGTCAGCTATTTGTTGCGGGTTTTGATGGGACGCAACTCACGGAAGAGGATGTAACGCATATTCGAAAGTATCGGATAGGCAATCTGATCTATTTCTCTCGCAATCTCGAGAGCAAGCGGCAAATAATCGAACTGGGCCGCCAAATTCAGGATGTAATGAACTCTATGCCAGGGGAAATACCCGCGTTTATTGCAGTGGACCAAGAGGGCGGCATGGTCACTCGCATCTATAATGGGGCTACGTTCTTTCCGTCGGCTATGGCAATCGGCAAAACGGGTATTCCGCAGGATGCTCACACGGTGGGGGCATACATGGGTCTCGAACTGCGCAGTTTGGGTATAAATTTTAACCTTGCCCCCGTGCTCGATGTAAACAACAACATCGCTAATCCGGTCATCGGCGTGCGCTCATATGGAGAAGACCCTGTTAGAGTAGCGGAGTTCGGCAGTCATTTCGTAAAGGGTTTGCAAGAAAACGGTGTACTGGCCTGTGCAAAGCATTTTCCCGGGCATGGCGACACGAGTGCGGATTCCCATTCGGCAATGCCGATCATTAAGCACAGCCTTGAACGCTTGGAGAAAGTCGAACTCGTCCCGTTTAAAAAGGCGATCGAAAGCGGCGTGAGCGCTGTGATGAGCTCGCATATTCTATTCGAAAACATCACGAGCGACGGTCTGCCGGGCACGCTATCACATGAAATCCTGACCGGGCTTTTGCGCAAAAGGCTTGGGTTTGACGGCCTGATCATCACGGATTGCATGGAGATGGATGCGATTGCGACCACCGTGGGTACCGATAAGGGCGCGCTGATGGCGATAAAGGCCGGGGCTGATCTTGTATGTGTGAGTCACACGCGCGACAAGCAAGCAAAAGCGATCGAACTGGTACTCGAGGCGATAGCTTGCGGTGAGATATCGGAGGAACGCATCGATCAATCCGTCGCACGCATCCTGAACGCAAAGGCCGCGTTTAAACTATCCGATTATGAACGTCATCTGGATACAGTCACGGACGATGAATACAGAACCCATGCGGCCTTTTCGGAGCAATTAAGCCGCAACGCGGTCCGGTTCATCAAGGGTGGATATGCTATAGACGGCAAAAAAACGCTGATCATCTCTACACCTGCTCTCTCCTTTAACGATGCGGACGGCAAGCTCGATGTCAACAGCCTCGCATCGATCATAGGCAAGCAATTCGGCTTTGACAGCCATGTGATTACGCATAAGCCAAATGACGCTGATATAGATGCTATCGTACAAAAGGCCACGCATTACGAGCGTATCATCGTTGCTACATATAACGCCGCGATCTTTAAGGCGCAGATCGCGCTTGTGAACAAGCTACTTGAAGTGGATGAGGATTTAATTTTGATCGCAACGCGTATACCCTACGATATCAATCTGTTGCCGAATGTAAAGAATTTCGTCGCGCTTTATGAATACACCACTCAATCGGTGCGCTCGCTTTCTGCGTTGCTGATTGAGAGCAGTCATCGATAATCCACAAAACGGTGCCACTTTACATAGATTTTACATTCTCTTTACATTTATCTGATTTCTACCTGCGTGCGATATGGATACAATAACCCCATACGGCACATGCTGTTAGTATAAATCATAAGGAGAATAAAAAATGAAATCATTTATGAAACTCACTGCAATGCTTTTAGCGGCAACAATTGGATTGACGGCCTGCGGCAACAGCACAACAAAAGGCGGTGCCACAGGCTCCGGCACCAGCGGCGGCTCGTCCTTTGACACATCGAAGAATATTTCGGTAGTGGCGCGCGAGGACGGCAGCGGTACAAAGACCGCGTTTATGGAGCTGATCGGGCTTAAGGGCAAGGCTGATCCTGCTAATGTCATCATCCAGACCGGCACAGCCGGCGTACTCACGGAGGTCAAGGGCAACCCTGCGGCCATCGCATACGAGAGCCTCGGTTATGTCACCGCGGATGTAAAGATGCTGAAGGTAAATGATGTAGAAGCGACCGTAGCTAATATAAAGGATGGCTCATACAAGATCTCGCGTCCGTTATCTGTCGTGTACAAGGAAGAAACACTCAGCGATGCGATCAACAGCGCGTTTTACACATATCTGCAATCCGAAGACGCAGCCAAGATCATTTCCGATAAGGGTTATGTCACACTCATCGACAGTCCGACGGCCTACACGATAGACGGCGCGCTGTCAGGCAGTATAGACATCTCAGGTTCGACCTCGTTGCAGCCGCTGATGATCGAGCTTGCTGCGGCATTTGAAAAGCTCCAGCCCAATGTAAAGGTCAATGTTTCGGGCGGCGGCAGCGGTACAGGATACAAGAATGCAGACGAGGGTGTCAGCGCATTCGGTATGATCAGCGAGGAGTTCAATGCTGAAAAGGCAGCGTCATGCACGCATTATGTAGTATGCAAAGACGGCATCGCGGTTATCGTAAACAAGAATAATACCATCGACAACATCTCAATGGATCAGCTTAAGTCCATCTATGATGCTGAGGCCGGTGACACCGCGATAACCAAATGGAGCGCGCTGACAAAATGATTACCATAAAGGTGAAGACGGGCACAGACGCCGTAATGCGTGTTGTTTTCCTGAGTTGTGCGGTGTTTTCGATATTTGCACTCGGGTGCATATGTGTGTTCTTGTTCGCGAGCGGGTTGCCGTTTATCGGAAAAATAGGGCTCGGCAACTTCTTCGGTATGAAATGGAACCTGAACACGGAGCAGTACGGCATTGTGCCTATGATCGCGGCTAGCCTGTATGTGACTATCCTCTCGACTGTCATTGGTGTGAGCATCGGTCTACTGACCGCGGTTTCACTATATAAATTCTGCCCGAAAAGGCTCGTGTCACCGATACGTCAGATGGTCAACCTACTCGCGGGTATCCCGTCCGTTATCTTTGGTCTGTTCGGTATGATCATCATCGTGCCGTTCCTGCGTGATTATATATCGCCGAACGGTGTAGGTTACGGCATATTGTCGGCGGGTTTGGTGCTGTCGGTGATGATATTGCCTACGATTGTGAGTGTAAGCCTCGACGCGCTGAACGCTGTACCCAAATCCTATTATGAGGGCGCGTTGGCGCTCGGAGCAACAGAGGAACAGAGCGTGTTTAAGATCATGATCCCCGCTGCTAAAAGCGGGATACTCGCGGCGGTGGTGCTGTCCATAGGGCGCGCGATCGGTGAAACGATGGCCGTGATTATGGTTATCGGTGGCTCGCCGCAGATGCCGGGCAGTGTATTCCAATCGGTGCGTACCCTGACGGCCAATATTGCAATGGGCGCGACCGAGCTGTCCGGTGATGCATCTACGGCACTCGTCGCTACAGGCGTTGTACTATTTATCTTTACGCTGCTTTTGAATACCTGCTTTTCTCTGATGAAGAAGGGGGCGCGGTCATAATGGATGCGCACAAGTTTCAGATTATCAAGTACGCGGTTTATAAATATGCCGCGATGGTTGCGCTCGCAATATCCCTTCTCTCGCTTGCGGCTGTTATCCTGTTTATCACCATACGGGGTCTGCCGTTTGTCAATATGCAGCTGCTGTTTGGTGACTACGGTATGGCGCCCTCTATCAAGCCCGCGCTCGTCGGCACATGCAGTCTGATCTTTATTGCGATTTCGATAGCCGCTCCGATCGGGATTGGCTGTGCTATCTTTCTGACCGAATACACAGGCTCAAAGAGCCGCATCGTTTACTTTATCCGCATAGCTACCGAAACCCTCGCAGGTATACCCTCGATCGTCTATGGCATCTTTGGTTACCTCGTGTTTGTGGTTGCGCTCGGGTTTAGATACTCGCTGATCGGTGGGGGCTTCACGCTTGCTATCATGATCCTACCGGTCATAGTGCGCTCGACGGAGGAGAGCTTACTAGCCGTACCGCGCTCACTGCGCGAGGGCAGCTTTGCATTGGGCTCCTCAAAGGTGCGTACGATATTTTCGGTCGTATTGCCCTGCGCCACGAGCGGCATTATTACCTCACTGATCTTGGCTGTCGGACGTGTGATCTCGGAAAGCGCGGTTCTGATCTTGACCATTGGCATGGTGGTGAACAAGATGCCCGAGGGCTTCGCGTCGCCGGGTACGAGCCTCGCACTGGATGTATATTACTTCGGCTCACACGGCTATCCGGAGCAGGCCGCCGCAACAGGTGTTGTGCTGCTTGTACTGGTTATTTCTATAAATCTTTTGGCTACGGCTTTGGGCAAGGTATTCGGCAAAGGAGAGCTTGCGAATGGATAATACATACAACATCACTGTGCGCGACTGTAACCTGTATTACGGGGATTTTCACGCGCTGAAGAATTTGAGCATAGACATAGGTGAGCATGAGGTCACGGCGTTTATCGGGCCGTCGGGCTGCGGTAAGTCCACGTTTATCAAGACTTTTAACCGCATGAACGATCTCGTAGACAACTGCCGCATCACGGGTGATATACGGGTTGGCGGAGTTGACATCTACGCAAAGGATACGGACGTGACCCTGTTGCGCAAAAACGTAGGCATGGTCTTTCAAAAGCCCAATCCGTTTCCGATGAGCATCTATGACAATATTGCGTTCGCGCCGCGTACCTTCGGCATCAAAAAAAAGAACGCCTTGGACGAGATCGTCGAGCGTTCGTTAAAGCAAGCCGGGTTGTGGGATGAGGCAAAGGATCGGTTGCGTAAAAGTGCGATGGGTATGTCCGGTGGTCAGCAGCAGCGCCTGTGCATAGCGCGCGCACTAGCCGCGAGCCCTAAAATATTGTTGATGGACGAACCGACCAGCGCATTGGATCCGATATCCACGGGCAAGATCGAGGAGCTCGTCAATGAATTGAAATCCGAATATACGATTGTTATCGTTACGCATAACATGCAGCAGGCCACAAGGATATCCGACAAGACCGCGTTTTTCCTATTGGGCGAGATCGTTGAGTTCGATACGACCGAAAATATATTTACCAGCCCGAAGGATACACGAACAGAAAACTACATCACCGGACGCTTCGGTTGAATCATTATAAAGAGGGAGTATAATAATGTCGATAAGAGCACGCTATGAGAGAGAACTAAAAAGTGTATTCGACAGCCTCGTGCTGATGTGCCGCCATATCGAATCCGCGATAGAAAAATGCATCGAATCGCTTGTGAGCCGCGACGCGACGCTTGCCTGTGACGTGATCGAGGAGGATGAGCTGATAGACCGTCTCGAACGCGACATCGAGCAGAGCTGTCTAAAGATATTGCTCATGGAGCACCCGGTAGCCGGAGATTTTCGCGAGGTGACCGCCGCGTTGAAGATGATAACGGACCTCGAACGTATAGGCGATCAGGCGCGTGATATCGCGGAGATTACGATGCAGTTCGGCGACAAGGAGTATATCAAGAAGCTCGAGCATATACCGCAGATGGCCGAGATCGCTACGCAGATGGTCAAGGACGGTGTGACGGCCTATATCAACCGTGATCTGGAGCTTGCTGGTTCACTGGATCGCACGGACGATAGGGTCGATGAGCTGTTCAACATCATCATGGCGGACTTGATCGCTCTGATAAAAAAGAACCCCGACAACGCCGAGCAGGCTGTCATGTTCATGATGATTACGAAATATCTGGAGCGCATAGGTGATCACGCGGTCAATATCGGTGAGTGGGTAGAATATGCCATAACAGGTACTCATCCGAAGAAATGAGGAATTAAGTGAAGCAGCTAATCTATGCCGTTGAAGATGACGAATCTATACAGGAGGTATACACATACGCGCTAAAAACAGAGGAATACGAGTGCCGTTGCTTTGGCAGCGGGCGCGAGCTGTTCGATGCACTGTCTGATATACTGCCCGACTTAGTCCTTTTGGATATTATGCTGCCCGGTGAGGATGGCTTTTCTATTATCAAGCAGCTCAAGAGCGACAAAACTACCGAGCACATACCCGTAATCATGGTATCGGCAAAGGGCGAGGAGCTATCTAAGGTCAAGGGCTTGAATATGGGTGCGGATGATTACATAGCCAAGCCGTTCGGGGTATTGGAACTAATAGCGCGTATAAAAGCAAATCTGCGTAAGATTGCCAAGTCAGTACAGGAACCTGAGATCGAGGCGATCACATATAAGGACATCGAAATTGACGAAAGCCGTCACAGGATAACGGCAAACGGTATCAAGCTGCAAACTACGCTCAAGGAATATAACTTGCTGTGTTTACTTTGCAAAAATGCGGAGAAGGTTCAAGAGCGTGAAACGATATTCTACGAGGTGTGGGGCAACGAGTTCGCGGGTGAGACGCGTACACTGGATATGCATATAAAGGAACTCCGTAAGAAGTTGGCTGAAACCGGTAGCATAGCTACGATACAAACCATTAGGGGAGTTGGATATATTATAGTATGAAAAAACGATTATTTCTGTACAGCATGCTCATTATCTTACTGGGGCTGCTGTGCTTTTTTTTGGCCTCGCTGTACATGACATACACAAATAATTTGAACTTTGCGCGCGATACCGTAACGGAACTCACACGTGTTTATGCCGGCTTGTATGATGAAAGCTCAGATCCTTCGGATTTTGTAAAGGCCGCGGGTGATACGCGCGTAACGATTATTGCTGCAGATGGTGCTGTGCTGGCCGACAGCCGTCCGCTGGATGTAAATAACCTCGAAAATCATCTAATGCGTCCGGAGATCCAAGCCGCTGCGCAAGGCACGCCGACTACTGCTTTGCGCTATTCCGAAACCCTCGGCATATATTTTATTTATTACGCGTTGATGGTACCTCTCGGGGACGGACATGTATTCATACGCGCGGCGATACCGATTGCTCAGGTCGATGCGTATTTCTGGCGGATACTGCCGTTACTCGCGTTTACGCTGATCGTAGTAGCACTCATTTGTTTCTTCTTTACGCGGCGTATAACGGCAAAACTTATCGCGCCGTTAGATACCGTGCAGAAGAAGCTACGCACGCTGTCAAAGGGCGAATACAAACCCATGCCGTTTACCGAAAGCTATGATGAGATAAATAAGATTACCGGAGAGATTGACGAGCTCTCTGCGTTCTTGCAGAGTAACATTGAAAATCTGCGCAACGAAAAGGCCAAGCTCGACTATATCCTCGACAATATAGGCGACGGACTGTTTGCGATTGACGAGGAACACAACATCGCATTGATTAATGCGGGTGCAATCCGCATCTTTAATGCGACCGCGGATATAGTAGGCAACAAGCTCAGTTACTTGACCTACGATAAGATGCTCACGCAGGCCATAGAGGATTGCATTAACCTTGGCAGGAGCGCGTTATTCGAGTTTACGTCCGGCGGCAATATATTCCTTGTATCGGTCAAGCATCTGCCTGATACAAAACTTGCGATGGTAATACTGTCCGATGTAACGGAAAACAGAGAGAGCGCCAAGCGGCGTGAGGAGTTTTTTGCAAACGCATCTCATGAATTAAAGACACCGCTGACCGCGATAAAGGGCTTTAATGAACTGATCGCTATCGGTAACAAGGACGAAGCCATGAACAGGTTTGTAGAGGGAATATCGCGCGAAACAGAGCGTATGATGTCCCTGATCACGGACATGCTGAAGCTGTCGGAGCTCGAAAGCACACGCGCAGTAAATCCGGTTGCGGTATCACTTTCAAAAACGGCCGATGAGGTCAAGCAGACCTTGACTGCGGAGATAGCCGAAAAGGATATATCGTTTGAGGTAAAAGGGGATGCAACTGTCTCGGCTGAGTCCGGGCATATGTACGAGCTAATAAAAAACCTGGCTGAGAACGCCATCCGATACAACAATCGCGGTGGCACTGTAACGATAGCAATCGATGCGACTGCTCATACGATTTCCGTTTCAGACACAGGCATCGGCATTTCGCCGATAGAGCAGGCGAGGATATTTGAACGTTTCTATCGTGTGGAAAAAAGCCGTTCCCCACGCAACGGCGGAACAGGTTTGGGCCTTGCTATCGTTAAACATATTTGTGCGCTCTATGAATGGAGCATATCGCTAAAAAGCAAACCCGGAGCCGGTACGGAAATAACGATCAAGTTTACCTAAATTTTACCAATGGTTTACACTATCTTGATAGTAAGAAAATCTTATTGTGCTATTATACGGTTGCTTCTAAAAAAACTATGGAGGAATGATTATGTTAAAGAAACAAACAGCGCTGATTATCAGTTTAGTAATGATGCTCGGGCTATTTTCGCAAACCGTATTTGCGTCCACCGCGTCCACTAACGCGAAGCTCGTAATAGACGGCACTGAGGTTTCGTATAAGGGCAGCTCTGCAGTCAGCGGCTCCACAGCATTGCTTCCGCTGAATGTACTGGCTGATGCAGTGGGCATTGATGCAACGGTTGATAGTGCTAATAAGAAATATGAATTGAAAAACTATAAGTATACGATTGGATTTACACCTGACTCAAAGAAATATACAGTAAACGGCAACGAATATGAAATGCCGGCTGCGCCACAGGCAAAGGACGGCACATTGTTAGTGCCGGTAGAGGCTCTTACGAGCATAGGTGCTGACGCTTCCTTTGATGCAAAGACAAATACCGCAACGGTAAAGTATTTCTCAAAGATGACCGGCAAGATCAAGGTATCCGGTTCGACAACGGTGCAGCCTATCATGCAGGCGGCAGCCGACAACCTGATAAAGCTCAATAAGGGATTTAATGTTGCCGTAGCAGGTGGCGGATCGGGAGCCGGTATCAAGGACACGATAAATGGTGCCAACAACGTCGGTATGTCCAGCAGAGCGCTGACAGCAGACGAAGCCAAGCAATTACAGCCCGTAGTAGTAGCGCATGACGGCATAGCAATCATCGTAAATCCAAAGAACCCGGTTACTAATCTGACAAAGGCTCAGGCAGCCAAGATATTCATGGGCGAGATAAAGAACTGGAAGGATGTAGGCGGCAACGACGCTCCGATCATGGTTCAGACGCGTGAGACAGGTTCCGGTACATTGGCTACACTCGAGGAAATGCTGCTTGAAAAGAAGAATGTAGTAAAGTCCGCTACACCGAACAACTCATCAGCACTTATAAAGCAAGCTGTAGCCAAGGATGCAAACGCAATAGGTTTTGACTCGGTTGGCTTTATTGATCAAAAGGTAAAGGCCCTCACATTAGACGGTATAGAAGCAAGCGAGCAAAACATAAAGAGCACCAAGTATCCCATGAGCCGTGACCTTATCGTGTTTACAAAGAGCGCTCCGAAAAATGAAATAGCCAGACTGCTCGAGTACCTGCGCAGCAGCGTATGCCAGAACACGATCATCGCCAAGGAAGGCTATGTAACAATAAGATAAGCATTACATAATAATTAAGAGAAGGGATAGTGATGAGCTATCCCTTTCTTTATAACCGGGAGAAGCTATATGCAGAAAAAAACTAAGGACTTTGCGGCCGAATATATAATAAAAACAGCATCATTTATCGCTGTTATCACGATAGTCTTTATTTTTGTTTTTGTGTTTTCAAAAGCGCTGCCTGTCATCAAAACCAGCGGGTTGAGTCTTATTACGGACACGGGATTTGACAGTCAGATATCGGATGCATTCTATGCGCCTGCGGACGAGCCGATGCTTAAGTTTGGAATGGCCGGTCTCGTGGTAGGAACGCTGTTGACTACACTGCTATCACTGCTGACAGCCGGCATACTCTCGATAGGAGCGGCCATTACGATATGCGAGCTCACAAACAAAACCGTATCCGCTGTCATTACCTCCATAGTCAGGCTGCTTGCATCCATCCCATCCGTTATATTCGGATTGATAGGCCTCATCACAGTCGTACCCATCATTGAACGCTTATTTATAACCACGGATTTGCAGATCGCATTTCTGGATTTTTTTCAGATATCCGGACGAAGCTTGCTCGCAAGCATTGTTGTGCTGTCATTCATGATCGTTCCTACCATCATCTCATTGTCGATAGATGCCATACATGCGGTTCCCAGGATTTATAAAGAGGCCGGAGTGGCATTTGGCATGAGCCATTTTCGCGTTATCTGGAAGGTCATTTTGCCGTCGGCTCGATCGGGTATCGTTGCAGGCATGATATTGGGTGCCGGACGCGGTATCGGTGAGGCTATTGCTATCTCTATGGTTTGCGGAGGTATCGGAAACATACCGGAGCTATCGCATGGATTTGTATTTTTTTTGACACCTGTGCTGCCGCTGTCATCAGCCATTGTAAACAAAAGCGAGGCAATGA
The DNA here is from genome assembly GCA_964446745.1 of uncultured Defluviitaleaceae bacterium. GTDB lineage: Bacteria > Bacillota > Clostridia > Lachnospirales > WQUN01 > CAYURR01. The sequence goes on along the minus strand of CAYURR010000002.1, from coordinate 19,330 downwards.
GTGTGATGTCCGTCGAGAGCGCATTGTTTACCTGCGGTGCGATATTGTTGCTGTTTGGCGCCGCGTTATCGGTATGTGCCCGCCTTATAGACAGGAAACTCAGAAAGGATGCCGGATATGATGACTAAGCATAAAGACAATACAATAAACTCATATCTGGGTTATATATACTCGTGGATATGCACTCTGTTGGTAATAGGGGTATGTCTGTTCATCATTATCAATATCGCTTATTACGGATACCACAGTCTGTCGCTTGACTTTCTGATTACGGAGCCCAATCCATCGGCTATAGATACAGAGGCCGGAGGCATCCTCACTCCGCTATGCGGTACCGTGATCCTGACCGTCATAGGCATCATTATCGCATTTCCGTTTTCATTGGCTACGGCGATATATCTGCGCTTCTATTCCAAAAAGGGTTTATTTAACGACAGCATACGCTTTGCTATTGATATACTCTCGGGTGTGCCCACTGTTGTAATAGGTTTATTTGCGCTTTCCATATTTACCAAGCCCGCATTTATATTTCTTTCGTCGGTTGTGGACAGTGAAGAGCTCGTTCAAAGGGCTTATGGCAAATCGTTTCTGGTAGCGGGCGTTGCCATGGCTGTTATGATACTACCGTTCGTTATCAAATCCATGGAAGAGGCAATAAAATCTGTTCCTGCATCATATGTGGAGGGATCATACGCGCTGGGTGCCACAAAATGGAGAACCATATACAAGGTTGTACTAAAGAGTGCGTCGCAGGGTATAGTGACGGGCGTAATACTCGGTATGGGACGCATCATTGGCGACACCGCCATTGTATGGCTCGCGCTGGGAGGAACCCTGCGTATGACAGGTGATCAGCCATGGTATAGCCCTGAGAACTGGATCTCCACGCTCAGAAATACCGGCTCCACATTGACGACCTACATATACTATACATCCCCGGCCGGTGAGGGTAATAATTACGAGGTGGCGTTCGGGGCCTCCTTGGTCTTGATAGTTATTATAATCATGCTGAATCTGGTGGCTTCGCTGTTGGGATATTTTGCGCAGGGTAAGGGGGAACACCGATGAGCACACATGTCTCCGTCGAAAACGTCAACGTGTTCTATAACAAAGCAAAAGCACTGAACGATGTCTCGATCAATATCCCTAAAAACAGTGTCTATGCATTTATTGGTCCCTCAGGTTGCGGTAAAACCACATTGCTGCGCTCCATCAACCGATTGAACGATCTGGTAAACGGTTTTTCGCTGAGCGGACGGATATGTATAAACGGTAGGAACATATATGATCTGCCCAAGGGCAAGCCCGTGGAAAATCTGAGGCGCGGTATAGGCATGGTGTTCCAACAGCCGAATCCTCTTCCGATGACCATCATGCAAAACATGCTGTTGCCCGCACGCGAGCATTTCAAAGATGGTCGTTATGATATGACTAAATTGGCTGTAAGTTGCTTGAAAAAGGTCGGGCTTTATGACGAGATTGAGGATCGGTTGGATAAAAATGCGCTAAAGCTGTCCGGTGGGCAGCAGCAGCGGCTTTGTATAGCACGTGCGCTTATGTTAAACCCTGATATCATTTTGCTTGATGAGCCCTGCTCGGCATTAGATCCCATTTCCACATTTGCTGTTGAGGAACTGTTGGGTCGATTGAAACAGGATCACACACTGATAATCGTAACGCATAATATGGAACAGGCGAAACGTGTATCCGATTACACGGCGTTCTTTTATCAGGGAAAGATCGTAGAGGCCTCCGATACCATAACATTGTTTTCCGATCCAAAGGAAAAGCTCACCGATATGTACATACGTGGTGTTATGTAAGATGAAAGACAAACGTAAAAGACCGCAGATAAAATATCTGCGGTCTTTTGTTATTTACATATAATTTACATACGCTTTACTGTATCTTGGTAGCGACTTTACATTGCTTTCGATAATATATCGTTGAAATTATTATTGCGGAGGAATGATATGCGTTTAATCGGTGGTCATTTATGAAAAAAAATAATTTGACATGTATTATGTTTATTTTGCCCTTTTTTGCATTGTTAGTAGTGTTTTATATTATACCGTTAATCTCGGCGTTTTACATCAGTTTAAATGATTGGGATTTTTTATCACCGCTGACAGCTAAAAATTTTATCGGTTTAGATAATTACACTGATATCTTAAGCGATTCGGTGTTTTATAATGCCCTCTTTAATACGATACGGTTTTCGCTTTTTACTTGTATAGGCGTTATTACTATTAGCTTTGGACTTTCGTTATTGTTTAAAAACGGATTCAGAGGCAGCGGTATATACCAGATGATAATATTCAGCCCGTATGTGACCCCAACAGTGGCGCTGTCCATGATCTGGTCATGGTTGTACAAGCCTGATGACGGCTTGTTTAATCTCGTGTTGAAATTCTTTGGATTGCCTTCGATCGCATGGCTAAACGACAGTAAATATGCAATGACGGCTATTATTATCTTTACCATATGGAAGAGTGTAGGCTGGTACACAATCTTCTTTGTGGGGGCTTTGGAAAAGGTGCCCCAGTCTGTGTATGAGGCTGCGGATTTAGACGGTGCGGGATTTTTTACAAAGCTGACCAAGATCACGCTGCCATTGATATCACCTACAACCTTTTTCTTGGTTATCGTCAGCATCATTGACACGATTCAAGTCTACGATCAGATCTCGATCATGACCGGCGGAGGCCGTAATACAACCACTTTACTGTTTTTGTATTATCAAAGGGCGTTCCAAAACTTCAATGTGGGATATGCGAGCAGTATCGCTATCATAATTTTGGTTTTGATTGTAGGTTTATCTATCCTGACTACACAAATCAGTAAAAGAACCGTTGTTTACAATTGATTAAGATAAGGAGGTGTTTTATGACACAGAGTAGGATACTTGGGTATGTAAAGGTCTTGTTTACCACTATATTTGCGTTTGTCTTTGGGTTTCCGTTTTTGTGGATGATCTTTGGTATGTTTAAAACAAACAATGAAATATTCCATACGCCGGACAAGATTTTACCCAATGAATTCAATTTAGTTGAGCTATGGGGAAAAATACAAAATCTGCAGATATATCCGTATATGGCAAACAGCTTTTATGTAGCTATCATCGGTACGGTAGTATTGCTGATCATCAGTACCTTGTTTTCATATGCAATCGTGTTTTTTGAAAACAAATTTACAAAGGTCTTATTTGCTATTGTTATGCTGACATACATGCTGCCATCCTCTGTTACATATATCCCATCATTTAAAATATTGGTAATGGCTGGGTTGGGGGATTCGCTAGCAGGCTTAGTATTTTCGTGTCTAACCAGTGTCTTTACTGTATTTTATTTGAGACAGAACATGAAAAAGATAAGCATGGACTACATAGAAGCGGCAAAAATCGATGGAGCAGGGCATTTCTCTATTATTAAAAATATAGTAATACCAATGACTAAGTCGGCTTATTTCTCCTGTGGGTTACTGTATTTCATCTACATGTACAATAATTATATGTGGCCCACAATAATTTTAAAGTCCGATAAGAACTTTTTAATATCTCAAGGTCTGCGGCGCTTTTTTATTACCGAAGGGGCCTACGGCATGAACTGGTCTGAGATAATGACAGCAAATGCGCTTACCGTCTTCCCTGTTATCGTGGTATTAATCATTGCGCATAAGCACTTTATTACAGGCATCGCCGGTGATAGTGGCATCAAGTGATTCAAACATAAATTAAATCAACTATGGAGGATTGGGAATGAAGTTCAATTTAAGCAAGTCATCGAGGATTATTTCTGTTGTTCTAAGCGGGTTACTACTAATGGGATGTGCAGGTAATACAACAGCAAAAACGCCCGCGACTGCACAAACGCCCGCAACAGAAACGCCCGCAGCAGAAACCACCGCAACAGATACACCCGCAAATCAAACTCAGGACAAGAAAGAGATTGAGTTTTGGCATGCGTTAGGCGGTGACCTGGGCAATCAAATGAAGGCAACCATTGAAGAGTTTAACAATAGCAACGAACGTTATGAGGTTAAGGAAGTCACGTTGGGCAGCTACTCGGAAATAGATACAAAGCTGCAAGCGGCATTTGCATCAAAGGTTGCGCCGAACTTGGTTGCCGGAGGCAGCGGATTTATGTTTCATGCCAAGGGCTTAGTAGAACCGTTTGAAAAACACCTTTCTGCTGATTTTGACAAAGAAGATATTCTGGGTGGACTTAAAAACTATGTAACGATAAACGGTGAGATGGTCTTTGCACCAGCCTATGCTACATCTCAGATCCTATACTATAACAAAAAGGTATTGGCCGAAGCCGGAAAAACGGAAGAGGATTTAAAGAGCTGGCAAAGCTTGGTAGGGATGTCCAATGACGTAATAGGAATAAATACAGGCAATAACAAGATTGAATTCGTATGGGAGCCGATGTCCGGATCAGGTAATATGATCGATGCCATAAACAGCGCGGGCGGTCGCATTGTTTCTGATGACGGACAGACTGTAACAATCAATACCGAGCCATGGGTTGATGTATTGGACAGTTTTCGTAAATGGATACATGAAGATAAAATCATGTCTATTCACACGGGCGGACAAGGTTGGGAATATTGGTACAAGACCATGGACGACTGGGTATATGGTAAGTCGTTAGGTTATACAGGATCGCCGGGTGACTTTGTCATTGCAAGGGATGCTATAACTGAGGTAATAAACAACGGTGTAAAAAATGAATTTGGCGTAGCGCCTCAGCCCGGTTGGAAGGGAAATGCACCGCGTCCATACTATAGCTCGCTGCTGTACTATTTACCAAAAACAGATAAAGACGCAGCATATACACAAGGCGCGGTTGATTTCGTCGAATACGCACTTCGAACGGAAAACACAGCCAAATTTGCAATAGCAACCGGATACATACCTGTCAGGAAATCCGTTTTGGAGCTGGATATATATAAAGAGTTCCTTAAAACCAGCCCCGGCGCTGATGTACCTTTAAAGCAGGTGGATCAGAGTGGTGCTCCGGCATTTATCGATCCTACCGGTGGTGCAATATTTACTATCATTGGTGAGGCGGTAGAGAAAATCCAAGTAGAGAACGCGCCCGTTCAGGCGACTTTAGACGAAGCAAACGCTCGCGCGCAGAAGGAATTGGATAAAGTGAAATAGAAAGAACGCATAATATTTACATAACGATTACAAACAATTTACTTGTATTTGGTATTAGATTTTACATAAGTATTCTTATAATGGTTTTGTCGGCGGAAATGCTGGCAAAACCATTTTTTATTAAAGGAGATATGTTATGAAGAGCAATAGGATTTTGAGAAAGGTCTCGGCAATGCTGCTCGCATCGGTAATGGCCGTTGGTTTTACCGCATGTGCGCAGAGCAAACCCAGCGCTCCGGCCAGCAATGCCCAAGCGCAAAGCAACACAAACGCCTCTTCACAGGGCACCCCGGCACCTACACCTGAGAGCACGCCGGAACCTACGGCTGAACAAACTCCTGAGAGTACACCGGCAAACACAAAGCCCATTACGATCGTTTGGTATCCCAATGAATCCGCATCTGATTATCAGGGCGCACGCGATGAGTTTGCTCGCCTGATCGAGCAGGCCACAAACCGCAAGGTCGAGCACAAGCTCACAACGGACTATGCTATCGCTATCGAGTCCCTCGCAGGCGGTGCTGCTGATATCTGCTTTATGGGCGCATCCGGTTACATAGAAGCAAAGAATAAGAACCCAGAAGTAAACCCGTTGTTTGTAAACTCCGGCCCGTCGGGTACGCTGGATGACGCAATATACTACAGCTGGCTCGCTGTCAACAAAGGAGAAGAGGACGCTTATAAAGACGGGGACAAATATTCTATAGCCAATATCGAGGGCAAGAAGATGTCTTTTGTTTCCAATAGTTCGACATCCGGATTTAAGGTGCCCACTACAAATATCTTAGAATTTTTCAAGAAGACAGACAAATGGAAGGATATTAATGTTGATGACATGATCGAGGGCGGTTCCAAGGCATTCTTCTCAGAGGTCTTGTTCGGCGGTTCACATCAGGGTTCGGCATTTAATCTCGTAAGCGGTAAAGCGGATGTGGCTGCGTTCTGCGATACGGAAATGGCGCCGTATGCCGATGTAAAGGATGGCCAGGAGAATAAGGTGGGAGCTGTATATGCCATAAAGGCAGATGCTTCCGCGCCGTTTGATACAGTTACAGGCAAGGAGTTTGTGATCATCCAGTCAACACCTGTTTTAAATGGCCCGTTTGCATACAATCCTCAGAATATGAGTGACGATGAGCTCCAGAAGATACGCGAAACATTTATGAGTGACGAGGTCACAAATAATCCACAGATTTTTGTAGTAAAGGACTCGGGTTACGTCGGAATGTTCAAAAAAACCGATAAGGAATGCGTAGTAGCTGTCGATGACAGTTGGTATAACCCCATTCGCGAAATGACCGAGAATTAATTGAAATGAGGTAAGCACATGCCCATCCTTGAATTTAAACACGTAAGCAAAATATATAACAACGTCACAAAAGCGCTTACGGATATTTCGTTTAGCATAGACGAGGGTGAGTTCGTGTCCATCATAGGGCCGTCAGGCTCCGGAAAGTCAACCATTCTGCGTTGCATCAACAGACTTGTGGATGTAACGCAGGGGGTTATCATGTTTGATGGGCAGGATATCACAAAGGTAGACAAGAAAGAATTGCGCAGTGTTCGCACAAAAACGGGCATGATCTTTCAACACTACAATCTCGTAGACAGGCTCAGCGTCATCGAAAATGTTTTGCACGGGCGTCTCGGACACAAGTCTACATTCGGAGGCGTCATCGGGCACTACTCGGAAAAGGAAAAGGAAGATGCGTTTAATATACTGGCCAAGTTGGGATTGACCGAACAGGCATACAAGCGATGCGACGAGTTGTCGGGTGGTCAAAAGCAACGGGTTGGTATAGCGCGCTCCATTATGCAGCAGCCGCGTCTGATACTCTGTGACGAACCGATAGCCTCTCTGGATCCAAGCTCGTCAAAGGTCATAATGGACCACCTGAGCGATATCAATAAGACGATGAAAATAACCTGCGTGTTAAACCTCCATCAAGTAGATGTAGCCATGAAATACTCAAAGCGCATCATAGGCATTACCTCCGGACGGATCATCTACGACGGCCCGCCCGAGGAACTGACCAAAGCCACGATATATGAGATTTATCAGTCCAGCGAAGGTGATTTGATCACGGATGTAGGGTGAAAATATGGATGCTGTATTTGCTAAACGAAAGCTTACGTTCACATTGACTTTTTTGTGCTTGCTGGCGCTTTTCTGTCTGTCCGCGTTCGTAACTAATTACAACGTAATCAGCGGCATAGAGTCCGTGCCAAAAGCAGTAAAATGGATAGCTGCAAACCTCGTGCCTAACGAAAAATCTTGGGCCAGGCTACCCAATATTTTGAGAAAGCTCACCGAAACAGCCATGCTGTCTGTGGCTGTGACGGTGTGCGCGGCCATATGCGCGTTTTTCTTCAGCCTACTGGGCACAAGGATCACGAAGATAAACCCGTTCGTCAGCAGGACAGTCAGGATTATCGCCGCCTTTTTCAGAAATGTTCCCGACGTAGTGTGGGCGATGCTGTTACTGTTCTCGTTTGGCCAGAATGTACTGACCGGATTTTTTGCACTGTTCTTTGCTACCTTCGGTATGCTTACACGCACATTTATAGAAACAATTGACGAGGTCAGCGCAAACTGCGTCGAAGCCCTGCATGCCACAGGCACAACCTATATGCAGACGGTTTTTCAGGGTATCATCCCGTCTGCGTTATCGGAGATAGTCACATGGGTATTGTTTATGATAGAAACCAATATCCGCTCCTCGACATTGATAGGTGTGCTGACGGCGACGGGTATAGGATATCTGTTTGATTTGTACTACAAGAGATTGGATTATGGTGCGGCAAGTCTTGTAGTCATATCCATTGTGCTGCTGGTTATAGCTATAGAGATGATCTCAAACCAAATCAGAAAGGTGATTATGTAATGAGTGAACTGGTGTTAACGCCCCCTGTGCAGATGCAATTGGACATACACAAGCACATCAAAAGAACACGCAAAGGGAAAATAAAGATCGGTGCAAGGAGCACCGGCAATGTTGTAATCAATATCACCATCATGGTTTTACTGGGGCTTACGGTATTGGGCTTTGCGACCTTTGATTATAAGAACATAAACCTTGTCGAAGCAGTAACGGGTACTCTCGGCAATATAAAGGTGCTGTTCGGGCAGCCGCATTTGACATACAACACCTTTATCGGGGCTATGCACCAGTTGCTCGTGACCTTTTCACTCGGGGTACTCTCAACCATTTTGGGAGCAATCATTGCGTTATTCGGTGCTCTGTTATGCGCAAAAAACATCTCAAACCCCATAACAGCTAATATTGTAAAGAGTGTCGTGGCCTTTATCAGAGCGGTTCCGACCATATTGTGGGTTCTTATCTTTACTGTTGCGGCGGGGTTGGGCAGTGTGGCAGCGGTAGCAGGGCTAACCTTTCACAGCGTCGCCTATTTAATCAAGGCCTATTCGGAGTCCATTGAAGAAATGGATAACGGAACCATCGAAGCATTAAAAGCCAGCGGTGCAAACTTTTGGCAGATCGTTTTTCAAGCCATATTACCCTCGTCGATCAGCTATATGACCGCATGGACATTCCTAAGGTTTGAAATCAACTTTACAAACGCGATCGCCATGGGTGCAGCTGCGGGAGCCGGAGGGATCGGCTATGACCTTTTTATGGCCGGCAGCTTTTATTTCGATCTGCGTGAGCTCGGTTATATTACATATATTATAGTGATCGCGGTTATCGGACTTGAGATGATTTCGACGCGAGTCAAGTCGAGGGTGAGATAGTACATGGAAAAAAAGAGGATGTTTAAGATTTTGGCAAATGCGAGCCGAGAGGAAGTTGCGGAACTGGCGGCGGATTTGAAGGCTCGCTATGATGTGATTGTAATAAAGGAACCGGGTAAAACCCTGGCGATGATAAAAATGCGCGAGCCAGTCAAGCAGAGCTTGTTCTATATCGGTGAGGTAATAGTCTGCGAGGCGGTAGTGGAGCTCGGCGGGGAAAAGGGTGTTGCCGTTACCATGGGCGACGATACAGTAAAAACCATGGATATCGCAATTATCGATGCCGCTGTAAATAAAGGGGTTTTCGAAGGAATAGATAAACTCAACACAATGGAAAGTGCACAAAACGACCGCGTTATGCGCGAAAATGCCATGCATCTAAAAACCATGGTAAATTTTGTATCTATGGACCGGGAGGCACCAAACGATGTCAGTTCTTTCAAAAAAGCATAGCTTTGACGAGGTATATGACGGCCAAGCGGTATACAGGCTTGTATTAGAGGCTGTATCCAATCCGACTAAAATAGTGAATATACATCAGTATGCTGCAAAGCTATTTGGTGCAAACCCTGATTTTTTGGCTTTGGCAATAACCCTGCTGGATAGTGAAGTCAGCTTCTATGCTAACGACAACCTAAAGCTGTCTCGGGATATCACATTACTGACCTTAGCATCGATTGAAAGCCCGGAGGCGGCAGACTACATATTTATAGAAGACAAAGAGTATATCCAAGATCTCATCGGAATTGCAAAATGCGGTACATTGGCTAATCCTCATAAAAGCGCAACGCTGATCATACAAAATGAGGACCTTGCAGATTGCGACTTGGTATTCGTAGGGCCCGGTATCGACGGGAGTCAGCAGGTGAGTGTCAGCGAAACGGTCATGACGGCTTTGCGTCTGCGTGATAAACAGCATTATGAATATCCGCAGGGTATCGATTTATTCTTTGTGTCCGAAAACGGTGATTTTTTTGCCGTACCCAGGACAACACGCTGGGAGGTGCAGTAGATGGCGTATGTAGCCGTATCCGGTGGTAAGGAAGCTATAGAGGAAAGCATCAGGCTGTTGGATTTTTATAGAAGCGGTACGGACAAGGATATCGAAACAGAAGCTATAGAAAGCAAGCTATCGTTGCTGGTGGATCGTGTAATGAGTGAGGCGGGTTTGTATTCAAAAACCTACGCGGCACTCGCCCTCAAACAATGCGAAGGCTCGGTTGAGGAAGCCGTGTTCTTGCTTAGGGCATATCGTTCTACACTGACACGAAACTACTACACCGAGACGGTCAATGCCGGTGAAATGCGTGTGGTGCGCCGTATATCGGCCGCGTTTAAGGATATCTTGGGTGGTCAGATTTTAGGTGCCACATACGACTATACACACAGACTTATAAACTTCGATATAGATAAGGAAAGCTCCGTGGAAATATATAACGCCATTCAAGCAAAGCTTGATGACGAACAGCCCGAAGCAGTAACGCCGTGTCCTCGCGTATCCGATGAGTTGAAAAAAGAGGGATTGATGGATAACTATCCGGTCGATGACACTAAACCACACGATATTACGGTCAATATGTTAGAGTTCCCGACGGAACGCAGCGCAAGGCTGCAAACCCTTTCACGCGCCGACACGGGCTTTATTTCAGGGCTTGCGTATTCGGCGCTGCGCGGATTTGGTCAGGTTCACCCGACCGTTGGCGAGCTGCGTTGCGGATATGTAGAGCTTTGCGTGTCCTACCCGCTGGATACAAACGAGAGCATTTACATTGGTGAAGTACTTATGACCGAGGTTGAATGCTTCAATGAAGCGGATGACAAGGACAAACTAAAATTGGCCGCGGGATACGGTGCGGTATTCGGTAGAAATGAAAATAAAGCCATTGCGATGGCTGTTATAGACAGGGAATTGGATCAGGGGGGACCGTATCCGGCGCAGAACGAGGAGTTTGTGCTTATGCATGGAGACAGTCTTGAAATGAATGGTTTTATCTCGCATCTAAAGCTTCCTCATTATGTAACCTTTCAATCGAAACTGGACGCAGTGCGTAAGACAAGGGAGGACGGGCATGAATAATAATTACAACTTTGCCTTTCTTGACGAGGGATCGAAACGCGAGATACGTCGCGCCACACTGAAGGCTGTGGCCATACCGGGTTATCAGGTGCCGTTCGGTTCCAGAGAACTGCCAATCGGGCGAGGTTGGGGTACGGGCGGCATTCAGCTGACGCTTTCGCTTATTGGTCCCGATGATGTGTTAAAGGTCATAGACCAAGGCAGTGACGACAGTGTCAACGCTGTAAATATAAAAAAATTCGTCGGTTTATGTACGGATGTGCAAACCACAACCTGCACGGCCGATGCCACATTGATCCAAACACGGCATAGGATCCCGGAAACAGAATTGACTGATAAGCAGATATTGGTGCTGCAGGTTCCCATACCTGAACCGTTGCGTATAGTCGAGGCTCGTGAGGAGGTTACGAAGACTATGCATGCGGAAAAGGACTATGCTCCGATATGGTTAGAATTGTACGAAAGCCTGATCAAATATAAAAAGGTGACAATATCCTCCGAATATCCGTGTATGGTTGCAGGCAGATATATGATGAACCCAAGCCCCATACCCAAATTTGACAACCCCAAGCTGCATAAGGCTCAATGCCTGTATTTGTTCGGTGCTGGCAGGGAAAAGAAGATATACGCTATACCTCCGCATACAGAGGTGATTTCGCTCGCGTTTGAGGATGTGCCGTTTGAGCGGGAGAGCTTTAAAGGCAAAAAATGCCGCATGTGTGGCAGTGAAAATACATATCTGGACGAGATATTTGATCATCGGACCGGCGAAAGGGTTTATCAATGCTCCGATACCTCGTATTGTCAGGAGGTACGTAACGGATGTATCTGAATGAAAAGCCGGTATTGTCGGTAAGGCATATGGTTATGCGTTACGGGGACGGATGCCCCTTGTGCGCGGAAAGCCTAGAGAAAAACAGATGTTCGGCATGCGGGAGCGTATGGGCAGCAAATGATATCTCGCTGGATGTATATCCGGGTGAGGTACTCGGAATCGTCGGTGAGAGCGGTTCCGGTAAGTCTACGCTTATGAAGTCGCTATACTTTGACATCAAGCCCACATCCGGTTCGGCAACGCTTAGGGATTATATGGACGGAACAAAGAATATATGGGATATAAGCTCCGCAGAGCGCCGAATGATTAAAAACTGCGTTATGGGTATGGTCTATCAAAACCCCATTCTAGGCTTGCGCATGAATTATTCCGCGGCGTCAAACATAGCCGAAAAAATAATTGCGGCGGGCAGTCGCAATGCGGGGCAAATGACCGAGCGCGCTTCGGAGCTTTTACAGGCCGTTGAGATAATGACCTCGCGCATGAGTGAGGCACCAAAAAACTTTTCCGGGGGCATGCAACAACGGGTTCAGATTTCAAAGGCCCTCGCAAACAACCCTGCTATTTTGCTTTTAGATGAGGTGACTACCGGGCTTGATCTGTCCGTTCAGGCAAAGGTGCTGGACCTTATACGTAAGATAAAGTCGTGCTACGGGATTTCGATTTTGCTGGTATCTCATGACTTAGCTGTTATTCGTATGCTCGCTGATCGCACCATAGTAATGCTCGACGGACGGATTGTAGAAAGCGGGCTTACCGATCAGATACTCGAGGATCCGCAGCATGCTTATACACAGCAGTTGGTTCATTCATTGATTTAACATAGGGGGCAATGTCTTGATAGCCATACAAAACGGGAGGCTCGTAACCCCCGAACAGATAATAGATAACAAGGTTTTATTAATAGACAAGGATCGCATCTATGCCTTTTCGGATGACACGAACGGAGCAGACAGGGTTATAAACGCATACGGGCGTTATGTTATACCCGGTATTATCGATGTGCATTCAGATAAGATAGAGCAGTTTATTCAACCGCGTCCCACTTCCCAAATGGACTTTGAATTTGCGTTAAAGGTCTGCGAGAGGGATCTGCTCAGTGTAGGCATTACAACCATGTATCATTCGATTTCGTTGTTTAAGGACGAATTCTTTGGTAAATCCCCATTGAGAACAAAAGAGAATGTACAGCGCATAGCCGACCTGATTACAAACATACATCTACGAAACCACTTGATCCGCCACAGATTTCATCTGCGTATTGAAATAGATAATTTAGAGGCCTTTGATATTGCAAAGGATATGATCCTGCAAGGGAAGGTTCACCAGATATCATTTATGGATCATACACCCGGACAGGGACAGTACTCCAGCCTAAAGGTTTATGCTGATACCATCTCAAAATATAGTGGCAGGGAATTAGAGGAATTGGGTTTTGACGGCGTGGTGGAATATCATAAGAACAAGCCGACGCTGACCCTTGAGCAGTTACGGGAACTGACCGAGCTTGCACATGCAAACGGGATAGCTGTCGCGTCACATGATGATGACACGGAGCAGAAGCTTGATATAAACAAGGATCTAAACGTAGACATCAGTGAGTTTCCGATCACATTGGAAGCAGCTATAGCGGCAAAGGCTCGCGGCTTTTATACCGTTGTCGGAGCGCCTAATATATTGCGTGGGGGTTCACATTCGGGCAACATGTCCGCATCTGATGCAATATTAAGCGGCTGCGCAGATATACTGTGCTCGGATTATTATCCGGCCGCCGTGCTTAACAGCTTGTTTTATATGCACTCAATACACTGCATAGCGCTGCCGGAGATAGTAAAAAAGGCAACGCTAAACCCCGCTCGCGCAATGAAGATAAGCCATGAATATGGTTCGATAGAGTTAGGTAAAAAAGCTGATTTGTTGGTCGTTGACAACCTGGACGGTTATCCGGTGATAACCCATGTGATTGTAGACGGCAGAATGACCTCTCGTATCGAATACAGGAGGTAAGCGTGAATATTCTATGTATACAAAATCTGGCCAAGGATTTCTTTTTGCATTATCCGGGACTTGAAATCAAGTCATGTCAAAACATCAATCTAACCCTAAATAAGGGAGAGTTTGTTGGTATCGTGGGATTGTCCGGAGCGGGTAAATCGACAATTCTAAAATGCATAAACCGTAGTTATCTCCCTATGCAGGGCAATATCATCTACGACAGCGAAGCCTTTGGACCGATAGACCTGACCACAGCCTCTGAAAGAGAAATTCTATATTTACGCAGGCACGAAATCGGATATGTGTCACAGTTTTTAAATGTAATGCCGCGCACCACTGCAAAGGAGCATGTTATGGGAGCATTGCTCGATATGGGGGTAGATACTGTCTGTGCCGAAGAGGATGCAAAACAGATGCTGCACTACTTCAAGCTGCCGGAAAACCTCTGGGATATTTATCCGATCACCTTTTCCGGAGGGGAACGATTGAGGTTGAACCTCGCGCACGCTATGGTTAAAAAGCCTCGCCTGCTGATGCTCGATGAACCCACCGCGTCTTTGGATAATAAGACAAAGCTGCTCGTAAAGGAGATGCTAAAAAATTTAAAGGCCATGGAAACTACCATGATAGGTATATTCCATGACCTTGAGTTTATGGAGGGCGTGTGTGACAAGGTGTTTAACATTTCTGAGGGGGCGATTGTATCGTGAAAGCCGATTTCCATATCCATTCCACCATATCGGACGGTAGCGATGATATCGAGCATATTATCAGCGATGCCATCTATAAAGGCCTGCATGCGATAGCATTTACAGAGCATGACACGCTATCCCATCTAAAACACTTGCCTGAGCGATCCGATATACAAATTTTCGGCGGTATTGAGATATCGGCCGTACACCCCGAAACTAATATACGTGCACACATACTGGGATACAACATAAAAGATACCGAGCATGTAACCGCGATGACACAACCGCTGCTCGAGGCACGCAACCGCAACTCCGAAAAACAAGCGGATATACTCGCCAGACATGGCTACGCAATAGATATGCAAAAACTACCGCGGGCCGATGGCAGATACCTGTACAAGCAGCATATTATGGATTGGCTTGTATCTACGCAGCAGGTACAAAATATGTTCGGAGACTTCTATAGGTCCGTATTCAAAAACGGCGGTATATGCTCGTTTGACATTTTATATATCGATGTGTTTAAAGCCGTAAAAACGATTAAGGAGGCCGGGGGGCTAGCGGTGCTGGCACACCCGGGGCAGCAGCAAAATTTTTGGCTCATACCGGAGCTGGTCGGTGTAGGGCTCGATGGTATAGAGCTTAGTCACCACGGAAACAGTGAGGTTGATAAATCTATTGTCAAAAGCTTCGCCGACGAACATGGTTTGTTCCTGACAGGTGGCAGCGACTATCACGGCAGATATGAGCCGCAGCCCGTCGGTATCGGCGACTATTTATCTGAGGAAAGCGGGGTAATGGCGATATGTCAGATGTAATACTGGGTTTGCAGCCTAGCATCGAAGAGGATGTTGAGATAACGGACTCGTCGATAGAAGCGTATACCCAGATAAAGGCCCATAGTGTTATCCATGAGGTTAGTATGGGTGACTTTTCGTATTGCGCGGGCTACAATCAAATATATTACGCATCGATAGGCAAATTTTGTTCCATTGCAAGCTTTGTTCGCATAAACCCCGGTAACCATCCTACATATACCCGCGTGGCCCAGCATCATTTTACATATAGGAGCTCGATGTTCGGATTGGGTGAGGATGATGAGGATTTCTTTGACTGGCGCAGGAACTCATCGGTGGTAATCGGTAATGATGTATGGATAGGCCACTGTGCCATTATCATGCCCGGGGTTACAATCGGAAACGGAGCCGTAATAGGCGCAGGTGCTGTGGTGACCAAGGATGTTGCACCATACTCCATTGTAGCCGGTATACCCGCAAAGGTGATTAAGATGCGTTTCACGGACGATATCATACATAAAATAGAGCAGTCAAAATGGTGGGATTGGGATTACGATAAGATCAAATCACGGCTTTCGGATTTTAGGGATTTGGATGCGTTTATAAATAGCTTACACGAAGGGGAGATATAGGGATGAAAACGATTAAGGCCGTAATATTTGACTGGGCCGGAACCACTGTCGATTATGGATGCTTTGCACCAGTAAAGGGTTTTATAGATGGGTTTAAGAATATAGGAATAGATATAACTACTGAGATGGCCAGAAAGCCGATGGGACTATTAAAAATGGACCATACAAGAGCCATAGCCGCAATGCTTCCGGAGCCTATATCCGAGGAGCAGATACTAAATGCTTATTCGGTTTTTGAGAAAACACTCTTCGAGAATATAGAGCAGCACTGCGATATCAAGGATTACGTTCTTGAAACGGTAGCGACCCTACGCCGTCAGGGTATTAAAATAGGATCAACCACAGGCTATACCACCCCCATGATGAAAAAGGTATTGCCAAAAGCCGAAGAACATGGCTATACCCCGGACTTTTGCATTGCTCCGGACCAAACGGTTAAGGGTCGCCCGTTTCCTTATATGATCTGGCATAATCTCATGCATTTCGGCATATTGGATCCGCGCGAGGCAGTAAAGGTCGGTGACACGACTGCGGATATTGAGGAAGGGAAGAACGCGGATTGCTGGACGGTAGGCGTCATAATGGGCTCGTCTGAGCTCGGATTGTCACGCGACGAGGTAGCGTCATTATCGGATACTGAACTGGCCGGGCGCAAAGCAAAGGTGCGCGCCGCTTATTATAAGGCCGGTGCCGACTACATAATCGATGACATGAATGAATTGCCGGATGTTATTGATAAAATAAACCAACGTTTGAGCCAAAACGCGCAGCGGCTTCTTTTGACCCCGGGTCCGTTAACGACCAAGTCATCTGTCAAGCATGCCATGCTAACCGATCACTGCACATGGGATGACGAATACAAGGCTATAACCACATCCGTACTAAACGATATTACACAGATATCGGCGAATGATGATTATGCGACGGTGTTATTGCAGGGGAGCGGCTCATATGCCGTTGAGGCCATGATTAACTGCCTGTGCCGCAGCAATGACAAGATTCTGTTTTTGGTAAACGGTGAATACGGGAAGAGAATGCTAAGCATCGCGGACAATTCACGCAGGGATTATGCGCAAATCCTCTTCAGTGCGAGCTCTCCGATAGACATTCAGGTAGTTGAGCAAAAGCTAAAGATGGATAAGGACATCGACGTTGTAGTATTTGTGCATTGCGAAACCACAACCGGGGTCATCAATCCTTTAAACGAAATCACAGCACTTGCCAAAACATATGGGAAAAGGGTACTCGTAGACGCAATGTCAAGCTTTGGTGCATACGAGATTGATATGCCCGGGCTTGGCATTGATGCATTGGCGGCCAGCTCAAACAAATGCTTGGAAGGGCTGCCGGGTCTGTCGTTCGTGATAACAAAACGAGAATTGATAGAACAGCGGGAAGGCAACTCGTACTCCCACAGCCTTGATTTATATGATCAATATAATGGCTTGTACGGAGGCGGAGGTAAGTTCCGATTTACCTCGCCGACTAACATATTGCTCGCGTTGAGGCAGGCGATTGATGAATATAAGGCCGAGGGCGGATTAATGGCTCGCAGGGCTCGTTATATAGAAAACCATAGAATTCTAACGGAAGGTCTTGCCGCACTGGGCATAAGATCCATTGTAAAACCTGAACATCAATCATATACCATTACAACATTCGAGATGGGAGATCTGAACTTTGATGATCTCTATAAAAATCTGAAGGCCAAAGGGTTTATTATCTATCCGGGAAAACTGACGACATTGCCCACGTTTAGGTTAGGCAATATCGGAAACGTCTATCCGTCTGACATGAAGAACCTCGTGGAGGCGATAGGCGAATATTATTGCAAATAGGTTGATATAAATTTTAAAGGCGTTATACTTGTAATGGTTCAGATAAAACTACCTAGGGGGTTTCATATGTTAGCTTCAAATTCATCGTTGCATTACTATGATCTGTTTCCGAAAATGGTAAAATCCCATAACACATCGCGTCTTGTAATTTCGCCGCGCGGTAGCCACGTCGCGTTCTCGACTGGTGAACAATATACGGTGCATATACTGCCGCTCACTGGCTCCCATGAGGATCTCGAGGCCAATGATGCCCCGGCGGAGATCGTCAACTACGATCGTGTGACTCCGGTACTTGAGGACGGCAAGCTTGTCTTCAGTTATACGTTCGGCGACGAGCAGGAATACTACATACGTTTATATAACAGCAATAACAAGCAGCTTATGCAATTAAGCGTTTATGCACTAGACGAGGATCTGTTCGCATTGCGTCCGTATAGGGGCGATCTGCATGTGCACACATGCTTCTCCGACGGTCGCGAGGCCCCCGAGTATGTGGCCGCTGTCTACAGACAGCATGGCTTCGATTTCCTGTCCATTACCGATCATCGCTGCTACGAGAGCTCTGTTCAAGCGGTGAATTTCTATAAGGATCTCCCCATTGATCTGACGATTTTGCCGGGCGAGGAGGTTCATATGACCGGCAACCATATACACATCGTGAATGCGGGCAGCTCCTTTAGCATCAATAAGATCGGCAGGGAGAATTCGGAGCAGTATTTCGCTGAGGTTAGGGAGATAGAAAAGACCTTGGACTGCCCTGAGGGCGTGCATCCGTTTGAATACGCCGCATGCACATGGATATATAACAAAATCCGCGAGGGCGGCGGGCTTGCGATCTTTGCGCATCCGCACTGGCTCTGCAATGTATACCATGTAAAGGATGTAATGACACGCTATCAATTCCAGACATCCTTATTCGACGCGTTTGAACTGCTCGGTGGCCAAACCGTGCTCGAGAATAACATGCAGGTTGCGCTGTATCACGAACTGCGCGCAGAAGGCCACACGATGCCGATCGTCGGCAGCAGCGATTCACATGGCGTCATCAATAACTTTGCGGCGGGCGGGTTTAAGCAGATCAGCACGATATGCTTCGCACGTGAGAATACCCGCGAGGCGTTATTTGACGGCATAAAAGGTTTGTACAGCGTGGCAGTCGAGTCTTACATAGGCGAGCAGGTGCGCGCGCACGGCAGCTATCGCATGGTATCATACGCGCTGTTTCTATTGAACAACTACTTCCCGCTGCATGATGATCTGTGCCACGAGGAAGGTCGATTGATGCTTGAGGCCTGCGAGGGAAAGACCGGCGTAGCTGAGAGACTTGCGTGGGTAAAAGGTCGTACAGGGGATTTGATGGATAGGTGTTTTGGGATTTAGATACTTTGGATGAGGTGCAAAATGGGATATGATACACAGGCTTTAATAGCGGAAGCTATTGATGTTGGCTTTTCGCAAGCGGGCGAGCTCAATGTATCCGCGCTTGTCTTTATGCCGGAGGTCAGAGATATGTGCAGCGCGGACCGTTGCCATCAGTATGGAA
>CAYURR010000001.1:0-76817 GCA_964446745.1 uncultured Defluviitaleaceae bacterium | reverse complement strand
CCTGTGTGATGAAATTGGGCAGTACATAGGCTCAGACGATAATTTAATGCTCAATTTGCAAACAGTTGTTGAGAATCTGGGAACAGAATGCGGCGGCCGTGCTTGGGTTATTGCTACAAGCCAGCAGGACATAGACTCTATAACAAAGGTTAATAGAGATAACTTCTCAAAAATTATCGGTCGATTTGATACACGGCTGTCGTTATCCAGTGCTAACGTGGATGAGGTTATCAAAAAAAGATTACTTGCTAAAACCGATATGGCAGCAGAAAAGTTAAGGCTTATTTATGCAGAAAAAAATGCTATATTAAAGAATTTAATTACTTTTTCGCAAGATACACCCGAAAAGAAATTGTACGCCAATGAACAGGAATTTGTTGATGTATATCCATTTATTCCATACCAGTTTAATCTTCTACAAGCAGTATTTACAGGAATAAGAACCCATGGTGCATCCGGAAAGCACTTGTCGGAAGGAGAACGCTCCTTATTAAATGCGTTCCAAGAAGCGGCAATAGGCTTTGGTTCATTTGAGGATGGCACCCTGATACCATTTGATGCCTTTTATAATACGATCGAGACATTTTTAGACCATAACATCAGAACGGTTATTATCCATGCAGAAGCAAATCATAACTTGTTTCCCGGGGATGTGGACGTTCTCAAAGTGTTGTTTATGATAAAATATATTGACAATGTTCTTCCGGCAAATATCGAAAACATAACAACCATCATGCTGCAAAATATTGATGAGGATAAGATTACTACCGCCAAGAGAGTAGATGCATCTTTACGCCGTTTAGAATCAGAGAAGCTTATAACAAAAAATGGTTCGGAGTATATTTTCCTTACGAATGAAGAACAAGATATCAATCGTGAAATCCGAGAAATCAAGATTGATACAAGCGAAATCCTCGATAAAATCGGCGATGAAATATTCGCCACGCTATTCGGATTAAATAAGAAATATAGATACAATGAACGTTATGACTATGCTTTTAATTCCATCATAGACGATAGGGCAAGAGGCAACCAAAAAGAGGAAATTGGTATTCGTATTATTACCCCTTATTTTTTGTTGCGTAGCGAACAAGAATTAAAATCCATGTCGCTCAGGGAGCGTAATGTCATTGTCGCACTTCCTACCGATATGTCTTTCATTGAAGAAATGGAACAAGTTTTACAAATTGATGCCTTTATCCGTAAAACATCCGGCAAAACATCTACAGATGTGGTTGAGGATATTAAGTCCACAAAAGTACGTGAAGCCAAACAACGCAGGGATCGGTGCAGGAGCTTAATTGTTGAAGCTCTTAAAAAAGCAGATATATATGTAAGTCAAAATAAGCTTGATATAAAAGAAAAAGCGCCAACAGAACGTATAAACGATGCATTCCGTGCGCTTGTCGAAAGCATTTACACCAAACAAAGCTACATTACTAAGCCGTTTTTTACATCTGATGATCTCCGAAAGGTTTTAACAGACAATGAAGCACAAATAACACTTGACGGAACTGTCCATACCCCTAATCGGTTAGCGATAGAGGAATTGACGGATGTAATTACAAGAAGTTCCTATAAAAACCTGCAAACTACTGTAAAAACTCTTATGGAGGTTTTCGGTAAAATTCCATATGGTTGGAATGATATGGATACCGCCGGATTGCTTCTGACACTCTTTAAGAAACAGGAAATAAGATTAGAACTTGCCGGAGAGAGTATTGCCACTGTAGATATGGGCGTTATTGATTATGTCACCAAGCGTGACTATTTAGACAGGGTGCTGATTAAAGTCCGTGTAAAAATCCCACCTGCATTGTTGGCTAATGCAAAAAGCCTTGCAAAAGAACTTTTTACTACAGCCGATATGCCCTCTGATGAGGATGGTGTGATGGCACGGTTTAAGGAATTGGCGAATTCCGAACTATATCAGCGGGATGGCAACATCAAAGATTTGTTGTCAGAATATAGCCGTGGCAAGTATCCCGGCAAGGCTGTTCTTGAATCCGGTAAAAAACTCTTTGAAGATGCTATCAAGATTAAAGATATTAAAGGTTTCTTTGATTTCTTGAACACCGAAAAGGATTTGTTTCTTGATTATGAGGAAGATGTTACAGATATTCGAAAGTTCTTTAAAAATCAACGTAAGATATTCGACCAAGCAATAAACAAGTTAGATATATATGAAGGAAACCGCTCCTATGTATTGGATGCAGAAACGATTAGCATCGTTAAGGACATTGAAAAAATTGTAGGTTTGGCTTCCCCCTATTCGGAAATTCATAAGCTCCCGGAACTAATCGACAATTTTATTAAACGGTTTGGCGATTTGCTTGAAGCAGAATGTGAACCTATTCAAAGGGATATCGAATCCGATCGTGATACGGTCAGAGCAGATATGCAGAGCAGAAACCTCGCCGATAAGTTCTCCGAACGAGTAAATAGAGAATTTAATAGCTTACTTGATCGCTTATCAAGAGCAAACAACATTTATGAAGCGATTGCCATGCGCACTGAAAGCGACAGGCTTAAACTACGATTTATTGAAGAGTTTATAGCTGAAGAACACCGTAGACATGTTGTTATATCACCCATTCGTAAAACAAAGACTGTTAGTGTAAAAACTCTGTTTTCCGGTACGAGTCAAGTATCTACAAGCGATGACATAGACAGACTGCTTGCCGAGCTTAAAGACAAGCTGGTTGCACAGCTTGAAGAAAATACAGTTATAAAGATTGTTTAGAGGTGATTTTAGTGACGGTATCGACCAAAGATAATTTAGCCCAAATCGTGTTATGCTCCAATCTCGGATATGATCCCGATGATGAAAAGACGCTGGTCAAGCCGTTCACTACGTCAGCTTGGAGCAAGATAGAAGATAACTACACGAACACAGGACAACTATCCGGCGAAACTAAAAAAGTGATGAGCAGAAAAGCTCCGGATATATTTTACTTCTGTGGTGAAATGCGTATTCTTGAAACGGACACAGTAGCCATTACTGGTTCCCGTGAAGACACTAACAAAGAAAGCGAATATGCTAAGAAACACGCAAAAATATTGCTCAAAACTGAGTAACCGTGGTTTCCGGAGGTGCAAGGGGTATAGATTTCATTGCGAAATAGTCAACACTCAAAAGAGTATATTTTATGGGACAAAATGCTTGTATTGTCTGCTTTTCACCTGGAGATGTCTTTTAGAGGGTATAATGCTCTTGAGCGTAATATGTTTATATACGCAAGTAGTTATTATGCCGTTGTTGTGTCCTGTAGTGATGGCACAGGTGGAAGCTATAAAGGTGCAATGGAATGCTTAAAAAAGCAAGTTGACAAAGCTGTATGTAAAAAATGATGAGTTCGCTCCTGTGGGTAATAAGAGGTTAATTAAAATGGGAAGTTTACCATTGAATGAGGATCATGAAAGGTTGGTGTGAGGAATGAATAAATTATTCATAGATACTAATGTTTTGTATGAAGTTTTAGGATATACCAGAAATGAAAAAGTTAATCATAATGAGCTTATAAGCTTAATTAATTCATCAGAAATAATATACCTATCATCCGCTGTAATTGCAGAAATACTTGTTCGTTACAGAAATAACGATGAAAAGTTGATTGATGTGCTATCAGTAATCGGAGATAATCGGTTTAAAAAAACTCAATCGAAATATATGGTTTTTCCATATGAGTTAGACATGTTCAACTTAACTGATAAAAATGTTATTAGAGCAAATTTAGATCACTTCAAAAAACAAATTGATGTGATAATGAGTGTTAAAGCTACTGTTGAAATGGAGTTTATGAATATGTTTATAGCAATGATTGAGATTACCATTGCTACAATTTTAATATGGATATTCGAAACAGAAGAAGAAAGAAAATGCCGTTTATTACGGTTTTATAAGGAATTCATTTTAATTCAAAAAGATGTTCTTTTTGATAATACGGAAAAGAATATGTTATATGAAGCATATAAAAAAAATCAAGAACATGACTTTTGTAAAAGTATTTTCGACTATAGGTTAAATTATCTGTTTGATAACTGGGTTTCTTTACTGGAAGAGGCTAATCCTTGTTTTTTTTCAAATATTGATGCAAAGATGGCTAAAAAGCTTAATAAAAAAATTGAGGTAAATAAAGTACAACCATCTTTAATGATCCAGTGGTTAGAGAGTAGAATTCCTGATTCGCAACAATGTCTTATTAGAGAAGAAATTAGGGAATTGCTTTCAATGAATCTATACGATCACAATATAAGCCCTATTTATGTTGAGTACTTTATTATGTTATATGACAGAATATGCCAGAATGGAAATAAGTTTCTGAAAAATGATATTTGTGACATGCTAATACTAATGAGCCTTGATGTACCTGACGCAGAAATATTATTGTTTGACGAAAATAGCTATAAATTCCTAAAATCCATTAAAAGTAGTAGTGTATCGTTTATTGATAAATACTACTCAAAATAAGGAGATGGATAGTACATGGATAAAACCGCAATTAAAAACTTCGCAATAACCGCCCGAAAGAACCTTAAAACCGCCATTACTCAAAAAGCATATGACATCGGTATTTTTGAAGATAGATCTGTACCTGTTTATGAGGTACAGGGGGGCTTTATATATAATGAGCAATCCTATTCCAAAGAGGAACTTGCGGGACGCAAAAAGCTCATCGACAAAATAAATCTACTTGCCGATGGTAATGGCTACAAGCACGGCTACGCACAAGTCATCGAGGAGGTTGCTTACACTTGGTTTAACCGCTTGATTGCTCTGCGATTTATGGAACTTAATGGTTTTTTACCGTCAAATATCCGGATCGTGTCGAGTACAAATCCGGATCGTGTAGAGCCGGATTGTATCCGTGAAGTTGAAAGCCTTAATTTTGTTAATATGCAAACTGTGGCAGCATTGTCAAACGATACCGAAAAGCTATATCGCTACATACTGATTGCACAATGCAACGCACTTGCAGACATTATGCCGAGAATGTTTGAGAAAATTGCCGATTATACTGAACTTCTGCTCCCGGATAGACTTTATTTGCGTGAAGGAAATATCGTTTATGACTTGGTACATAGCATATCCGAAGCGGATTTCAAAGAACAAGTGGAGATTATCGGTTGGCTATATCAGTTTTACATTTCCGAAAAAAAAGACGAAGTCTTTGCAGGACTTAAGAAGAATATTAAGATTACCAAGGAGAATATTCCGGCGGCTACACAGCTATTTACTCCCGATTGGATTGTCAAATATATGGTGGAAAACTCACTTGGCCGCTTGGCGGTAGAAAAGCTCGACATAGACCCCATAGAGATGAATTGGAAATACTATATAGAGGAAGCGGAGCAGACAAATGAGGTTAAACAGCAGCTTTCTATAATCAATGCAAATAAAAAAGATTTTGACATCAAGAATGTCAAGGTCGTAGACCCATGTATGGGTAGCGGTCATATTTTGGTTTACGCATTTGATGTGCTATATCAGATTTATGAAAAGCTTGGCTATACCGCAAGGGAGATACCGAACCTAATACTTGAAAACAACCTGTTTGGTCTTGATATCGACGCCAGAGCCGGACAGCTTGCATACTTTGCGCTGATGATGAAAGCAAGGAGTTACAATCGCCGTTTTTTTCGTCAAACCACTGTTCCACAACCGCAAGTATACGTTTTAACAAGAGACTCCGAAATTGCTATATATAAACTAAGCATGGACGATTTTATGTTAGATAAAACATTTGGAACCACCCATCAAGAATCACTTAACTACTTAATAAAGGTATTTCAAAACATTGACGAATATGGTTCTCTCATTAAATTGGAAAATCGCCATTATGTTGGCCTCTTACAAGCGTGGAATAATTATGCCGATGCTACTGCAAGTAACTTCAATTTGACGCTGTGGTTTGCTGCTATGGAAAAAGCTATTCCAGATATAGTTAAAAAGGCTATTGTTTTATCGCAGAAATATGATGTGGTTATTACAAATCCTCCATATATGGGCGGTAGCGGTATGGGAGCCAAGCTGTCTGAATATGTGAAGAAGAATTATCCCGACAGCAAGAGCGATTTGTTTGCCGTTTTTATTGAGAAATGCGGTGAGATGTTAAAACCCAACGGATATCAAGCGATGATTACCCAACACGCTTGGATGTTTTTATCAAGTTATGTGAAGCTACGAACGAAGCTTTTGTTGAAAGATATTGTAAATATGGCACACCTTGGAGCAAGAGCCTTTGAGGAAATTGGCGGCGAGGTTGTTCAAACAACCGCATTTGTGTTGCGTAATAGCAATGTTGTGGATTACAAGGCTACTTTTGCTCGGCTTGTGGATTATAGTAGCCAAAAGGAAAAGGAAACGGCGTTTTTAAATGGTAGCGGTAGATATATAACAAAAAAGGAAAATATGAAAATAATACCTAGTAGCCGTTTTGCTTTTTGGATAAGCAGAAGTCAAATTTTCGAATCCACTTTAATAGAGAATTTTTTTGTGTCGGCAGGCAGAAACAAAACTCATAACAATGAGAGATTTGTACGCATTTGGTGGGAATGCGATATTAATAAAAAGCATTGGTTACCTTATGCAAATGGAGGTAACACAAGAAAATGGTATGGAAATAAAACTAATGTCGTTGATTGGTCAAATTTTGCAAAAGTTGAATATGCAAAACACGGAGGATTACTTCCTCAAAAAAGTTGTGAATGCATTGGTATAACTTGGAACGGAGTTTCAGGAAACAAAAATGCATTTAGAATAAAAGAAGCTGGCACTTCTCTTTCTTCAAGTTCACCAACAATTATTAGTGAAAATTATACTATTATTTTACAAACTTTAGGATTTTTGAATTCAAAACCAAGCGATTACTTATTAAATGCGTTAAATCCTACTTTGCAATTGAATGTAGGAGAAGTTCTTGAATTGCCACTAAAAAATAGTGATTTTCCGGAAAATTTAATTAAACTTGTGGAACAAAACATCACCATTTCCAAAACCGACTGGGACAGTTTTGAAACAAGTTGGGATTTCAAGCGGCATCCCCTTATTTGAAAGGAGCAAAACATGATTGATAGAGAAATAATAAAGAACGTTGTGTACAGTGTAATATCGAAAAATGACGTAGAGAGCATCATTGTATTTGGCTCCCAAGCACGAGGAGATGCAACAAGTGATAGCGACACGGACATTTGTGTCGTTACAAAAGATGAAATTAAAAGCGAGCAAGCATTGTCACTAAGGGGCAAGATGCGAAAAATGTTTATAACAAACTATAATTTGGATACGGATATAATCATGCGTAGTAAGTACAGGTTTGATAGGTTTAGCGGTGTGGTTAGTGCATTTGAAGCCACAATAAAGAGGGAAGGCATGGTTATATGATTTCTGCAAAATCAGAAGTAATACTGGAATGGTATAAGGTTGGTGACATGGACTACAAGGTTATGAAAAAGCTTTTAGATGAAGATAACGAAAGCGATATTTTGACAAAATCTATATGCTTTCATGGACAACAGTGTATTGAAAAATATTTAAAGGCATACCTAACATATTACGATGTAATATTCGGAAAAACTCATAATCTTGACAAACTAATAGAAATGCTCAAACCCTATGATGCCGAGATAGCTAAAATTGACTTAGAGGGCATTTCAGAATATGGTGTAGATGTACGCTATCCGTTTTATGATGAACCTTCTGTAAGCAGAGCTAAAGAAGTATTTGCAACGGCAAATACTGTGATTGAATATGTCGCTGAAAGGATTGGAGAGTTATTGTGAACCGCCTCATATCTGATAAGTATAAGTTGTGGGAAAGCGATTGTAATCAACGTTTTGCCACACTCAAAGCCAATGAAGAAGAACTCAACCGTATATTCATAGAAATCTATGGCTTGCAAGACGAGCTAACCCCGGAGGTTGAGGACAAAGATGTAACCATACGCAAAGCTGATCTTGTGCGTGACATCAAAAGCTTAATATCTTATGCGGTTGGATGTATTTTCGGGCGATATTCCCTTGATGTTGAAGGGCTTGCCTATGCCGGTGGTGCTTGGGACAAGAGCAAATACAAGACTTTTATACCGGATGAAAATAACATCCTCCCTATAACCGACAACGAGTATTTCGAAGATGACATTGTGGCACGCTTTGTAGAGTTTATTAAAGTGGTTTATGGTGAACAGACTTTGGGGGAAAATCTTGACTTTATCGCAAATGCTCTATATCCCAACGTAACCGGCACAGCAAGAGAACGTATTCGCAGATATTTCATAAATGATTTTTATAAAGACCACGTTAAAACATATCAGAAAAAGCCGATTTATTGGCAGTTTGACAGCGGCAAACAAGGCGGCTTTAGGTGTCTTATATATTTGCACCGCTACGACAAATTCACCGTCGCAAGAGTGCGTACCGATTATCTGCATGTACTGCAACGGAAGTATGATGCAGAAATCAAGCGATTGGATATGCTGTCGGGTATGACGGAGAACGCAAGAGAAAAAGCAGAATACCGAAAGCAAATTGAGAAAATAGAAAAGCAGCTTGCCGAATGTCGTGCATATGACCCTGCACTTGCACACATTGCTCACCAGACCATTGAGCTTGATCTTGATGATGGCGTGACGGTGAATTATGCGAAGTTTATGGGGATAGAGGTATTACAGAACGATACAAAAGGGCAAACTAAGATTGACTTACTAAGTAGAATTTAAGGGGAAAACGAACATGGCTATCTATAAGGTTGAAATCAAGAATTTTACGGTATTTAAAGATATTAGTATTAAGTTTGGTAATGCTGTAAATGTTATTATTGGAGAGAATGGCACAGGTAAGACACACTTATTAAAATTTTTATATGGACTCTATGTTGGAGCTAATGCGGATAAAGCAAGAGAATTATTACAGCAGGGTGATGATACAAACGATGTTATTACTGCATACCATAGAGTGAAAATTTTCTTAGACTGTTTTCGCCCTATCCAATTTATTGATTTGCTTGCCTTTAATGGCAGACAACAAAATGTAGGTATCTACTCAACACTTCCTAATGAAGCGGAAATAAATATTTTTTGTAATAACTTTTCTCATAAAATATATGCACCGCAATTAGGCATTCCCGCAGGCGAAAACATAAAGCTGATAAGCGAATTAGATAGACAAACACATGAAAATAGTGTGTTTATTCCGGCCAAGGAAATGCTAACCCATTCAAACGGATTAGTTGAAATGGCAAAAAAGTATAGCAAAGATATGCCGTTTGACAGCACTTTCCTCGATGTTATTACTCAAGCTTTACAATGGAAGATTGATTATATTACACCTATTTTCTCAATCTTATTGCCAGCGATCGAAAAGATTATAGGTGGAAAGATAATTGTTGAAAATAATTCGTTTTATATTATTAAGCCTAACGGACAAAGAACGAATTTTGAAATTGAAGCGGAAGGTAATAAAAAATTGGGCTTGCTGTGGCAACTCATAATGAATGAAAACATTAGGAAATCTACTGTTCTCATATGGGATGAACCCGAAACCAATATCAATCCTAAGCTTATACCTGATATTGTTGAAATCTTGCTCGAATTATCACGTCAAGGTGTGCAGATATTTGTTGCTACACATGACTACATTTTTGCAAAATATTTCGAAGTACGACAGAAAGAAACAGATTCTATTCTTTTCCATTCATTATATAAAAATAATAACGGTATAGAGTGTGAAACGAATAAAAATTTTAGAGACTTACGAAACAATCCTATCACAAGTGCGTTCGACAAGTTACTTGATGAAGTCTATGATATGAGGGTAGGGGAATAAAATGACAAATATGATTCTGAGAGAAGAAAATGGAGCTTACCAATTTGATTTTTCTTTGGCAGAATATGCAACAGATGAATTACATGAAGTATACAAAAGTGTCCCCTTGGCTGATGTGGACTTTATATTCAAACACAAGACATATTTTTTTGTTGAATACAAAAACGCAACTATAAATCAAAAAGCAAAGGACAGTGGATTTGATCCACTGTCCCCTAAAAAACTGTCTAATGTGGTAAGGAAATTTTATGATAGCCTAATTTTCGTATGGGCTTGTAATGATGTTGCACCCGTGCAATACGTGTATGTTATGGAATGTAAAGATAATTCACCTGAGTTAAAAAAACTTTTACGTGAAAAATTATTGGATAGACTTCCTTTTGAATTTCAGAGGAATAGCAAAATAAGAAACAAAATGATTTCCGGCGTAGAAGTTTTATCAATAGATGATTGGAATACTCATAGTACATATTCCAAATTTCCGATAACTAAAATCAGAGAAGATAGTTAAGCTCATTTATATTGTATCCTGAAATCCCGGAATCACCTAACGAGATGCCGGAAATTCAATGTTTTGTGACATTCTATCGTCAGGTGTTATTGTGACGATGATGCAGGAGTTTTTCTTGATATTTCGGGTTTTTTGAAGTAACTTGTTATGTGTAGCCGGGATTTTAGGTTGTATGGAGGATTACATGGATTATACATATGGAATAGAAAAGCACTTGGAAATTATAGTGAGCCAACACAGTGAATATAAAGTATTACTAACACATTGGGAAATGGTCAAAGCAAATGTTGAAAAATACTTAAATTCTATAATAAAAATTTTTCCAACATACAGTTTACACGATAAGTCGCATAGTGAAAATGTCTTGTTTAACATAGAACGTGTTTTAGGTAAAGAACGCATAGAAACACTCACACCCATTGATTGCTATTTAACTTTAATGGGTGCGTATACACATGATATTGGTATGGTTTTTAATGAAAAAGATGTCATCGAATGTATACATGATGAAGGGTTTCAAGATTGGATAAATAGAAAAGCTGTATCTGATTACAATGATTCGTTTAAAAAAGCGGTTACTACACTAAATACATATGGGAGTTTACAAAATGGTGATGATAAATGCAAAAATGACATAGATATTATTTTTGCAGTTACTGAATATATGCGTAAAAATCACTCGGAAAGATCAAGAAATAAAATATTGGAGTATTTTATGACAGGTGTAAAAACGATAACCACTAACATAGATATTCCTGATGTGTTTTTTAGATATCTGGCAGACATAGCTTATACGCACAACCGCAAAAACAACGAAAAAATGAATCTTTTGCCTCGTAAAGTTGATGGAATTGGGCGTGAGTATGCACACCCCCTATTTGTGGCATTTTTACTGAGTATCGGAGATACTTTGGATTTGTCAGATAATAGATTCCATCCATTTACGGTTGATTATTATGGAGAATTACCGTGCGAATCACAGCTTCACTACAAAAAGCATAAATCTACAAGAAACATAAAAATTGATTGTAATGAAATATATATAAGCGTTGATTGTCCAGATAACAAGATACTAAGGTTGTATAAAAAGGAATATAACGGTTTAAAAGAACTCATTGATTTCTGCAAAGTAAACTCACATAAAATAAATCCTGATAATTTTGTTGGTACAATGTCTAACCTATTGCCTTTTGATGCTTGTGTTAATGGAAAGAAAATACCAGACGATATTTTACATCTAAAGTTTAATATCACACATCAAAAAGCTTTTGAGATTATTAGCGGTTCAAATATATATACTTCAGAAGTACCGTTTATACGTGAATTGGTGCAAAATGCCATGGATGCAACACGATTCCGTATTTGGGATATATTACAGTCGCCAAACGGTAAAATGTGGTTAAAAAACAATGTAACCCATATTAACAATAAACTACAACCCTATGACTTTACTAATGCAGATTTATTCTATTCGTATCCTATTGCCGTTGAAGTACAACCTGTTTATGTATTTGAAAATGAGTATGTTTCTTTTGACACACGAAATGAAAAAGACGTTAAAACCATTCCGGAAAATGCCAAATTAATGTTAAAAGTATCTGTTGTTGATTTTGGCATAGGCATAGATTATAAAACACTTGAAAAAATTGGGAATATCGGTACAAGCTATAATACTGATTTTATGAGAAGAAAGATTAAAGACATGCCTGAATGGTTAAAACCAAGCGGAAATTTTGGTATAGGTATGCAGACTGTTTTTATGTTTACAGAACAATTGCATTGCATATCGAGATCCCCATATGATGGCAATGTTCTATGCATTACGTTTAACAACAAAACAGATAGTGATGGAGGTTTCATTGAATCCAAATTTTATGACAATGAAACATATGAAAAGAATAAAGCTGAATATAAAAAAAGAATAAATGATAGTGTGAACAGAGAATGCTATTTTTACGATGAAAATATATACTCCATAAACTATTCTACAAAAATGTTTATGTATATTAGTGTCGAAAAAATAAATAATATATACAATAGTGATGCATCTACTTTCGAATCAGCCAAATTTAATCCAAATGCTGAAGGGATAAAAAGAGATCTTGTAGTACTAAATCAATTTATATGGAGTATTGAACAAGAGATTCAAATCAATAATGGATATGGATTTTTCAGGGTTGAAACGCCGCTATGCAAAAAAAAGAATGATGAGAAACCAAGTGATAGTTCCATGACAATAGAAGGAGGACTATCAAATGAAAGTATATTTAAGTTTTCGTATGAACCGCGTAATAAAATAGTTTATGATCTGAAAGCTGTGTGGATATGTTGCCTGATGGATGGTTGCTTTTATAAGGCCATTGAAAGTGAGGAAGTGCTAAATGAAATTACATCGGATAAAACTGAAGTGTCTGAAGATAAACCATACATTGTAACTCCAAGAGATGGATTATACATTTGGATTAATGAAGATTCGCATTTGCAGGATAAAAACCCATTGAATGCCATTGTACGTATAGGTTTTGATGAATTATCGTGGTTTGACAAATATGAGCAGAGCAAGATTTATTTTTCCTACAGAGGTATAAAACTTGATGACGCGGTTTTATCTCTTACTGATTATTTAGTGCGAATTGATTTATATTCATATGAAGCCAAAGATATTCTTCACTTAAATAGACAACAATTCAAAAATGAACTCATACAAAAGCAGATTGTTGAGAGGATTCATAAGGCATCAATGGACAAATTATTGAAGTTACTTAACTCAACAGATTTAATGAATGAGATTTATGCGTATGCATTAAGGAATTATGAACCGAACGCATACTATTTTGGATCACTTGATGCATTTGATAATTTAGCTGTTTTTGTATCTGCAATTTCTCAATATGTGGTTGAAAAAAAATATAGAAACGAAAATCTAAGTCGTTTAAAAACATTATACATAGCAGGGTATCCTTCTGAAATACATGCTGACATTCTAAACATGTTATGTGATGGTTCAACTATTTATGATGTGAGAGGGTTATCAATTAATGGTCTTTGCAATCACGATAATCTACATATTTTCAGAAATTGGTATTTATACTCAATAAAAAATACCGATACTGAAGAATTAGTAGATATTTCACTTTCTTTTATTGCAAAAGACGGTGTCGAAATCGACTACAAAAATAGAAATTTGATGAAGGCCTTTTTCAATTCAATAATAATTGACAACAAAGATGATGTTTTCAAATATCGACAAGACGATCCATTTATTGTATGTGAATTGATAAAGGGATTGGAGTCATTCAAAGTATCTGATACACCTTATTTTGCAAAAGAGATACGATTTACCAAAAATGTAATTGAAGGCGCAGTAGTTTCAAACAAGATGCTTTTACCTATTACCTTTAGTGTTTTAAAATCTTTTATGAATGATAAAGAATTAATAAAGGGTCTTAGAAAAAATAAGATTTTTATATTTATCAATTATGTAAAAGAATCGCCTCATCAAATTTTCACTGAGTCAGAAGAAACTATAAAACAAAAATGCGAAGAATTATATCAACATCTATTTGGCGTTTTAGGCGAGGTGAACCCATGAACCTAACCGAAGTAAAACGCCAACTAAACAAACTTTTCTCCGCCCCACCAAAGCAAGGGGCAGAGCGAAGCATTGTCTTTTGGTATGATGAAAGCGGTACATTTGCCGACGATATAGACTCTCTCAATTTAGATAATGCTAAGGTTATCAAGCTGTACGACAATAATATGTTCGCTACCAAGCTGTACATAGAGGAAACCGACACGACAAGCAACCTACTGGTATATTCACCCATGCCACGACCGGGCAACCGTGAAAACTGGCTGACCGATACCATTAAATACAGTCAACTTTTCTCTACAGATGAAGTCTCTCTGCACCTTTTAAATATGGGCATTAATCCAAGCCTGCGTTATGTGGTAGATAAATATATGATATTTTTTCGTAATGCCGAACGTTGCAAAAAGTTTGAAGGCTACAACCTTGCACCATATACAGAAAACAGAATTGATATTGGCGTGTTATCTGTCCTATGCAAGTTGTCCGCTCCAAACTTTGATAATATCATTCGTTCCTTATTGATTGAATATACTCGCGGCGAAACCTCAATCATTGAGGGTATCAATAAGTTTGGAAACATAGAAGTGTTATGGAAACTAATAACTAAGTCCTACGGATATGACTTCTCCGAACAAAGTCTTGAAAAGCTGGCTATATTGCTGTTTGTCACCCATTTAGCAAGTAACCTAAATGGTAAATTGCCGGACGTATGGAAGCCGTTTGTGTCAACAGATACGAACTGTGTTGTATTCATTGATAACTTTATGAAAAACACAGATTATTTTAATGAATACAAAGCCCTTGCAAGTATTGTGCAGGACAAGCTAGGGCTTGATGAGGCTATATCAAGTCTTATTATAGAAGATATTATCGACTGCGATACTTTTGATACCTTTGACAAAAATATAATTGTGCGTATTTGCGAAAACATCAATCTTGATGTTGGTGAGTATGAAAAGTACAGAAGGATTATTAACCGTAGACGAAATAAACGCTTTTATACCGAGTTTGAAAATGAATATTCTATTTTATTATCGGCTTGCGAGTTTTTTATGCTTGTTTCTAAGCACAACGACTTGCCCGGAGTAACCACTGCAAAACTGTTTGAAAGCTATACACAGAACCTTTACAAGTTAGATTCCTGTTATCGTCATTTTATAACAGCCTGCGGTCGATTGGAGCGAGAGAGTTCGGATATCAACTTTGGCATGTCAGAGGCTTATATGGGTATTTGTTCAAAGGTTGAAAACACCTATACAAACTGGTTCTTAAACGAACTATCCATTAAGTGGTGTTCCTTATTAGATAATGATTATCAAGCTGCTAATGGCACTTTATCATGGCAAATTCATGGCATTACAACGCAACAGAATTTTTATGACAAATATATCCGTGGCTTTGTGTCCGACAATGAGCGAATTATTGTTGTTATTTCGGATGGTTTACGCTATGAATCAGCTTTAGAGCTTACGGAAATACTTAATGCGGAACAAAAAGGAACTACAGAGCTATCTTGCATGTTAGGTGTTATCCCATCTTACACAAAATTAGGTATGGCTGCCTTGTTACCGCATAAAACCATAGAAATTAATGAAAAGGCAGATATATTAGTTGACGGCATTTCCACACAAGGTACAGAGAACAGAGAGAAGATATTACAACAATACAGAAATGAAGCTGTTGCCAT
Organism: uncultured Defluviitaleaceae bacterium; assembly: GCA_964446745.1. Lineage (GTDB taxonomy): Bacteria > Bacillota > Clostridia > Lachnospirales > WQUN01 > CAYURR01. The sequence continues at coordinate 61,205 of CAYURR010000001.1, read as the reverse complement.
CACTTATGAAAATCTTATTGCCTTGTCAAAGCAAAAGGGCAAACTCTCTGAATGTTTTAAGGATGTTAAGCTCATTTATATCTACCACAATTCTATTGATGCAAGGGGAGATAACGCCGGTACAGAGCATGAAGTGTTTGAAGCCACAAATAAGTGTTTTGCGGAACTATCCGCACTTATAAGATTACTTAAATATGGTATTAGTGCAATTAACATCATCATTACCTCAGATCATGGTTATATCTATAAACGTTCCCCGCTGTCTGAAAGCGATAAGATTCCAAAGGAGCTTTCAGAATGTATTGAAGCTAAGAGAAGATTTCTTTTATCGAGAAGTAAACCGGATATCCAAAGCACGCAAGCATTTCCATGTTCTTATTTGAAAGGTGTAAGTGATTCTATTTATGTCGTTATTCCCCGTGCAACAAGTTGTTTTAAGGTGCAAGGCTCAGGATCTGGATATGTTCATGGTGGTGCAAGCTTGCAAGAGGTGGTTATACCGGTTATTAAGTTTAAGAGTGACAAGAACGCCACTACTTCTAAAGGTGCAAAAAAAGTAACCATCAGCCTAACTAATCTTTCACGCCGGTTGACTAATGTTATAACCTACCTCACATTTTTCCAAAACGAGCGTGTTGAGGAAAAGGTTTTGCCAATGCGCTTAAAGGTTTATTTTGTGGACGATAAAGGTGAGCGTATTTCAAACGAAAACATTATAATTGCGGAGAGTACAAGCATAAATCCCGAAGATAGGACATACAAAGAGAAGTTTACGCTTAAAAACATACCTTACGATAAAACAAAGGAATACTATCTTATTTTAGAGGACGAGGGCGAAATGGTAAACAAGGTACATGATAGAATTCCATTCACTATAGACTTGGTATTTGGTGGTATTAAATTTTAAGAGGTGGGTTATGAGCCTGAACGCAAAACTAAATGAGCATTTTTCCGGCAAAGTTGTTCGCAAGGACTTGACTAAGAAAATCAAAGAAGGGGCTAATGTACCAATATATGTGCTTGAATATCTATTGGGTATGTACTGTGCCACAGATGATGAAGCAAGTATACAAGACGGTATAGAAAGAGTTAAAAGTATTCTTGCCGATAATTTTGTGCGTCCTGATGAAGCAGAAAAGATAAAATCCAAGATCAGAGAAATCGGAACATATACAGTTATTGACAAGGTGGAAGCGAAGCTTGACCCAGACAACGATGTCTACAAAGCCATATTTTCTAACCTCAACTTAAAAAATGTAGTTATATCCGATGATTACATAAAGCGGTTTGAAAAGTTACTGTCCGGCGGTATATGGTGCATCATCCGAATGAACTATAACCGTCTTGATGAACGCTATGACGAATTTGATTCTGATATACCGAAAAATAAAAAGAGCAAGGTCAGCCCCTTTGAAATTGAGGAGTTGACACCAATTCAATTACCGAATATGGATATGGTAGAATTCTTTGAAGGTAGAAAGGGCTTTGACAAGGACGAATGGATCGATGTTCTGCTTCGAAGTGTAGGTATGGAATGTACACAACTTGAAACAAGAGTGAAGTGGCATATATTAGCCCGGATTATTCCTCTCGTAGAAAACAATTACAATCTATGTGAGTTGGGACCTCGTGGTACAGGTAAATCACATATATATAAGGAAATTTCCCCAAACTCTATCCTTGTGTCCGGTGGTCAAACCACCGTTGCTAATTTATTCTACAATATGGCGAATAGAACAATCGGACTTGTCGGTATGTGGGACTGTGTTGCTTTTGATGAAGTTGCCGGAATCACCTTCAAGGATAAAGACGGTATCCAGATAATGAAAGACTTTATGGCTTCCGGTTCATTTGCAAGAGGCAAAGAAGAAAAGTCTGCCAACGCTTCTATGGTGTTCGTAGGCAACATAAACCAAAGCGTTGATGTCTTGCTCAAAACATCTCACCTATTCGATCCATTCCCCGAAGCAATGGCTTACGATAGTGCATTCTTTGATCGTATGCACTACTATCTGCCCGGATGGGAGATACCAAAAATGCGACCGGAATTTTTGACCGATGAGTATGGTTTTATTACAGATTATGTGGCTGAGTTTTTTAGAGAAATGCGTAAACGTGCTTTTGGTGATGCTATTGATAAATACTTTAAACTCGGTAATAACCTCAATCAAAGAGATGTTATCGCTGTTCGCAAGACCGTTTCGGGGCTAATTAAACTGCTCTACCCTCACGGTGAGTTTACTAAAGACGATGTGCGAGAAATACTTGAATATGCTCTCGAAGGCCGCCGCCGAGTAAAAGAACAGCTTAAAAAAATCGGCGGTATGGAGTTTTACGATGTTCATTTTTCTTATATAGACAACGAATCATTTGAAGAACATTTTGTGTCTGTACCGGAACAAGGTGCAGGAAAGCTAATACCCGAAGGGCAGGGTAAACCGGGCCATATCTATACCGTTGCCCGTGGTGATAGCGGTATGCTTGGTGTGTTTAAATTAGAAACAGAGGTCGTTGGTGGTAACGGTAAGTTTGAAGTAACTGGTGCCGGCTCTGACCGTGAAGCGAAAGAGAGCCTTAGAACGGCTCAAAACTATTTCAAAGCAAACAAGAAGTTGATAAGCGGCTCAATAAGCGTAGATAACAGCAATTTCCTCATGCACATAGCAGACTGTCAAGGAATCGGAATTACTGCCGAGCTTGCCTTGTGCGGCTTTGTGGCATTGTGTAGTGCGGCACTCAAAAAGCCGATACAGTCGCAGATGTGCATACTCGGCAATATGAGCATTGGTGGTACGGTTAACAAGGTTGAGGAGCTTGCCAATACTCTACAGGTATGCTTTGATGCCGGAGCGAAACGTGTTCTGCTACCTATGTCAAGTGCTGTAGATATATCCACTGTGCCGGCAGAACTGTTTGCCAAATTTCAAACATCATTTTATACAACACCGGAGGATGCGGTATTTAAAGCATTGGGAATAGAATAAAGTCTAATAGACAAAGGAGATTTTCATGAAGACATCAACCAAACAATTATTACAGAAGTTAATAGACAAGCATCCGTGCCTCGGCATATGCGAAATGCAAATTGAGGATATGTTCACACGCCTTTATGAGTGCTTTAAAATGGGCGGAAAGTTATTGATCTGCGGAAACGGCGGCAGTGCAGCCGATGCGGATCATATAGTGGGCGAGCTGATGAAGGGATTTTTGCTCAGCAGGTCGTTGCCCGAAGAAACGGCGGCCATGTTCGGTGATATGGCGCCAAAGCTTCAAATGGCGCTACCGGCCATATCATTATTAGGACATAACGCGCTGAGTTCAGCGTATGCAAACGATGTGGCGCCGGATATGATCTTTGCGCAGCAGGTGTTCGGATATGGACGCGAGGGCGATGTACTACTCGCGATCAGCACCTCCGGCAACGCAGCCAATGTCATAAACGCGGCATGCGTGGCAAAGGCTATGAAGCTCGGTGTGATCGGCTTGACCGGACGCGACGGCGGCAAACTCAGAGAGCTCTGCGACAGCGCCGTGGTAGCGCCTGAGCATGAGACATATCTTATTCAAGAGTTGCACCTGCCGATATATCACGCGGTATGCGCAATGCTTGAAAACGAATTTTTTTCCTAATAGAGAGGAGCGAAGGGTAATGGACAAGATCAAGATGGCGATCATCGGTGCGGGGGTATGGGGCGCGACGCATGCGAGCATCTACGAGCAGCATCCGATGGTAGAAGTCGTGGCTGTCTGCGACAAGAACAAGGACAAGGCCATGGCTGTAGCGTCACGCTTCGGCATCGACGCCGATCATGTATACGCCGACCATAAGGAGATGATCAGGGCATGTGATTTTGATGCCGCATCGGTGGTCACGCCGGACTTTTTACATAGGGACTTCGCGGTGGATCTTGCGAACGCGCATAAGCACATTTTGCTCGAAAAGCCCATCGCGACGACCTATCATGACACTATCGATATACTCGAGGCTGTGAGTAAGAGCGGTGTACGGCTCATGGTGGACCTGCACAATAGGTTTTCTCCGCCGTTCGCGGTCGCAAAAGCCAGCCTCGACGCGGGTGAGCTCGGGGATCCGTACAGCGCCTATTTCCGGCTCAATGACAAGAAATATGTCGCGACGACGATGCTGTCGTGGGCCGCTCAGTCGTCGATCCTCTGGTTTTTAGGCTCGCACAGCTTGGATACGCTACGCTGGTTCTTTGGTGACGAGGTCAAGACCGTATACAGCGTCTCTCGTCAGGGCGTGATGAAAGACCTCGGCGTGGACACGGACGATATGTTCCAGACGATACTCACATTCCGCAACGGCGGCATAGCGACGATGGAAAACAGTTGGATAACCCCGGATACATATCCGAACATCAACGATATCAAGTTTAACATCACAGGCACAAAGGGTATGATCAATCTCGACCTCACAAACAGCCAGATGATCGAACGCTTCACGGAAACCAAGAACGACCGCCCGGATATCTTGGTCAACCACTTCGTGCATGGTTACCCGGCGGGCTTCGCATATGAATCGATACGGCATTTCGTTGACAGGCTCGTGGACGGCAAGCCGTTTTTGATCAGCGTAGAGGATGCCGCGAACACGACCTTCGCGATACTGTCCATTCTCGAATCCGCAAAACGCCGGGAACCGGTGGAAGTGAGGTATGCTTAAAAATCATGATACTCAATAAATGGATATGTATGTTATACGACGTTCGTTGTGCATAGGGCAATTACCGATACGATAATAGGAGGTACAATTATGAGTGGCGTAAGGATAATCAAGGGCCTACTCGGCGTTCAGCCGATGATGCGAGGCTGGTTTGTATGAGAGCGTTTATTGGTAAGGATTTTCTGCTAAAGACGGATACGGCGTATAGACTCTATCACGACTATGCCGCATCCATGCCCATTATTGACTACCACTGCCATATAAACCCGCGCGAGATATTCGAGGACAGGAGCTTTGAAAACATCACGCAGATGTGGCTCGAGGGTGACCATTACAAGTGGCGTATCATGCGTTCAAACGGCGTGGACGAACACTATATAACCGGTAACGCACCGGATAAGGAGAAGTTTATAAAGTTTGCTTGCGCTCTGGAACGTTCGATCGGCAACCCGATGTATCACTGGTGTCATCTGGAACTCAAGAACTATTTCGGCTACACAGGTGCATTAAATGCAGACACAGCAGAAGCGGTGTATGAGCACTGCTCGACAAAGCTGCGCGAGGGTAAGCTATCGGTTCGGGGGTTGATCAAACAGAGCAACGTACGCTTCATCGGCACCACAGACGATCCGACGGACAGCCTGGAATGGCACGAGAAGATCAAGGCCGAGGGCATAGACGGTCTGACCGTAGCGCCATCGTTTCGCCCGGACAAGGTCATCAACATCGAAAAGCCCATCTGGCGCGAGAGCATACAAAAGCTCGCCGACGTAACAGGCATTACACTCGACAGCGCCGAGGCGCTCAAGGAGGCGCTTAAAATCCGCATGGAGCATTTCGCGTCGCTCGGCTGTAAGGCCTCCGATCATGGCATGGACTATGTCTGCTGCAAGCTCGCAGAGCCCGAGGCCGTAGAGGCTATATATCAAAAGGCACTTGGTGGTGCGGAGCTGGCCGTAGAGGAGATAGAGGCGTTTAAGACTGCGCTGATGTTATTCGCAGCCGGGGAATATTCAAGGCTTGGCTGGGTCATGCAGCTGCACTACAACTGTCTGCGTAACCCAAACAGCATTATGTTTAACAAGTTGGGACCGGACACGGGCTTCGACGCGATAAACACCGTGAACTGCACGAGCGACCTGGCATGCATATTGGATAGGCTGTACATAATGGATGCACTACCGCGCACGGTCATCTATAGCCTGAACCCGGCTGATAACGCGGCTATCGATGCTATCATCGGCGCGTTCCAGGGTACGGGGGTTAGGGGCAAGATACAGCACGGCAGCGCATGGTGGTTCAACGATACGATGACGGGCATGCGCGAGCAAATGACTAGCCTGGCCAATTTGAGCATCTTGGGCAACTTCATCGGTATGCTCACGGACAGCCGTAGTTTTCTGAGTTACGCGCGGCATGAATACTTTCGCCGTATACTCTGCGAGCTCGTGGGCGGCTGGATCGAAAACGGCGAGCTACCGTCAGACATCGAACGCGCGGGTAAACTGATACAAGATATCTGCTACAACAACGCAAGGGATTACTTTGGCTTAGAGTAGCCTGAAAGGGACGGTAAACATATGAAGCTTTCATTTAGGTGGTACGGTGACAGCGATCCCGTGAGCCTACAATACATTAGGCAGATACCCGGTATGCGCAGCATCGTGAGCGCTGTATATGATGTGAAGCCGGGCCGTGTTTGGCCCGAGGAGAGCATCGCGGATTTGAAGCGCCAATGTGAGGAGCATGCACTCGTGTTCGACGTGGTGGAGTCCATACCGGTACACGAGGACATCAAGCTCGGCAAACAAACACGCGACGCATATATAGACACGTACAAGGAAAACATTCGTCGAGTGGCCAGGTACGGCGTGAAATGCATATGCTACAACTTCATGCCCGTATTTGACTGGACGCGCACGCAGCTGGACAAATTGGCGGCGGACGGCTCCACGAGCCTGGTCATGTACTGGGATCAGATGAAGGGGCTCGATCCGCTCAATGACGGTCTGTCACTGCCGGGTTGGGACAGCAGCTATGAAAAGGACGAAATGAAGCGCCTCTTTGCCGAATATGCAGAGGTCGGCGAGGACGGCCTATGGGCAAATCTGGAGTATTTTCTGAAGCAGATCATACCGGTAGCCGAGGAATGCGGCGTGGTGATGGCCATACATCCGGACGATCCGCCGTATCCGATATTTGGTCTGCCGCGCATCATCACATGCGAGGCCAATATCGACCGTTTCTTAAAGCTCGTGGACAGCCCGGCCAATTCACTGACCTTTTGCACGGGCAGCTATGGCTGCGCAAAAAGCAACGACGTGGTTGCGATGATCAAGAAATACGCGGGCATGAAGCGTATCGGCTTCGCACACATCAGAAATGTATTGAACATGGATGACGACAGCTTTGAAGAGAGCGCACATTTGTCCTCGTGCGGCAGTCTAGATATGTTTAAGATTGTGGACGCGCTAGTGGAGGCGGGCTTTGACGGATATGTGAGGCCGGATCACGGGCGTATGATCTGGGGCGAAACAGGTAAACCCGGTTACGGTCTCTATGACAGGGCACTCGGCGCGACATATCTGAACGGGCTGTTCGAGGCATGTGAAAAGAGCAGGAGGACGCAATGACAAACACAAATGTATTAAATACGGACCTGACCGGCAAGGTCGCAGTCGTGACCGGAGCGGGAGGCGTGCTGTGCTCGTCGTTCGCAAAGATCCTCGCACGTGCCGGTGCAAGCGTCGCGCTTTTGGATCTGAATGAGGAGGCCGCACAACGCTTTGCCGATGAGATTACTGTAGAGGGAGGCACCGCCCGCGCATACAAATGTAATGTACTTGATAAAGGGAGCTGCAGAGCCGTCGCAGAGGCGGTCAAGAATGATCTGGGGCTATGCGACATCCTGATAAACGGTGCTGGCGGCAACAATCCGAAAGCCACGACGGACAAGGAATACTTCGAGCCCGGGGACATCGACGCAGATACAAAGAGTTTCTTTGATCTCGACGCAGACGGCGTGAGCTTTGTGTTTAACCTGAACTTTTTGGGTACGCTGATCCCTACGCAGGCGTTTGCGGCGCAGATGGTTGAGCGGAATGGAAACGGTAATAACTGCGGCAATATCATCAACATCAGCTCTATGAATGCATTCTGCCCGCTCACGAAGATACCCGCGTATTCAGGCGCAAAGGCGGCTGTGAGCAACTTTACGCAATGGCTCGCGGTGCATTTCAGTAAGGTAGGCATCCGCGTTAACGCGATCGCTCCGGGTTTCTTTGCGACGGCACAGAACCACAAGCTGCTGTTTAACGAGGACGGCAGCCCGACCGCACGTACCGGAAAGATACTGGCGGCTACGCCGATGGGGCGCTTTGGTGAGGCGTCGGAATTGGACGGAGCATTGCTGTTTTTACTCAATAACAACGCGGCGTCATTTATTACAGGTGTCGTACTGCCTGTGGACGGAGGATTTAGCGCATATAGTGGGGTATAATCGAGACATAAACGCGAAAGGCATAATAGATGGAAAAAGACAATAATTTTTTGGCAACAGAACCGATAGGGAAATTACTATTTAAGTTAGCTGTGCCGACATTGACGGCACAGCTTATAAATATGCTCTACAACTTAGTGGATCGCATATACATAGGGCGCATACCGGATGTGGGTGCTTTGGCTCTGACAGGTGTGGGCGTGTGCCTACCGGTGACATTACTCGTCTCGGCGTGCGCATCGCTATTCGGGTCAGGGGGCGCACCACGTGCATCCATCTTCATGGGCAAAAACGATAAGGCGACCGCAGAAAGGATATTGGGTAACGCGTTTACCGCGCTGCTGATGATCTCCGCGATATTGACTACGATATTACTGATCTTTGGAAGAAAACTGTTGCTGATATTCGGCGCGAGTGATAACACGATCGATTACGCAGTTGGATATCTGAGCATATACGCTATAGGTACCGTGTTTGTACAGACCGCGCTCGGGTTAAATATGTTTATCACCGCGCAGGGTTATACGCGTGTGAGTATGCTGTCTGTGCTTCTGGGGGCGGTCAGCAACATTATTTTGGATCCTATATTTATTTTCGGATTTGGTATGGGTGTAAAGGGTGCGGCACTCGCGACGATCCTTTCACAGGCGTTGTCCGCTATATGGATCGTGTATTTCTTGATAGGAAAAAAGACGCAGCTGCGGATAAAGCCTGCTAACATGCGCCTTAGTAAGGATATTATTCTACCGAGCATGGCCCTCGGTCTGGCACCGTTTATCATGCACTCTACCGAGAGCGCGACCGTGATGAGCTTCAACTCGTCGCTATTGAAATACGGCGGTGATATTGCGGTGGGTGCTATGACGATCTGCTCGAGTGTGATGCAGTTTTCGATGCTGCCGCTACAGGGACTCTCGCAGGGTGCGCAGCCGATTACCGGATATAATTTCGGTGCGGGCAACACAGATCGGGTGAAGAAGGTGTTTAAGACCTTGCTAATCTCGTGCCTCGTGTACTCGACGGCACTCTGGCTTTTGGTGATGGTCGCACCGCAAATGTTCGCGGGTATCTTTACACCGGATGCCGCACTCATAGAGTATTCAAAGTCCGCTCTGCGTATATACATGGCCGTGTCTTTGATATTCGGTGCGCAGATAGCATGTCAGATGACCTTCGTGGCCATCGGCAGCGCAAAGGAATCCGTAGTAGTGGCGATCGTACGTAAGGTGGTTTTGCTGATCCCGCTGATATTTATCCTACCGATGTTTTTGCAAAATAAAACCGACGCGGTTTATATGGCCGAGCCGGTCGCGGATCTTATTGCCGTGTCGTTCACGGTGATTTTGTTTTCAAAGCGGTTCACGGCGGCGTTGAGTAAATGCAAAAAGCCACAGGATGTATAGGGAACTCATTTTACTTTACTGTCCCTGTGTAAATATATCCCTTTCGATCCTTACCGGCTTCCTTTGAAAATACAAATTTAAGTCCATTATGCTCGGTTGCAACACATAAATGACAAAGTGCAATACCCATATCCACCTTATTCATCTTGTCATACATAAGAGCCATAGCCGGATTAAGTTTCTTTTGAAAAACATCAATCTTTCCGTTGTCGCATGCAAAGAACCAGTTTTGACTGTTTGTGGCAGAGGGTGCAAGGCGTGCGGCTTCAAGACGGTTATCCGCACCACTTGAAACCTCTGTCAGCGGCTTGCGGGTAAATGCGGACGGCTCACGGTGTGGACTATCAACCGTTTTCCCAAACGCGAGGATTATCACAAAGAGCAGTTCTGTTTTAGGCTCGGATTTTGTTTCGGATGTTGGTCGCGCCATTCCAAGCCAACATGAGCCAAGCCCCATGCTAGATAAAAACAGATCCACTTGCTGGAACATAAAGCCCACGTTTTCAAGGTAACCATCGTTCTTTTCGCTTGAAATGATAAAATAATGCGGTGCCCTTACAGGCAGGATATTTTTCACATCGCCGGTTATTTCAAAGGCGGTTTTGATCTTAGGATATAACCGCCTAACATCGTTAGCAAACGACCTGATTTTATTGAGTGTTGCTGCATCAAGCGGTGTCATATCGTATTTACGAGTAGACTTACGCTTGAAAATGAATTCGTACAAATCTGTCATTTTAATATCCTCCCTTTCGACCGATGATTGTGATAGGATCCCTCTATCTCTGCTTTATCCGTTCACTATAAAATTACCTCCACAAAGTCTTTGGCTTTTATACTATCCTTAGTCACTGCGCAATCCAAAGCTAAAATGCTTACGGATTGCTTTTTTGCGTGTAGCAATGCATCGCCAAAAGCCTTGTGGGTCCTATTGTTTGGCGTTAAATACTTAACGCCGCTCATCTGAATAATAAACACAACATATGCTTCATATCCGCTTTGAACAGCATTACACAGTTCGTTTATATGCTTAATCCCGCGCTCTGTAGGAGCATCCGGAAACATGGCAACGCCGTTTTCCTCTAATGTAACGCCTTTGACTTCAACAAATATCTTCTTGTTGTTTGCCTCTATATAAAAGTCAAATCGCGAGTTTTGATATGTGGTTTCCGATTTTAGTAGAGTCATCTCTTTGAAAAATCTACTTTGTTGTACCCATTCTGCGAAAACCTTATTGGGTACTTGACTATCCATGTTTATAAGCCGATCGCCTTTATAAACCGAGATAAGATCATACTTGGTTTTGCGGTGGGTTGTGTCAAATTCCTGAACGAATACCGTGGCGTTCGGTTCAAGTAGTTCCTTGCACCGCCCTGTATTTTTTACATGGGCTATTGCAGTTGTGCCATCAATCTCAATGTGAGCAATAAATCGGTTGGGACGAGAAAGAAATGTTGCTTGTCGGATATTATCATAGGTCATTGCGTATACTCCCAACCGTGATCGCCATGATAGACCATGAGTTTGCTCATGCCGCCATCAATGGTTATGTTCTCTCCTGTGATAAAGCCGGATTGCTCGCTACACAAAAACATCACCATTCGTGCAATATCCGCGGGTTTACCCACACGTCCGGCCGGATGTTGAGAATTATCCGCTCCTTCAAACATACTGTCGGTAGTGTCGATCCAACCCGGGGATATGGCATTCACTCGTACCTTGCCCCCGAGACTTACTGCCAATGCATGGGTTAGTGCAGTGATCCCGCCCTTTGCTGCAGTATAGCTTTCCGAATTTGACTGTGATTGAAATGCTCGTGTGGAGGATATATTTACTATTGCCGCGCCTGTGTTGAAATGCGTCAAGAATAGCTTTGTCAACATAAACGGTGCAACGACTCCAACCTTTTGTACATATAGAAAATCCTCGTAATCACAGTCGAATATACCACCTCGACTTAGGCAAGCATTGTTGATGAGGTAGTCGATATTTCCATATTTTTCAATGACTTTGTATGAAAAATCCTTGAGAATTGCTTCTTCGGCTATATCGCCGTAATAAAATAAATCGCAATCGGGAGCGTTATCGCTCTTGTCGATAACAGCAACAAAAGCACCTGAAAGCCGAAATGCCTCAACTATACATTTACCTATGCCGTTTGAGCCGCCGGTTATGACGGCAACTTTATTTTTATAATCCATTGTTTGCCTCCGATATAGTAGGGTTTTGATTGTATACGGGGGAAGAAGATTATTCAAACTCCTGTAAGCGGTATGCTTGTTCGATGATATACATAACATCATCAAGTCCATCCAAGCTATCTAAAAATATCTCTACATCACCATTGCCCCATTTTCCAAGCCCTGTTATATCTTTACATATCCCTTTAGGGTCGATAACATCAGAAAATTTCATGTTCACAGATAGCCGTAAGCGGTTCTTCTGAACAATAACGTCAACGAAATTGGTTTCAAGCATATAGGCAATGTACGGTTTCTTAAATTCTCGTTTGACAAACGTGCCGAGGTTCTGTATGCGAGTATTCAGCTTTTCCAATAGCATCTTATTGTAAGCATTAATATTTTCGTAGCTGTCCAACGAATAATTTTGATTTCCACTTTCTTTTTTTCTGTACGAAGCAAGTTCGCTCTCTAAAAGTGTGGGATATGGCCACGCCTTTTTCGCTATCTCACCAAGTTGTAAAGCACGCTCATTAACCTGCACCTCTCCCCATGAGGTTTGCGTTACCACATACTTGTTTAGCTTTAACGCACTTTCCTTAAATCCACCTGGCATATCAAGTTTTTCACTGAACGCAGAGTCACTCATTTCAGTATTATATGCTGTCAGAGTCAAGTTACCAATGGTGTGCAAATACTTTTTCTGTATCTCGCTGAAGTTTTCACCCAACAGATTTTTCCAATCCTCGGACAAGTGGCTATTCTGCGGAATAATGTGTTCTATTGTCAGATTTTCTAACGACACCACGGATTTATTATCCCAGTTTTCAAGCTTACCCAATATGTATCGGCAACGGTTCATGTTGTAAATGTCACGGGACTGAAATGCAGTAATAAAACGTTGGTCATTCGGAAATTCCTTGTAGGAATCAAGCAGGATAAAGAATGCCTTCACCGAATTCAAGTAATCATCTGTGCGAATGTCATTCTTCATGGTAGCAAATGTCTTGTTTAAAGAGTTTGTGGGGATATCGCAAACAGCACGACGTAAAACATAGCTCACACAAAGCCGGACGATTGTGCGTAATTCGTCAAGCGTAATCAATCCCTTGTCGAAGTCATCATGTACCTTCAGCAGAAACGGATACGCCACTTCCATTCTTATTGCCTTCATATCCTCGTAGAGTGACTTCAATACTGCATCGTGACTCTTTGCGAAATGCATATTTGAGTAATGTTTAGCAAAGTCATAGATGTCTTGGCAAAGCTCAAGTATAGACATACCGCAATTTGCATGGTAGTTTCTAAATTCTTTGTATACTTCGTTTTTCCTCGGTATTCTGCCTATTTTCATTGTGAGATAATCTCGGAAGAAATTATCCAGAAGTTCACTTTGGCGATCGTAATAAAACAGCAACTCTGTAGGCCGCCAAATGTTGTTATACACATCGAACTGCGTGGTTGTATTAATTCCCATGAGAAGATGATTACGAATAAGGTCTGAGTCTTTTAAATCCATGCCGGTAGAGTTCAAACTCTCAAAAATTGCTTGAGGATCGTCATATTGTCGATCAAGTACAATATCTACAATTTGCAGTTTTCCTATGGCATCATATAAATGTGGCGGCGTGATCTCGTTTTTAGCTATTTGGCTGGCAAAAAAACTATAATTGTCAAGCACACGAGATCTCAATGTATCCGCGATAGGCGCACAGTCAATTTTTTTTATTAGTGCATCCCTATCGGATTGCGTAAGGAGTAGCTTATATTTGGCATTACCCGTCTCATATTGATTGAGAAGCAATGTATTGGTGATTTTATCCGGATTGACACTACAGTCGGAATGTGAAGCCGCATAATCCCGCAAAGCGACAAGCAAGAGGGTTAAGGTGGTCAACCGTTGTTGGCCGTCGATAATCATTGCAAGCGTTGTTCCGGCGGGTCCTTCTTCATCTATTCTTACAATCGATCCTACGAAATGACCTTCCCGCTTTGTTTTTTGCAGGTTCACGATATCATTCCATAATCGGCTGCATTGCTCGTGCTCCCAACTATACGGTCGTTGGTATAGTGGAATAATGTATTGGCATGTCCCGCCTAAGTATTTATATATATTGCTTTTAAAAGCGTTCATTGTATGCCCCTCTCAATTATCAGTCCACATCTCGCACTGTCCAATCACAGTGGAGATTGCATCTTCTAAGCCCTCGGGTGGGTATTTATACTTTTTTAGTAGCTTTTTTACCATGCGACGCATTCCGGCACGAGCAGACTCTTTTTTTTGCCAGTCTATGGTGCGGTTCCTACGCAGCATATCAGCGAGTTCGCGAGTCATCGAAACGAGTTCATCGCTTTGGTAAAAGTCCTTAACGGCTTCGGGGCGAGTAAGTGCATCGTAGAACGCCAGCTCTTCTTCGGAGAGTCCCCTTGCCTCAGCCTCGTGAGAAGCTGTAGCCATGTCCTTAGCCATCTTCATAAGTTCAGCAATAACTTCTTCGTTAGAAAGCATACCATTCAAGTACGCTTTCATTGCCCTTGATAGCATTTCTGAGAACTTCTCAGATTTAACAATGTTTGTTCTACGGTAGAGAGTGACTTGCTCAGAAAGTAATTTTTTCAAAATCTCTATGGCCAAATTCTTTTCTTTCATCTTAGCGATTTCATCCAAAAACTTTGGATCAAAAAGCGAAAACCCTGTGTCTATATCTGCAAATAGATTGATAATACCTTCACTCTTAATGCTCGCTTTCAACAACTCGTTGATGTGAGCATTTATTTCTTTAAGGGATAACGACTTCCCCTCGCCAGTGATACGTGTAATGAGCGTTCGTACTGCCTCAAAATAGGCAGCTTCATACCGTTGCTTAGCGGTGAGGAGAGAGCGGCAAAGTGACAAAGCCTGACGTAGGAGCATTGCTTCTTTGATAAATAATTCCTTTTGCATTTCTTTATCAATACTTGATAAGAAGTTTACACCACCGCTAATAGCCTTGGCACGGGAAAAGTCGGTGGCAGTGTCGCACATAAAACCTGAATAATCAAAGCCGTGAAATAGGTCTTGGCAGACTTCCAGTTTTTCAATGAACTTCGGAAGAGCAGTTTTGGCAATGTCGGTATCACCATAATTGCTTTTGTCACGGTTGGTATAGTCGGTCATTGCCTGTTTTAGAGCAGAAGCGATACCTACATAGTCAACGACTAAACCGCCTTCTTTATCCTTGTAAACCCGATTAACTCGGGCGATTGCCTGCATGAGGTTATGACCAGCCATAGGTTTGTAAACATACATGGTGGACAGGGATGGTACATCAAAGCCCGTCAACCACATATCTACAACTATGGCGATCTTTAATAGGTCATCATTATCCTTAAACCGTTTTGCCATTTCGTCACGGTGACGCTTATTGCCGGTAATCCCTCGCCACTTTTCGGGGTCTTTGTTGCTCTCGGTCATCACCACGCCTACCATGTCTTTCCACGCCGGACGTAGTTCAAGTAGCTTTCGATAGATTGCGATAGCAATGGCACGTGAATAACCGACAATCATTGCTTTGCCTGTGAGTTGGTGCTGACGGTTCTCCTCGTAGTGCTTGATGATGTCTTCGCATAAAGCCGTAATCGTTTGCTCTGCGCCGAGAATGGACTCCATTTTTCCCAGTTCCTTCTTGCTCTTTTCTATTATGTAATTCTCTGCGTTCTGTGCCATGATGTCATATTCAGCATCAATAAGCCGCAAGATATCCTCGTCCAACTTCAAATGTATGACGCGGCTCTCGTAGTATACCGGACGTGTAGCACCATCTTCCACGGCTTGGGTCATATCGTAGATATCGATGTAGTTTCCAAACACCTCGATGGTGGAGCGATCCTTGATAGATATAGGTGTTCCTGTGAAACCTATATAAGTTGCCGATGGTAGGCTCTCACGGATAATCAGCCCAAAGGATTTCTTGATGCGTCCAGTCTTGCTATCCACCCGCTCGTCAATAAACTGGCTACGATGCGCCTCGTCTGCCATGACGATGACATTGCGGCGATCGGAGAGGATTTCGGAACTCTCCTCGAATTTCTGTGCCGTGGTAAATATGATGCCGTTAGCTTGTCTACCGGCGAGTAATTCTTTCAGATGAGAGCGACTTTCAGCTTGTTGCGGTACTTGGCGCAGGAAGTCTGAACACTTAGCGAACTGCCCAAATAGCTGATCGTCGAGGTCGTTGCGATCAGTTAATACTACGACGGTTGGGGAATTAAGAGTTTCTTGGAGCAGATGCACATAAAACACCATTGACAGCGACTTGCCGCTGCCTTGTGTATGCCAGAATACGCCTCCCTTGCCGTCCGTTGCGGTTGCGTTGGCGGTGGAAGCGACGGCTTTCCGCACTGCAAAATACTGGTGATACGCACTGAGTATTTTCTCATTGCCTGAAAAACAGATAAAGTTTTTGATAATGTCGAGTAATCGCGACTTGTCGAAGATACCCTCTATAAAAGTGTCAAATTGGGCGTACTGTGTGTTTTCGTAACTACCGTCCTTGGTTTTCCACTCCATAAATCGATCTTCACCGGCAGTGATGGTTCCGGCTTTGGAGACGGCTAAGTCGCTCATCACAAGGAAAGCGTTATAAATGAACAGCGACGGTATCTCATGCATATAGTTCCGCAGTTGCAAGAACGCATCTGAAGCATCGGTTTCATCGCGAGAGGGGGATTTTAACTCGAAAACAACCACTGGCAGACCGTTTATGAAAATAAGAATGTCAGGACGTTTTTCGCTGTTCTCAGTAATCGTCCATTGGTTAGCGATAGTAAATGTATTTCTGTCAATATTTATATAATCCGCAAGATACACAAGAGCAGATCTCTGCTTTTCTGCGTCGAAATAATTTACCGATACACCGTTTTGAAGGTAATCCATGAACTGAACATTCTTTTGTAAAACCGTGCCGCCCTCAAAATTTCTCAGTTTATAGACCGCCTCATTTAAAACGGCATCGGGTAATTTCGGATTTACTCTACGTAGGGCTGATAAAAGCTCGACCATGTGAAGCGGGTTACTATAGTCACGTGACATATCTGGCCCGTATGCATAACCATACTCCAAGGTGTCTCGGAATACCTCAATGATTGCGTTTTCGTAGTTGGATTCAGTGAAGGGCATTAATAATACCCCCAAGTTGAATTTAACGATTGTCCCATTCTTAGGATTTCACTACAAATTTCTAAAAGCTTGAGTGCGTTGTTTTTATCATTCGATAACTCTATTAGCTGTACTTTACTTGTAAATGTAGAGTTAATAAATGGGTTATTATATCCAAATAACGCTGAGTTAACACGCGATTTAATTTCGCTAGATTTAAGTGTGTACATTAAATCATCAATGTTGGGATACAACGATACATACAATTGCGTATCTTGAGCAATTGATAGTAGAGCTTGCACAACGGCTTGCTTATCTTTCATTATCCTGCATCTCCTGCCCGCTTTATTCAGCCATAGTTTTCTTCATTGGCTCATTTTCTTTCAGTGTTGCCTCGATTGTTTTCTTTATTATTTCATTCTCTCTCAATGCTACTTCAAATTCATTGTCAGCTTTTTTCTTCTGATTGAATGATGTTATACCGTTAAAATCAATTTTAACAACTAAAAAGAGTAATAAAGTAATCCAAAGTAGGAAAATGATATTGTATCCATTAAAGCTGCTAAAAAACTGCATATTTACGCAATCATTCCAGTTGATAATGACAAAAATAGTGGTTGCTGTAAGAAGAAATATATAACCATAATATTCGGCTGAGATGCTTTCTTTGATTGTTTTTTTACAAAAGGTTACGACAATCGAAAGCACAATAAATGATATGAACAATATTTTAATCCAATTTTCAATAAGAAAATCATGCACCATCAATCTCTCCCTTAACAATTTCTATATCGCCATTTATTAGTTTGGGTAGTATGGCGTCACGGATGGCTGTAAGGCTTTGGTTTTGTTGTTGATTTTTTGTTATGTTTACGAAAAAATACTTCGTCAAATTGTTAAATTGTTCTATTACATGAATTTGTGGAAAAATAATTTTTACAGTTTCAATGTCTGTTGGACTAATATTTGATTGTGCACTTCCTTGTCTACGGTTTAAAATTTCATCTATGACTTCACTTTTATTAAGAAGAAAATAAACAAACGGCAATTTCTCAATAGGATTATTTCCAAGAAAGAATTTACCAACTCGTTGATTTACCAAAATAGTTTCATCTATTTGAGGAACAATACAAAACTTACCTACTGTTGCTCCTGTCATTGCAATAAGCAAATCACCACCGATCGCAATAAAATCTTTTGCTAACTCTTTTTTTTCTTTATCAACGCACGAACAATCAGACAAATTAAGTGTATTACCAATGTTTTTGATTTTTACTACTTTCACACCTTTATCTTGCCACCAATTACTCTTGAAAGCGTATCCGGATTTTACTTTACAATACTCCCCCAGTGTCCCAACTCGCCACCCTTTAGGCATTTTACCAAGTTCGCTATCCACAAACTCTCCGTCTTTAAACGGATCAAAGTCCACAAACCACGACTTAAATATCGCCTGTGCCTGTGCTTCAAGGTTGCGGTTGATGCGGTTGTTTAGCTCTATTTTGTCATCGATACAGGAGAGAGTGGCGGCAATTTTTATCTGTCTTTCAATAGATAAGTCAGGAACTTCATAGCGCATAATTGCGCTCTTATCACCCCGCGGCATCTTAGTTCCTTTAGCCGTAGCAGTGGCATAGTCAAAGAAAACATCATCCGACAGTAGATAATATAAGTAACGTGGATTGCACCCTTGCTTAGCTCGCATTACTAATACATCATTCGAGCATCCTCCATCACGGTCAGCAAACCAAACTTTCTTGAAGTAGGGGCGGATGTTGGAAATCAACACGTCGTCTGGTTGGTATGCCTGTGTCTGTGCTACGTTAGGCAGACCAGCTGAACGGATAATACCCTCCTTGTTTGGGAGCATATTCTCAGTAGAGATGTATGTATCCAAATCTAAATCGGCTACGGAAACTCGTCCGTCAGCGAATGCGCATATATCAGAGAGTTCAATTGCCATACTCAATCACCCCATCATTAATTCCCAATAAAGAACTCAAGGCACAAACCAATAACACCCGATGTAACACTATTGTTCCGGTTATTGATATAATCATCAAATTCTTGAGACAGCTTAAGATCGACTACTCCGTGCTTGCGCTCATATGCACTAATCTCTTCATTGAAATTGCAGATATAACAAGCAGTCCATATTTCGATGTCAGTCTTATCAAATTGCGAAATTGGCTTAAATGTAGGTAATATATTTCTTCTTGTATATTCATACAAAACATCGTTGTTGGTTTTATTTCTAATGACTGGATAATATGTTCCCACTTCTATAAATGCTTCTTTCTGTTGGTTCTGGAAGTTGAAGTCTATATTATATTTCAAGGCATATGTGTACCTTTTTAATTTAACAATATCTTCTTTTGTGAAGTAAAAATTAGATGTCATACCCTATCGCCCCTAATCTTTCTTTTATCTTATCTTCCAGCTCATGTGACCGCTTGAACAGCCCAGACAGTTCCCTTGTCAGCCGTGCCATCTTTTCCTCAAACGGCTCGCTGTCATCCACAACATCTTTAATTCCAACATAACGTCCCGGTGTTAGTATAAAGTCTTGCTTCGCAATATCATCAGTAGTCACAGTAGCACAAAAGCCTTTATCATCTTTAAGGGTTCCGTCTTCGAACGCTTCAAATGTTGCAGCGATTTTAGCTATATCTTCGGCTGTCATTTCACGGTTTTTTCGCGTAACCATAATACCCATTTTGCGTGCATCAATAAATAAAGTTTTTCCATTTTGTTTTTTGTTGCGGCTGATAAACCACAGTGACACTGGAATTTGCGTGGTGTAAAACAACTGTGTGGGCATAGCAACAATACCTTCCACCAAGTCATCCTCCACTATTTTACGCCGAATTTCACCTTCGCCACCGCTCTGTGATGACAGGGAGCCGTTTGCAAGCACCATGCCGATTTTACCGTTTGGTGCAAGGTGAAAAATCATGTGTTGTAGCCACGCAAAGTTAGCGTTGCCAGAAGGCGGTAAGCCATACTTCCAACGTGGATCATCGTCCAGAGACCCATCGTTCCAGTCAGATAGATTAAAAGGTGGATTTGCCATAATAAAATCAGCTTTTAGTGTTGGGTGAAGGTCGTTGTGAAAGGTATCGGCGTTGTAGGTTCCCAAATCTGCTTCGATGCCGCGGATGGCAAGATTCATGAGAGCCATTTTACGCGTAGTTGGGTTGGCATCTTGGCCGAAAATGGATAGATTGTTGATGTTACCAGCATGATGCCCCACAAAATCTGCTGATTGAACAAACATTCCTCCCGAACCACAGCAAGGATCGTATACACGACCTTTGAACGGGCGTAAAACCTCAACAAGCGTTCGTACAACACAAGCTGGTGTGTAGAATTCGCCTGCACGCTTGCCTTCTTGCTCGGCAAACTTGGATAGACAGTATTCGTAAGTACGACCGAGTATATCCTTGTCGCTACCATGTTCAATCATTTGTATGTTAGTAAACAAGTCAACTACATTGCCAAGGCGTCGCTTATCCAACTCTGCTCGTGAGTAATTTTTTGGTAATATATCTTTCAAGCGTTTATTTTCTTTTTCAATCGACCGCATAGCATCGTCTATGACACTGCCAATCTCTGCAGAATGTGCAGCCTGTGCTATGACGTTCCACCGAGCGGTAGGCGGTACATAAAACACATTAGCTTCTGTGTATGCGTCTTTATCCTCTACATCATCATTGTCGGCTTGCAGTTCCTGATAACGTGCTTCAAACTTATCTGATATGTATTTAAGAAAAATGAGACCCAGTACAACATGCTTATACTCCGCCGCGTCCATATTTCCGCGCAATATATCTGCCGCCGCCCATATCTGCCCTTCAAAGCCGATGTGTGTTGTATTTCCGTTTGCCACTTTTCTACCTCTTTTCTACGTGATATTGTCTTATTCGAAAAATTGTGTTACCAAATACAATCCTATCTATAATAGACGTAAAAAAGCCACGAGAAACGGCCTCCACAACAGCGTCATGTATGTCTAGTTTCAACGTGGCTATACTAAAAACAGACTCATCTCTAAAATCAGTAACTTTTCCGGGCGATAACCTCTGAACGATACTATTTTAGGTTCATTAACTATGACGTTTTCCATACGACTCGCCTTTAACGATCCATTATATTCGGTTATTCATGTGCATGTTCCATAGGCTGATAGTGGTAAACCCAACATATAGCCCTTTCCCAAAGTTCCACTACAACATCTATGAATCAATATGATACAAATTCATAAGATAAAGTTTATCATTAGTCATACTGCGGGTCAATATTACTTGATATTTTCTCATATTTTTGCAATCCATGTTGTTTTATGTAGATAAGCAACAAAACTAGATAACATGGATGTCCCCCCCAATGGGATCTATATTTATGCAAAAAAATAAGCCCAGTGGTATTAACCATGTTTTTTCCATGGATAAATGCAACTGGGCTCGCCCGATAAAATGCTACCGATTACTATCCTAAAGCACAAGCTTATTCTCGGTGCCTGAAAGCAGCCTCTGTATATTTGCTCTGTGCTTAAAGATAACCGTCAACGCCATCAGGCAGGTAAATATATAAAAATAAAAGGTGTTCCCGAAAACGGGGATAAATGAAACAACCGCGCCAAGCAACGTCGCACATATGGAGCCTAAAGAAACGTAACGGGTTATGGCTACTATAGCCACAAAGACCACAAGGCACATAAGGGCCATTATCCAGTTGGCCATGAACAACACAGATATCGCCGTAAGCGCACCCTTGCCGCCCTTGAACCCGAAATATACGGGCCAGTTATGCCCGATGACCGCGCCTGCTCCCGCAACCAAGAGGCTCACACAGTCCTGGGCCTCACCGGCACTAAAATAAACACCGATGAACAACCCGACCAAACAAGCCACGATCCCCTTTAATATATCCCCCGCAAGCACAAACGCAGCCGCGGGCTTTCCTAGCACCCTCAGGGCATTGGTTAACCCTGCTCCTTTGCTGCCGTGGTTTCTTATGTCCACGCCCCATATTTTTCCTACTATCACCGAAGTGTTTAGGCTGCCTATGAGGTAGCCCAATACTAAGGCCGCAATGAGTTTTAACATATCATTCATTTTATTTCTCCCTTCGATATTAATGAATTATCAGTGACGTCCTTTTGAATATATCGGGACGGTTATAGTAAGTGCGATAATCAAGCATGCCGTGACAGGGGCGAGTATCTTCCAGATACGCCTCTTTTTTGTTTCACCGGAATGCACCCGATCCAGGATATGACTAAGGATTCGATCGTGCGTGGTATCGTCGGGCGTTATCTTACTCCACGAGCTGATGATACGTTCATTCAGCATTCAAATCACCTCCAAGCTTTTTGCGGAGGACCTTACGCGCCTCAGAGAGATAATAACGTATTGTTGACTGCGGCTTTTGGAGGATCTTTGAAATCTCTACGCTGTCATAGCCCTCATAGTAGTATAGATAGATTACGGTCTTATACTTGTCGGGCAGATTCATAACGACATTGAACGTATCGTCTATCTCAAATGGGCTGTGCCCGTGCAGGTGCTCGTAATCCTCCAGGCTTTCGCGTCTTCGCCACCAATACCGCAATGCGTTTTTGCATAGATTTGTCGCTGTTCGGATAAGCCATGCCTTTTCATGCTCCGCACCATCGAAAACAACCCCGGCTTTTATTAGGTTGTAGAAGGTGTTTTGTATGATATCCTCGGTGTCCATGACATTTTTCATATATGCAAAACAGATGCGGTATATCGTGTCCTTGTGACGCTTGTAAATAGCCGCAATCTCTTTGTCCGTACGTAACAAAGAGGTTGCCATGTTATCAACTCCCTTCACTGATAATACAATCGACGGGGGTTAAACGTTGGTTATTTTGTGAGCCTTTTCATTGCGCGCTCGACATTTTCCCTGCTGCCAAACGCCGTGAGGCGAAAGAAGCCCTCTCCGTTAGTGCCAAAGCCTACACCGGGCGTGCCTACGATGTTGTATTCCGAGAGCAGATGATCAAAATATTCCCATGAGGTTAAATTGTTCGGGCATTTGAGCCAAATATACGGTGAATGCTGGCCGCCTGTAAACCATATGCCGAGCCCTGACAGGGTATCCGCGATGATACGCGCGTTTTGTTTGTAGTAATCTATGTTGTTCATGATCTGCTGATATCCTTCATCCGAAAACACTGCCTCGGCCCCGCGCTGGATTATATATGGCACACCGTTAAACTTTGTTGTCTGGCGTCTAAGCCACAGTTTATTTAATGTTGTGGAGTTACGCTTTAGCTCGTGAGGTATAACAGTGTAGCCGCAGCGTGTACCCGTAAATCCCGCAGTCTTTGAAAGCGAGCAGAACTCGATGGCGCATTCCTTGGCTCGATCAATCTGATAGATGCTCGTGGGCAATTCGCTGTCCGTGACGAATATCTCATACGCACTGTCAAATAAAATCACCGCGTCATTCTCGATGGCATAATCGACCCAGAGCGCAAGCTGCTCACGCGTATATACGGCCCCTGTCGGATTGTTCGGCGAGCACAGATATATGATATCGGCTTTTATATCTTTATCGGGCATCGGTGAAAAATTGTTTTCGGGATTGCCGTTTGCAAATATGATCCTGCGTCCGGCCATTATATTTGTGTCTACATAGACAGGGTATACCGGATCAGGGATCAGTACGGTGTTATCGGCGTCAAAGATATCGAGGATATTACCGAGGTCACTCTTTGCACCGTCACTGATAAAGACCTCCGTATCGGATAGCGTTACATCTTTTTTACTGTAGTAACCGCATACGGCCTGACGCAGAAACGCATATCCCTGTTCCTCTCCATAGCCGCGAAAGGTATCGTTGCTGCCCATCTCGGAAACAGCACTTTGCATTGAGGAGATAACTGCCGGAGCCAACGGCAGCGTCACATCGCCGATACCTAAACGTATGAGATCCTTATCGGGGTTAGCGTACTTGTATTCGGATATCTTTTTTGAAATCAATGAGAACAGATAACTGTCCGTTAAATTTAAGTAATTTTTATTTATATTCATAAATTGCCTCCGTAAACATTAAACATTAAGCGCGGCTCTTAAAAGCCCAACGAACAAAGGATGGGATTTGTTGGGGCGACTTTTGAATTCCGGATGGAATTGAACGCCAACAAAGAAACGCTTATCTTTTAATTCCACAGCCTCCACTAAGCTACCGTCCGGTGATAATCCGCTAATGACAAGACCCCGAGAGGTCAATAAATCGCGATAGTTATTATTGAACTCGTATCTGTGACGGTGCCGCTCCGATATCTCACCCGCGTGGAAACTCACTGTATCGTGATATGCAGCCCAAAGCTGCGTATCCGGAACAACCCCGCACGGGTATGCACCGAGGCGCATCGTTCCGCCCTTTTGGGTAATACCTACCTGATCCTCCATGATGTCGATCACAGGGTGCGGCGAGTTTTGGTCAAACTCGCCTGAATGTGCTCCCGTGAGGCCGCATACGTTACGCGCATACTCGATTACGGTGATTTGCATACCGAGGCAGATACCCAGATAGGGGATATCGTGCTCCCTAGCAAAGCGGCATGCCGTGATCTTTCCCTCGATACCGCGATCCCCAAAGCCACCCGGTATAATAATGCCGTCTATGTTATGCAATAAATCACCGACACTCTGCTCGGTAACATCCTCGCTGTCTATCCATTTGATATCGACATCGGCCCCTGTAGCATAGCCCGCGTGGTGCAGGCTCTCGATAATCGACAGATACGCATCGTGCAGCTTTACATATTTACCCACGATCGCAATGACGGCACGGCGGTTACGTTGCTTAATTTTATGCACCAAGCCGTTCCATTCGGTCAGGTCACAGTCATTTGTATGCAGCGACAGCTCGCGGCAGACTACATCGTCGAGCCCGTTGTCGTGCAGCATGAGCGGTGCCTCATACAGACAGGGCAGCGTGAGATTCTCTATAACACAGTCCTGTTTTACATTGCAAAACAACGAAATCTTTTCCTTTATGCCCGAGCTTAATGGCTCGTCCGCTCGCGCGATGATGATATTCGGTGAGATGCCCATAGCGCGAAGCTCCTTGACCGAATGCTGGGAGGGCTTCGATTTATGCTCGCCGGAGCCCTTCAGATATGGAATCAGCGTGACATGCACAAAGAGGCAGTTCTGAGAGCCCACTTCAAGCGATATCTGCCTTATCGCCTCCAAAAAGGGTTGGCATTCAATATCACCGGTGGTGCCGCCTATCTCTGTGATCAATACATCCGCGCCGCTTGTTTTTGCACCGCTATAGATAAATTCCTTAATCTCATTGGTAATATGTGGTATGACCTGCACGGTTTCGCCCAAATAGCCGCCCGCGCGCTCACGGTTCAACACGTTATAGTAAACCTTACCGGATGTAAGATTGGACAGCTTTGTAAGGTTCTCATCTATAAACCGTTCATAATGCCCCAGGTCAAGATCCGTTTCGGCGCCGTCGTCGGTTACAAATACCTCGCCGTGTTGGAACGGGCTCATTGTCCCCGGGTCCACATTCATATATGGGTCAAGCTTTTGAGCCGCCACTTTCAGGCCCCGTTGCTTTAAAAGCCGCCCTAGGCTCGCGGCAGTGATACCCTTGCCGAGCCCCGAAACAACCCCACCCGTTACAAAAATGTACCTCGTCACTTGCTACCTTTCCTTTCGTAAAAAATTATTCCCATTCGACTGTCGCCATGTGGCAAAACCACCGGCTCCTTATTAGAGGTTACTCCCATTCGACCGTCGCCATGTGGCAAAACCACCGGCTCCTTATTAGAGGTTATTCCCATTCGACTGTCGCCGGTGGTTTGGATGTAATGTCATATACCACTCGACTAATTTCCTTTACCTCGTTGGTGATGCGGGAGGAGATGCGTGACAGTAGTTTATGATGCAGCGTGGCATACTCACAGGTCATAAAGTCGCTCGTGGTTACGGCTCTGATAGCGATGACGTAGTCGTAGGTGCGGCTGTCGCCCTTTACGCCGACAGAGCGCACGTCGGTAAATACGGCGAAGTATTGTTGCGGCTTGTTTTTGCAGCGTTTGATCTCGTCGCAGAGGATATGATCCGCGTGTCGGAGTATTTCGAGCTTGTGTTCCGTTACCTCGCCCATGATGCGGATGGCAAGGCCGGGGCCCGGGAAGGGCTGACGCTCCACGAGCGCTTTCGGTAGGCCGAGCTTTTTGCCCAATATGCGCACCTCGTCCTTAAACAGCCCCGATAACGGCTCGATCACATCGGAAAACGTAAGATTGTCAGGCAGACCGCCTACGTTGTGATGGCTCTTTATCACCGCGCCCAACTCGCCGCCCGACTCAATTACGTCCGGATAGATCGTTCCCTGAGCCAAGTATTTTATCGCGCCGTTACCGAGGGTGTCGCGGGCCTTTGCGGCCTCATCCTCAAAGACGCGTGCAAACTCGTTACCTATGATCTTACGCTTCTGCTCGGGATCCGTTACACCCTTTATCTTAGACAAAAACCTCTCCTGTGCATTTACTCTGATAAAATTCAACTTCATACCCGCGAATGCCTTTTCTATCTTGTCACCCTCGTCCAGTCGCATAAATCCGTGGTCCACAAATATACATGTGAGCTGCCCCGGTATGGCCTTTGACAAGAGCGCGGCACAGACCGAGCTGTCCACACCGCCCGATAGACCCAGCAGAACCTTTTCCTTGCCGACCTTTGACCGTATGAGTTCGATCTGTGTATCCAGATAGTCATCGAGCTTGTAGTCGCCTTTGGCACCGCAGATTTGATACAGGAAATTGCGGATTATGAGCTTGCCATTATCGGTATGCTCAACCTCAGGGTGAAACTGTACGCCGTACAGTTTCTTGTCACTATTTTCAAATGCCGCGTATTGGCAATTGTCTGTTATGGCCGTGCCGGTAAATCGCGGCGGCAAATCCGTTACGCTATCCGTGTGGCTCATAAGTACAGACCCTGTTTGCTTTATATCACGGAACAACTCCGAGTGGCTGTCAAAGCTGGCTTTTATCCTGCCGTATTCGCTGATCTTGCAACGAGCGACCCTGCCGCCCAGCATGTAGCACATCATCTGCATGCCATAGCAGATACCCAATACAGGGATGCCCAGCTTAAAGATATCGGGATCACATTTCAATGCGCCATCTACATACACGCTGTTAGGGCCGCCTGTCAGGATAATGCCTATTGGGGCCAGTTTTTTAATCTCGGATGCCGACATTGTGCCGGACTTTATCTCCGAATACACATCCAAACCTCTAACCGTTCGCGCGATTAGTTCTTTATATTGCCCGCCGAAGTCGAGCACTAAAACAAGCTGTCTCATATTTCCACCTCTCCGTCAAAGACCTTTTTGCATTCGCCTGTCATAAATACCGCCTCATCGGTGTAACGAATGACGAGCTCGCCTCCGAGTAGCGCGACCTTGATGTC
Source organism: uncultured Defluviitaleaceae bacterium (assembly GCA_964446745.1). GTDB lineage: Bacteria > Bacillota > Clostridia > Lachnospirales > WQUN01 > CAYURR01. The sequence continues at coordinate 33,824 of CAYURR010000001.1, read as the reverse complement.
GGCGTCCTTATCACAATAACCGTTTAACACCGCCGCGACCGCCGACGCGCATGCGCCTGTTCCGCATGCGAGCGTTTCGCCGCTTCCGCGCTCCCATACGCGCATCTTGAGATTATTTTTGGATACGACCTTTACAAATTCCGTATTCACACGCTCGGGGAATAGGGAATTGTTTTCAAACAGCGGACCTATGTGCTCGAGGTTCAGTCTGTCCAAATCGAGGCTATCGTCACAGAATACAACCGCATGCGGATTGCCCATCGACACGCATGTGATCTCATATGTCTTACCGTCGATAGTGATCGGTTGCTTTACGATGCAATTACCCTCTAATAAAACGGGGACATTCTTCGGATCAAGGTCAGCCTTACCCATATGGACCTTTACAGATGAAACATAACCGTTCTGCGTGGTCAGGTATAGCTCCTTGATACCCGAGAGGGTCTCTATCGTCATCTGCTGCTTGCGTACGATTGCATTATCGTAAAGATATTTTGCTATACAGCGGATAGCATTCCCGCACATCTTGCCTTCACTGCCGTCGAGGTTAAACATTCTCATGCGTGCATCGGCTATACCGGATGGCAATATCAGCACTATACCGTCACCGCCGACACCGAAGTGTCTGTCGGACAGCAGCACCGATAGGGATTCGGGAGAATTTATCTCCGCGCCGCCCGTAGCCGCGTTATCGAAGCAGTTGATATAGATATAGTCGTTTCCGCAACCCTGCATCTTTGTAAACCTAAGCTTCAATCGCTCATTTCTCAGATCGTTAATGTCTATGAGCTCCGTATTGATCTCGCTGTAGCCGGAAAGTAGGCTGTCTGCGAGCGCGTTTGCGGTGTCTATAGAGGTCAGGCATGGGATACCCAGGGTACATGCCTTGCGGCGTATCTTTACGTCGTCAGTGGCGGGGTTACGGCCCTTTGCCGATGTGGATATGATGTAGCTGATCTTACCGCTTTCGAGTAGCGTTACGGTGTTGTCATCCGGGTTTTGGTGTATCTTATTGACTGTCTTGACCGCTAAGCCGTTTTGCTCCAATACCCTCGCGGTTCCTCGCGTTGCGTATAGTTCAAATCCGAGCCCGCAAAACTTCTTTGCTATATCGCATATCTCGACCTTGTCGCTCTCTCGCACACTGAAGAATACCCCGTTTTTGCCAGAACCGACCGGTGTCATCTTATATCCGGCAGCCACAAGCCCTTTGTATAACGCTTCCTCAATATTTTTACCGAGCCCCAGCACCTCGCCGGTGGATTTCATTTCGGGCCCCAGATGCGTATCCAGGTCGGTCAGTTTCTCAAAGGAGAACACAGGGACCTTGACCGCTACATACGGGGGTATCTTTGCAATGCCCGAGGTGTATCCCAAATCCGACAGCCTTCGACCCAAGCTCAGCCTCGTGGCGAGCTCGCACATGGGCACGCCCGTCACCTTGCTGATAAATGGCACGGTACGCGAGGCGCGCGGGTTTACCTCTATCACATATATCTCGCCCTCAAAGAGCACATACTGTATGTTCACAAGGCCCCTGACATCCAAGGCCATGCAGAGCTTTTTGGTGACCTCAAATATCCTCGCCTGCAGATCATCATTGATATGTGTGGCCGGATATACGGCTATGCTGTCGCCGGAGTGTATGCCTGTACGCTCTATATGCTCCATGATGCCCGGTATCAGTACATCACCGCCGCCGCCCATAACTGGGTCGCCGTCGCAGATCGCATCCACCTCTATCTCTATGCCCGACAGATATTTGTCTATCAACACGGGGTTATCCTGCTTTTGACGTAGTATTATCTCCATATACTCTTTAATATCGTCCGGTGAGAACGCGATGATCATATTCTGGCCACCTAATACATATGACGGACGCAGCAAAACCGGATAACCGAGCGTCTCGGCAATATCAAGCGCCTCTTGCTCCGTCATAACACCCGAGCCCTTAGGGCGTTTGATGTCAAGGTTCTCGAGCAAGTCGTCAAAGCGTTTCCTGTCCTCGCATACGTCGATGCTGTCGGCGGATGTACCGATGATGTTTACGCCGCGCTCGGATAATTTCTGTGTGAGCTTTATAGCCGTGCCGCCGCCAAAGGCCACTATCACGCCGATGGGCTTTTCGATCTCTATGACGCCCATCACATCATCGATGCAGAGCGGCTCGAAGTATAGTCGGTCAGCGGTATCGAAATCGGTAGATACCGTCTCGGGGTTATTGTTTATGACGATAACCTCGTAGCCTAACTTCTTGAGTGACCAAACACAATGCACGCACGCATAATCGAATTCAATACCTTGCCCGATGCGTATAGGTCCGCTGCCCAAAACCACTATGCGCTCTTTTGTGCTACGCTCGATAAACGGCAGTGCCTCGTTTTCCTCGCTGTTGCATATAGAATAAAAATACGGTGTACGCGCCTCGAACTCGCCGCCGCAGGTGTCGACCATCTTGTAGGAAAAGTCTTGCTCAGGGATTTTGTTATCGGCGATATTTTTAAGGCCGTATAAAAACCAACGGTCAATCTTTGTAATCATGTGTATTTCATCAATGCCGATGCCACGAACGATCGCCTCGTAAACTAAGAACAAACGTTGATCCGTTACGGTATTTAAAAGCTCCTTGATCTCCGCGTCCGATTTCTTTTTAAGGCGCGGAAGGTCAAGGCCGGTCAGTCCGATTTCGGCACCTCTCACGGCCTTTAAAAGAGCCAACTCAAACGTGTCGGCTATAGCCATAACCTCGCCGGTGGCCTTCATCTGTGTGCCCAAGTCCTTCTTTGCATAGATAAACTTATCAAATGGCCACTTCGGAAACTTCACCGCGACATAGTCGAGCGTCGGCTCGAACGCGGCGTAGGTTGTACCCGTTACATCGTTTACTATCTCGTCCAGGGTGTAGCCGATAGCGATCTTTGTGGCTGTCTTTGCGATAGGGTATCCGGTGGCCTTTGACGCGAGCGCGGAGGAACGCGACACCCTCGGGTTTACCTCTATCACCGCATATTCAAAGCTGTGCGGGTTTAGAGCGAATTGGCAGTTACAGCCACCCTCTACACCGAGGGCCGTAATAATGTTAAGCGCTGCCGAACGCAGCATCTGATACTCCTTGTCGGCGAGGGTTACGGCAGGGGCGATAACAATGCTGTCGCCCGTGTGCACACCCACGGGGTCAAAGTTTTCCATCGAGCACACGGTGATCGCGTTTCCGGCTCTGTCACGCATGACCTCAAACTCGATCTCCTTCCAGCCCGCTATGGATTTCTCTACGAGTATCTGATGAATAGGGGAGAGGGATAGGCCGTTTTGCGAAATCTCCCTTAGTTCCTTTTCATCGTTCGCGATACCGCCGCCGCTGCCCCCAAGCGTAAACGCCGGGCGTATGATAACCGGATATCCGATCTCGTCGGCAAAGCGGATTGCCGTATTCACATCCGTCGCGATTACAGACGGAATCACGGGTTCATTGATAGCCTGCATCGTGTCTTTAAACAGTTGCCTGTCCTCGGCCTTGTCTATCGCATCGGGCGAGCTGCCGAGCAGACGTATATGCATTTTATCGAGGAAGCCGTCCTTTGCGAGCTGCATGCAGAGCGTGAGCCCCGTCTGCCCACCGAGCCCAGATAGTATGCTGTCGGGTCGTTCCTTTTCTATAATGCGCTTGATAGTTGTCAGTGTGAGCGGCTCTATGTATATCTTGTCCGCGATATTATTATCGGTCATTATCGTTGCGGGATTGGAATTGACCAGAACGATCTCGATGCCGTCGTCGCGCAGCACACGGCATGCCTGTGTTCCGGCGTAATCAAACTCGGCGGCCTGTCCTATGACGATAGGACCCGATCCTATTACCAATACCCTTTTTATACTCTTATCCAACGGCATATTACTTGCCCCCTTTCATATTTTCCATAAACTTGTCAAACAGGAAACCGGTATCGAGCGGGCCCGCGCAGGCCTCGGGGTGAAACTGCACAGAAAAGATCGGTGCGCTTTTGTATATAATGCCCTCGCAGGTATTGTCATTTACATTGACAAACCATTCGTCGGCTATAGATTTATCGATGCTGTCACCGGTGACGGCGTAGCCGTGGTTTTGACTTGTGATATACACCCTGTTGCTTTTTAGATCACGCACGGGCTGGTTTGCTCCGCGATGCCCGTATTTGAGCTTGTGCGTCTTGAAACCGGAGGATAGTGCCAGCAGCTGATGGCCGAGACAGATGCCAAATATCGGTATGCCCGAGGCCATCATCTGCTTCAGATTTTCTATGATCACCGTGTTTTCCGCGGGATCGCCGGGGCCGTTTGAGAGCATTATGCCGTCCGGTTTGATAGCGCGGACATCCTCCAACGTGCTGTTGTGTGGAAGCACCCATACGTTGCAGCCACGCTTTACAAGCTCACGCAAAATGTTTTGCTTATAACCGAAATCCATAAGCGCCACAGTGTATTTTGCGGACGCGGATTCATAAAACTTTGGTGCCTTTACTGAGACGCCATCGACTGCGTTTATTATTTTGTAGTCCGTTATTTTCGATTGGTTTACGTCCGAGGGATGCTTGAATGTGATCATCCCGTTCATGACGCCGTTCTCACGTATGATCTTTGTGACGGCCCTTGTGTCTATGCCATAGAGGCCGATGATGTTCTTTTGACGTAAAAAAGTGTCAAGAGTTCCCTCGTTACGGAAATTGGAGGGGTCTTGACACGGATATTTAACGATATAGGCACTAAGACATGTATTCCCTTCGAAGTCGGAAGGAATAATGCCATAATTGCCGATGAGCGGGAATGTCTGAAGGACGATCTGCCCGTAATAGCTGGGGTCTGTCAGGGTTTCCAAATATCCGGTCATGCCGGTAGCAAATACAAGCTCCCCTGTAACCTCACCGACAGCGCCAAAGGCCTTTCCCTCAAAAACCATACCGTTCTCAAGTATCAAGTATGCTGCTTTAGACATTAATGATCCTCCCGTTTTAAGTCTCATAGGTCTTTAAAATCCCTTCTGCGACCGCTCTTTTTGTGGTTCTAGTATCCATGGCTTGCCGTTCTATATATTTATGTGCCTCGCTCTCACTCATATTCAAATATGAGATGAGGATGTATTTGGCTCTGTCCACAACGCGTATGTCATCGATTTTTTGTATGAGCTTTGCATTCTCCGCTTTCATTGTCTTTAGTTTGCGTTGTGCTGCCTTGGCTAATTTTAATGCCGACCATAATAAATTTTTGTTTATGGGCTTTGCGATGGTTATAACACCGTAGTCCTCAACGGCATCGGATATATCGTCGTAGTGCTCGCTCTTTACTACTAAGATCACCTGGCTGATAGCTTTTGCGGCGATATATCGTGATAGATTTTCGCCCGATTCGTCGCGCAGCGGGGCATTGATGATAATAAGGTCAAAATACTGTGAAACGAGTAGGCGACGTGCATCGGAGCATGATGAGACGGTGGCAATTCTGCTTACGGAGAACGCGTGTAATATCTCTGTAAAGTAGGCAAGACTGTGTTCAGTAAACGAAACAATCAAAGCTGTTTCCGTAACAAACCACCACCTTTCAAGGCATTTCATTAATAAATCAGATAAATTTAAAGTACCTCTCTGTGCAGAAGCTACGTTTGTCCTCTGTCTCGTTCCACAACGCCGCTTCCTCTTTTTTGAACGTGAGGTACTTTTCTAACATCGCGGCACCGATAACACGTTTTACTAGCTCGGAGCCCTCGGCGAGCTTTATCGCCGCATCTAGGCTGTCGGGTAATAGTGTCAGCTCCTTGGTCAATACCTCGTCTGCGTTATACAGATCTGCGTCTACAGAGGCAGGTAATGGGAGCTCTTTTTCTATGCCCTCTAGCCCGGCTCCGATGATCAGCGCAAACGCCAAATACGGATTTACAGACGGGTCAGGGGAGCGTAGCTCCATACGCACACGCTCGCCGATAGCCGCAGGTATCCTGATCAGCTGTGAACGGTTTTGATGCGACCAGGAAACGTATTTGGGGGCTTCGAATCTACCCAAACGCTCGTAAGAGTTGGCGATCGGGTTTAGAAACAGTGTGATCTCCGGTGTCTTTTGTAAGATGCCCGCGATAAAGCTCTCGGCTACTGTTGAATGCTCGCCGTCTTTATTCTTAAAAATGTTTTGGCCGTTTTTAGACAGTGAGATATTTACATGAAGACCGCTACCGCTATTAGACTGCAAAGGCTTTGGCATAAACGACGCATAGAGACCGTTGCGAGATGCGATCGCCTTTACGACGGACTTGAAGGTCAGCAGATTGTCTGCGCATGTTAGCGCGTCGCTGAATTTAAAGTCGATCTCGTTTTGGCCGGGGCCCTGCTCGTGATGTGAGGTCTCGGGCCTAAGTCCCATCTCGTCAAGACACAGGCAAATCTCACGACGGATGTTCTCGCCCTTGTCAAGCGGAGCAATGTCGAGATAGCCGCCATAGTCGAGCGTGTTAAACGTAGGCTCTCCGTTTTCGTCCGTGTTGAACAGATAAAATTCGCATTCCGCACCGATCTTGCAGACATAGCCCAGATCCTCGCAGCGTTTGATCATGCGTTTTAGGATATATCTGCTGTCATGGGTAAAGGCGGATTTGTCCGGGTTTTTTATATCGCAGTAGAAGCGCACGACACGACCGGGTTCGGGCCTCCACGGTAGGACCGTAATGGTCGACGGATCCGGAAACAGCAACAGGTCTGAGCGTGTCACATCACTAAAGCCCTTGATAGCCGAAGCATCAAATAATATGCCGTTTTCAAAGGCTTCAATGAGCTCGTCGGCCATGATCGAGATGTTTTTCTGTATACCGAACGGATCGCAGAAGCCGAGCCTTATGAACTTTACATCGTTTTCTCGTATAAACTCCAAAACCTCGTTAGCGGTGTTAGTCATGCCATCTACTCCTCAATTTGCTGTATACAGCTGTTTGTATGGGTTTTTCGCATTGGCTTTTAATTTATAGAACTGTCCTGACAGCAGCTCATCGAGGTTCATACTTAGGCTGTCGGCGTATTCGCTTAATAGGGGTTCGATCTCCAGCATGTCGCTCTCACTCGCTATCTCCGCTGTAACCTGAGCCGGCAGGCTAGGCAACTCGCCGTCACAGCGGATAAATATAGCCCCGCCGTGCATGCCCGTACCCGTAAAGTTACCGACCGGTACACCGTCACAGTCAAGTCCCAAGACCACTATGATCCCTCCGGCCAGATACTCGCCCAAAAAGCTGCCGACCTTGCCTCCTACGACGATCACGGGACGCTTTTCGGAGCCGTCTGTAGGCTTGTATTCCTTCATGTGTATACCCGTACGGTATCCCGCGTTGCCGCGGACAAATATCTTGCCGCCACGCATAGCATATCCCAGCGCGTCACCGGCATTACCGTTTATAATAATGGTGCCATCGTTCATCGTATCACCGACGGCATCCTGTACATTTCCGTTTACAGTTATCACAGCCCCGTTCAGATACGCGCCTAACGCGTTTCCGGGCGTGCCGTTTATCGTGATGTTTTTGCCGCCGTTACTTGCAGCATTAAAACCCGCTCCTATAAACCGCTGGCCGTAGCAGTTGTCTATCAAGACATCTGTTTCTGCGGCCTTTATCTGATCGTTTAATGTCCTATAATCCAGGTTTGTAGCGTCAAACCTGATTTGTTTGCTATTCACATCGTTCACCCCATCACAATATAATCCTCTCGCTGTGCACCGACCGAAACATATTTGATCGGGCAGCCCACGGCGTCTTCGATATAGCGGATATATGACAGCGCAGCCTTCGGTAAATCTTCCGGTTTCCTGCAGCGCGATATGTCCGCATTAAAACCCTCGAGGTATTCATACACGGGCTTTGCTCTTGAGAGTCTGTCTCCGGTTGGGAATGCGGTGGTTCGCTTGCCGTCAATATCATATGCGACGCAAACGGGGATCTTATCAAGGAATGAGAGTACGTCGAGCTTTGTGAGCGCGAGTTCGTCCGCCCCCTGCACCTTTACCCCATAAACCGATGCGACCACATCAAAGCCTCCGACCCTGCGCGGTCTGCCGGTCGCTGCACCGTATTCCGCACCGGCCTCACGCAGCGCCGCTCCGTCGTCACCGAAGAGCTCGGCGGTAAACGGACCCTCACCGACACAGCTTGAATAAGCCTTCATAATGCCGATGGTTTTGTCGAGGCGAACGCCCGGTATGCCCGAGCCGATAGGCGCGTATGCGGCGATAGTCGAGGACGAGGATGTATACGGGTATATCCCGAAGTCTATGTCTCTCAAGGCTCCGAGCTGCGCTTCGAACATGATGCGCTTGTTATCCTTTATGGCTTCGTGCAGATAATCCGTTGTATCGGTGATAAATGCCGCAAGCTCGTTACCGTATTGCGTGAGCCAGCTGATGATGTTGTCGGGTGTAGGCAGCTCGGACAGGTTCCCGTATCCGCCTAAGGTTATATTCTTCCATTCGATGATGTCGCCGAGTTTATCCTTTAGTGAGACCGTAGAGAGCAAGTCTCCCATGCGAATACCCTTTTTCATGTATTTGTCCGCATAGACAGGTGCGATACCGCGACGGGTTGAACCGAATTTCTTGTCACCCAGTCTGTCTTCCTCGAGATTGTCTTGCATTTTATGATAGGGCATACAGATGATGGCTTTGTCGCTTATCTTAAGATTTTTTGGGGTAATGCTCACCCCTTGAGATATGAGCGATTTTATTTCGCCGCATAGATGCTCTATATCTATGACCATGCCGTTACCCATGACATTTACAGTTGTGTCACGCAGTATGCCCGATGGCAGCAGGTTCAATATAAATTTACCCTTTTCGTTTATTACCGTATGGCCCGCGTTGTTTCCGCCCTGGTAGCGGCAGATCACATCGTAATCCGATGACAGCAAATCAACCATGCGGCCCTTACCCTCGTCACCCCAATTGATACCGACTATTGCCGTAAGCATATAAACGCCTCCTAAACTGTGATACTAACACTATGCCCCAATAACCCCTTGTTTAATGCCAGCACAGACTTCACATCACTTAAAAATTCCTCTGTCTGCTCCTCTGCGCGGCCTATGAAGTTCTTGACCGACATGATGTTGTTCACCTCATCTTCTGTTAAACCAAATGCTGCATCGTTTAAAATGCGGCTGATCAAATCATTGTCGCCACCGTTCAATTTGATTTCCTTTGCCGCGTCGACAGAGTGCAGTCGTATCCTCTCGTGAAGCTCCTGTCTGTCACCGCCGTTTTTAACGCAGTACATTAGGATATTTTCTGTTGCCATAAACGGCAGCTCTTCATTCAAATGCCGCTGGATTATTTTCGGATATACCGACACTCCGCTTATGATGTTTATATACAGCGACAATATCGCGTCCACAGCGAGAAAGGCCTCAGGGACCGATATACGTTTGTTGGCCGAGTCGTCGAGTGTGCGTTCAAACCATTGCGCGGATGCGGTTAGTGCGGGGTTTAATGCATTCACCGTTACATATCGTGCAAGAGACGCTATACGCTCGCTTCTCATCGGGTTGCGTTTATATGCCATGGCCGACGAACCTATCTGCTTATCCTCAAACGGTTCGTCAAACTCCTTTAGATGGGAGAGTAGGCGCAGGTCATTTGAAAACTTATACGCGCTTTGAGCGATACCGGAGAGAACCGACAGGATATAGTAGTCGACCTTACGCGAATACGTTTGTCCCGACACGGGATAGACACTTTCAAAGCCCATCTTCTCGGCGATCTTTTTTTCAAGTGAAATAACCTTGCTGTGGTCGCCGTTAAACAATGACAGGAAGCTCGCGCCCGTTCCGGTCGTACCCTTGCAGCCGAGCAGCCTCAGGGTACCCAAGGTAAAATCGAGCTGATCGAGGTCCGTCAGCAGATCCTGAAGCCATAATGTAGCCCGTTTGCCGACCGTAGTGGGCTGCGCGGCCTGGAAATGTGTGTAGGCGAGGCAGGGCAATGATTTATATTTGTCAGCGAATGCCCATAACCTGTCGATCGTGTTTACGAGCAATTTCTTGATTAATACCAAAGCCGATCTCATAAGGATAATGTCCGTGTTATCCCCGACATAGCACGAGGTTGCCCCTAGATGGATAATGGGCTTGGCCTTTGGACATTGCTCGCCATAGGTCAGAACATGTGCCATTACATCGTGCCTGACTTCTCTCTCTTTTTTGTTTGCCATTTCATAGTCGATATCATCGATATGTGCCTTCATCTCGTCTATCTGATCATCGGTGATATCAAGGCCCAATTCACGTTGGCTTTCGGCCAACGCTACCCACAGCCTGCGCCATGTCGTAAACTTACTGTTATCTGAAAAAATAAACTGCATATCGGTGCTTGCATATCGCTTGCATAATGGATTTTCGTATCTGTCAGACATATATTGCCTCCTCACGGATTGACCTTATTCCCCCGCGTGCTTGATACCTAATATCTCGAGTTCCTTTTCGTTGAGCCCGACACCCCTGAGCATGAGTCTATTACCCCTCAGGCTCTCGATGGAGTTGATGCCCATACCGCCCATCATTTCCTTTATCTCATGCTCCCATGCAGTCAGTAGATTTACGAGCCTTTTGTATCCGATATCCGGATTTAACCGCTTGGTCAGCTCCGGTATCTGTGTCGCTATGCCCCAATTGCATTTGCCGCCATGACAGCTGCGGCATAGATGACAGCCCAATGCCAAAAGCGCAGCGGACCCTATATAAACGCAGTCAGCTCCGAGTGCGATGGCCTTTACGATGTCTGCACTTGATCGAATGCTACCGCCTACGACCAGGCTCACATTGTCCCTGATGCCCTCGTCCCTGAGACGCTTGTCAACGCCGGCCAGTGCGAGCTCTATCGGGATGCCCACATTGTCGCGTATCCGTGTAGGTGCCGCGCCTGTGCCTCCCCTAAATCCGTCTATGGCTATGATGTCCGCGCCGCTTCGTGCTATACCGCTTGCGATCGCCGTGATGTTGTGCACGGCCGCAATCTTTACGATGACGGGCTTTTTGTAATCAGTAGCCTCTTTCAAAGAATACACAAGCTGTCGCAAATCCTCTATCGAATAGATATCGTGATGCGGGGCAGGGGAAATCGCATCCGAACCCTCTGGTATCATACGTGTTCTCGATATATCGCCCACGATCTTGGCGCCCGGCAGATGTCCGCCGATGCCGGGCTTTGCGCCCTGTCCGATCTTTATCTCTATGGCGGCGCCGCTGTTTAGGTAGTCCTTGTGTACGCCGAAGCGTCCCGAGGCTACCTGAACGATGGTATTACTACCGTATCTGTAAAAATCCTCATGGAGTCCACCCTCACCGGTGTTGTAGAGTATCCCAAGCTCCTCGGCGGCACGCGCCAGGCTCTCATGTGCGTTGTAGCTGATCGAGCCGTAGCTCATTGCGCTGAACATAACGGGCATCGACAGTGTCAGATGCGGCGGCAGTTCTGTTTTTATTCTTCTGCTTTTATCGCGTACAATATTCTGCGGCTTTGCGCCCAAGAACACCTTTGTTTCCATAGGCTCGCGCAGCGGGTCTATAGACGGGTTTGTAACCTGAGATGCGTTTATCAGTATTTTGTCAAAGTAAACAGGGAAACCCTCGGGATTACCCATCGATGAAAGCAATACACCGCCGCTGTTGGCCTGTCTGTACAGCTCATTGATGGTCTTACCGTTCCAGTTTGCGTTTTCTTTATATGTATTATCACTTTTGACGATCTTTAACGCCCGCGTCGGGCACAACGATACACAGCGATGACAATTGACGCAGAGGCTGTCGTCGCAGATCAACTTATTCGTGCCCTCTGCATATGCGTGAACCTTGTTTGCGCACTGGCGTTCGCAAGCTCCGCAACCGATACAGCGGTCATAATTGCGCACTACCTCATAATCGGGGTATATAAAGTTTATAGCCATTTATCTTCCCTCCACTCCGTCCGCCATTATGATCACCGGCTCGCCGCCCTTAGGTGACCATACCCGATCCAGTTCAGGCTCGATGATACGTATGGCCGACTCCTCGCTCGCGACATAAACCATGTCTCCGCGTTCGCCAACGACCATGCTGCGCAGCTTCAATCGATCGTTTAATGCCATCAGGCCGCCGTCAAATCCCACAAGGATCGAAAACGGTCCTGTGATAAGCTGCGCGGAGAATACATTGCGCAGATATTCGTGCAGCTCCCGCTTTTCGGAAGACATGCGCCCGATGGTCTGCCAAAACGGCGCGGCTATGACCGATGCGATCTCGTTAGGGGTTAGACCCTTTTTGCGATGAAGATAGTCGTAGATGTATGTAATGACCTCGGTGTCTGTTTGGAGCGTGCATTTGTAGCCGTACATCTCTATCGCGCGTCTGTTCGCGTCGTAGGATGATATCTCGCCGTTGTGTACGACAGAATAATCCAGCAGCGCAAACGGATGCGCGCCGCCCCACCAGCCAGGCGTGTTTGTAGGGTAGCGCCCGTGAGCCGTAAAGCAATAACCCTCGTAGTCCTCGAGCCGGTAAAAACGCCCGACATCCTCCGGGAAACCCACGGCCTTAAACACGCCCATATTCTTACCGCTTGAAAAGACATAGGCTCCGTCGATGCGAGTGTTTACACGAAATACGCATTTGACTACAAATTCGCGCTCGTCGAGCTGGCTGTCAGACAGCTTTGTCGGCAGTGGTGTGAGGAAATATCTCCAGATCAGCGGCTCGTCCGTAATCTCTTTGGTTTTGCGCGTGGGTATTTTTGAGAGATTTATGATGTCGAAATGCCGCTCCAAGAAATCCTCGCACTCCCTTTTGGCCGAGGTGCTATCGTAGAATATATGAAACGCGTAGTAGTCTTTGTATTCCGGATAGATGCCATAGGCGGCAAAGCCTCCGCCCAAACCGTTTGAACGGTCATGCATTATGGCGATAGACTCGATAATGCGATCTCCGCTCATACGTGCGCCCGATTTGTTAAAAATGCCCGAGATTGCACAGCCGGACGGTATTCTTACCTGACCCTCTTTCAAAACATAACCCTCCCCATAATTACTACAAAAAAATTAAAAGACGCTCATCAGGTAACGCACAGAAGAAAACGGTTACAGCCGCCTCTGCATTATCTGATGAACGTCTTTGTTCACCAACAATTATATTACAAAATTGTGTTGAATATGTCAAGTTATTTTACTAAGAATTTGATTGGTTTGGTTCACATAGGGTTGACAAATAAAAAACGGTATGCTACCCTTCATAACATAAACAGCAAAGGCGCTGTGGACACTTGTCCGCAGCGTCTTATTTTTTTGTAGGGGGTATATCTGTATGAAGGACATTCCGAATATATTTGGCAGTCGGGTTTTCAACGATGCAGTGATGAAAGCGCGCTTGCCGAGGGATACGTACAAGGTTCTGAAGAAAACCATAGCGCAGGGGACGCATTTAGAGTTGGATGTCGCTAACGTGGTGGCGAGTGTAATGAAGGACTGGGCTATAGAAAACGGCGCAACCCATTATACGCATTGGTTCCAGCCGATGACAGGTATTACAGCTGAAAAGCACGACAGCTTTATTTCTCCTGATCGTAGCCCATCCTCAGAGTGGAGCGGCAAGGTCGTAATGGAATTTTCCGGAAAAGAACTCGTGCGCGGCGAACCCGATGCATCGAGCTTCCCGTCAGGCGGATTACGCGCGACGTTTGAGGCGAGGGGATATACGGTATGGGACACCACCTCATACGCGTTTATCAAGGACGGAACGCTCTGCATACCCACCGCATTCTGTTCATACAGCGGTGAGGCGCTCGATAAAAAAACCCCTCTGTTGCGCTCGATGGAGGCGATCGACAGACAGGCTATGCGAATATTGAGACTGTTTGGTAACACCACGGCAAAGCGCGTGATCACAACGGTCGGCCCCGAGCAGGAGTATTTCCTGATAGATAAAGAGGTATATCTGAAACGACCCGACCTCGTTAACTGCGGCAGGACGTTATTCGGAGCGAGACCGCCGAAGGGACAGGAGCTAGAGGATCACTATTTCGGCAGCTTAAAGCCGAGGGTATCGGCCTTTATGAAGGAGCTCGAGAAAGAACTCTGGAAGCTCGGAATACTTGCGAAAACAAAGCATAACGAGGTCGCGCCCGCACAGCATGAGCTCGCGCCGATCTTTACCACGACCAATATCGCTACAGATCATAACCAGCTCACGATGGAGCTGATGAAAAGCATTGCAAACAAACACGGATTGGCATGTCTACTGCACGAAAAGCCGTTCGCGGGTGTAAACGGCAGCGGCAAGCATAACAACTGGTCTATCTCTACAGACACAGGCGCGAATCTATTGGAGCCCGGCGATACCCCGTTTGAGAACGCGCAGTTTCTGCTGTTTCTGACGGCTGTCATAAAGGCTGTAGATGATTATCAGGATCTGCTGAGGGTGTCGGTCGCGAGCGCGGGGAACGATCACAGGCTCGGCGCGAATGAAGCACCTCCGGCTATCGTGTCGATGTTTTTGGGTGATGAGCTGACGGAGATATTGGAGGCCATCGAGACCGATGCGGACTATGTAGACAAGGAAAGGCTCCAGATGGAGATCGGGGCTACTGTTCTGCCTCATTTCCCGAAGGATACGACTGACCGCAACCGCACCTCACCATTTGCATTTACGGGTAATAAGTTTGAGTTTCGTATGCTCGGCTCAACTTTTTCGATAGCGGGACCCAACATCGTGTTAAACACGATCGTCGCAGAGGTGCTGAGTCAGTTTGCAGATATTCTCGAAAAAGGCACAGACTTTAAGACGGAGCTTGCTGCATTGATAAAGAAAACGATCAAGCAGCATAAACGTATCATATTTAACGGCAACAACTATTCTGATGAATGGGTAGTGGAAGCGGAAAAGAGAGGGCTGTTGAATCTAAAGACTACGGTGGATGCTCTGCCTACGTTCATAGCACCAAAGAATGTGACGGTGTTCGAGAGGCATCATGTGTTTACCGAAACTGAGATGCATTCAAGATATGAGATACTGCTTGAGGGCTATTGCAAGACCGTTCATATCGAGGCCCTGACCATGATCGACCTTGTAAAGAAGGAGATATTGCCGTCCTCTATCGCTTATCAATCAGAGCTTGTAGCCCTACTAAACGGAAAAAAGGCATGCGGTATAGAACCAGAGCCTGAAGAAACTTTAGTAAAGAGGCTCTCCGCATTAACCGCATGCCTATATAAAAAGCTGGACGAACTTGAATCCGTGGTGTTGAACGTAAAGACTATCTCGGACAGCCTGAGCTTGGCTGCGTATTACCGAAATGCCGTCTTTAGAGCAATGACCGAGCTTCGACTCACGATAGACGAGCTTGAAACGATGGTCGCCAAACGGCACTGGGGCTTGCCCACATACGCCGAGATATTGTATAGCGTTAATTAATCGTTAGTTGCTTTGTAAAAGGCTTTATCCATCTCCAGTAACAGCGGCCGCAGATATCCGCTTGTGTTTGACATAGGTAATATTTCATCATGTAACTGTATGCCCAATACCTCTGTCATATATCTGCGCCTATGCATCATCCGTTCATATACAGCCGGATACTCCAGTTTCAATGCCTCGCGTAGCTGCGCATCTGCGACAGCTATGCCGTCCTCGGCGTTGGAACCGCCGTATCCGGCTTTTTTTGGGATGATGTCCATCTGAAAAAGCATGCCGCTACGGATTTTCATCTGCGAATCCGGATAGATCGGCGAGGATAACCATTCCTCGGAGGACAGCAGATGCCCGGGGTTGAGCTTCCAACCGTATTCCAGCTGCGGCAGTACGTCTTGAATTGTCTTATACATCTTGCCGCCACTGAGGCCTATGGCTATGGTCTCGTACCATTTCACAGCTGCCGCATAATATGGCTTCGCGAGTGCGTCCAAGTAGTCGCCAGCTTGCTCCGGCAGATCGGCTTCGGTTCTTGCGATATATCCCGCGCGTGATGTGAGCCCGCCGCGCAGTCCCATCGTCAACGAGAATGTATCGCCGAGAGATATAGCTTTGTTTCGCGGCGCGACCTCGGCATTTGTAAAGCGCTCGCCCGTCGCGCATATGGTTTGTACGGTGATGGGCTGACCCTTGGCCGCGAGATAATCTGCGATATCCATCTCGGTCTTGCCTATCTCAATCGCATCCATCGCTCTCAAAATGCAATTCGACGCGAGCGTCGCACCGTATTCAAAATGCGCTATCTCGTTCGCGTTACTGATCGTGCGTAGACCGCTCTCGGGGCACAGGAAGATATCAGCTGCGTTTATTGTCTTACCGTTGCCACTTGTGCCGCCGTTGCCGACCGCTTCACTGATCGCATGCACAATGAAATGTGGCACCTCATATATCTGTGTATTATCGTCTAAGTCGCTTGTAAACATCTTCCAGCCCACGATACCGGCTGACATGCCTCCGCAAAGCCCGGCCTCGCGAAGCATATGTATGAATGTATGGGCATTGCCCATAGGCTGATTGGGTAGCGAAAAGTAGGGGACATGCACGACGGTGTTTTGCAGTCTGCTGTACTGCCCCATGCGCAAAGACTCGTTGCCGAGCATCAAAAATGCGCTGCCGTCATTGTGTAAAATAAGCATCGCCTCCTCGAAGCGCGGCTCAAATCCCGTCAGATATCCAAAATTTCCCCCATGCTCCCTGTCCGCGTAGATACAGAGCACATCGAGGTTCTTTTCCTTCATGCGTCTAAGTACGTTTTCCTTGCGGGCTTGCATCGTAGCATCCGTCAGCGCTACAGGCCCGCTGGGGATCCATGCCTGAGGCCTCGGTATAACACCGTATTTAATGCTTTTTACCATGTCTGTATACCACTCCCGTTATTTGAAATCCCTTACGAGTTCACCGACCAGCTTAAACTTATCGAGTTCGACATTGGGCGGGCAGCTGTCGCTGTTTGCGAGCACATATCGGCTGCCGGACATCTGATTCAATAATGTCTTTACATATTCTTTCAATGCCGCTGTATCGAGCTCCAAGAAATTGACGGGCTCTATGCCGCCGATCAGGGCGATCCTGTCCGGGAGTTGGCTGCGTGCGTCCTTCATCTCTATGTTGCCGGTGGGCGGCGGTGAAATAGATTCGATGCAGTCGATGCCCGTACGTGCCATTATCGGCATAAGTTGCTTCAGATGCCCGCACGCGTGCTGTATGTACAGCTTGCCGGCGTTGTGCAGCACGTCACACCATGCGTTGATCTCGGGTGCGATATATGTTTCATACTGATCGGGCGAGATATTTGTGGTCGAGCTGTCCTCCCAGCTCAGAAAGCATTCGGCATTGGACGCGACCGCAATCTCGACCGCCCTCATGTTCAAGCGCTTCATCGCATCAAGTGCCTCCTGCACGGCCTCCGGGTAATCATATACCGCATATGCTATCCCCTCTGTTCCTACCCAATACTCTACCATGGACTGGTAGCCCGACTTCATATCCGGTACCAGTATCGGTATCATCAGCCCATCTTCGCCGAGCTCGGCGGATTCCTTGTTGAAACGCTCGTAATTCGGGGTCAATATGGTGTGCTCCTTCAGATACACGAGGGTTTTAAAATCCTTTTCCTCTTTCACGCCGTGCTCTCTCAAAAACCATGTGTCGCCGCTCTCGGAATATTGATAGGTGAAGCGCAGCTCGCCGACCGGGGTATGGTAGATCGTATGCCTCTTGTCTCCGTTTGTTTCTGTAGTGATATTGCAATCTCCGTCATATGACACGTCGAATAATACCATGTTGTCCCAACTCTTGCTGCCGGGCTTGTATGCGTAGTGACCGCGAATCAAAGGGTCAGCGCCGATAGTTTTCATGAACTCGAGCTCTCCCAAGTCTATGACGCTGCTGTCGGTGTGTTCCCACCAGTAGGCCAAATTTGGCGACCATGAGAAGCGGTCGATTGTTTTTCCTGTGATACTTGCCAATAATCTCTGTTTCGGTGTCATTAAAATTCTCCTTTGGTCTTTGATGCTCCTAAAAAGATAGAAAGCTTATGAACGTAACATATGAATTATGCGGCATGGGTTGTTATATAGCAATAAGTTTGAAATGATTCAACAATATGCTATACTGCGTATTAGCATTATCTGATGAAATTGTAATAGATTTAGGAGGTTATGTATGCCGGTAAAGAATGGGATCGACAATATTGACAGGGTCAAGGCACTTGCGGGGGGTGCCCGTATAGGGCTTATCACCGCGCCGTCGGGTTTGACTAAATATTTGCGCTCCACTGTGGATGTGCTGCGCGAGGAAACGAACCTCGTTGCGCTATTTTCGCCGGAGCATGGCGTGCGCGGCGATATCGCGGCTGGCGAAAAGGTCGATACATACACAGATGAATACACGGGCTTGATCGTATACAGTATCTACGGAGGAGGCAGTCGCCCTACATCCGAGATGCTCGAGCAGGTCGATATCATGGCGATAGATGTCCAGGATGTCGGGAGCCGTTTCTATACGTTCATATCCACGATGCGAAACGTGATGGAGGAATGCGCGAGCCATAACAAAGCCTTTATGGTGCTGGATCGCTTGAACCCGATAAACGGCGTGGATGTGGAGGGCAATGTTCTCGATATGAACTTCAAGTCCTTTGTGGGAATCGCGCCGATACCGCAGCGTCATGGGCTCACGATGGGCGAGCTCGCGTGTCTCATGAATAGCGAATACGGGATAAACTGTGAGCTCTTGATCGCGGAGGTTACAGGCTGGGACAGGAGCAGCTATTTTGACCGGAGCGGGATGCATTGGGTCCCGCCGAGCCCGAACATGCCGACACCGGATACAGCCGCGTTATATAACGGTACATGCTTCTTTGAGGGCACGAAGCTGTCGGAGGGCCGCGGCACGACAAAACCGTTTGAGATGATCGGCGCACCATGGCTGAATGCGGAGAAACTCGCTCAGACACTCAATGCCCAAAAGCTCGGAGGCGTGTTGTTTAGGCCCGCATATTTTGAGCCGTATTTTTCAAAGCATAAGGGTGAACTCTGCCGAGGGGTACAGGTACATATAACGGATAGAAACATATTAAAGCCCGTAGAGCTCGGACTACGCATGCTAAAGGCTGTAAGGGATCAGAACCCGGAGAAGTTTGAATGGCTGCCGCCGTTTAGAGAGGGCGGGAGGCATTTTATAGATCTGCTCGCGGGTACAGACGAGCTGCGAACCTCGGATATTGACCTCGATCTATTGCTGCCGAAGTGGGAGAGTGACGCGCGGGCGTTTGAACAGATACGAAGTAAGTATTTGATCTACTAAAATCATAGTCGTAAGGATGTGGGAATATGGAGATACGCTCATACAGATCGACGGACGCGAACATGGCCGTAAAGCTCTGGAATGATTGCTTAAAGCTTGACAGCATCGACGCGTACAATTTTTATAAACGCATTGTATATGATGTGAATTTTGACCCTGAAAAGTTTTTACTCGCTGTCGATGGGGAGAAGCCATGCGGATTTGTATATGGGACGACAAGGCGCGTACATGATGAGATTGCGGGTCTTGATAAGGGTCACGGTTGGATCGTCGCGATGGGCGTAAGCCCTTGCTGTCGCCGTAGGGGTGTAGGTAAGATGTTATTGGAGGAGATCGAGCGCAGATTAAAGGATGAGGGCGTAACAAAGATCGATATAGGTACATACGCAACCAACTATTTCTGTCCGGGTGTGGATATAGAAAACTATCCGGAGGGGGTGGAGTTCTTTAAAAGCGCGGGATATGAAAAGCGCGGCGAATGTGTGTCGATGGATATGGAGCTGCACAAGTTCGAGTATCCGGAGAAATACAAGCAGAAAAAGCAGCAGCTCATCGAGCAGGGCTATAGTTTCAAGCTGTATGAACCCGAGGATGCGCTGTCGCTATTTGCGTTCATGGGTGAGGATTTTCCGTATTGGCTGCCCAATGTACGCGAACTGATCACATCCGGTTACGCGGAGAACCGCTTGGTAGTGGCAAAGAACGCCGAGGGCAAAACCGTCGGCTTTGTGATGCGCTCGATGGACGGCACCGAGGAACGCTTCGGGCCGTTCGGCACGAGTCCGACGCTTCAGGGGATCGGCCTTGGCTCCGTGCTGTTTAGCGAGATGATGCAGCACATGGTCAACCAACGCGTGTTCTATACATATTTTCTGTGGACAGGCGGGCGCAATCTGGACATATACGCGACATGGGGCATGCATATATACCGCAAATATGCGATCATGACAAAGAATAGCTGAGGGGGATGGGCATGGAACGACAGAAGAGACATATAATGGCGATCGGCGCGCATATCGGTGATGCGGAGCTGACCTGCGGAAAGACGCTCGCAAAGCATTTTACATTGGGCGACAGGATAACAACCGTAGCCGTGACAGCCGGTGAACGCGGCGCTCCGCCGGACGGAAACATCGAGGAGTTTAAAGCGATGAATATACGCTGCGCGAGTGAGTTTGCGGCGGATCTGGGGGGCAAGTTTATCTGTCTCGGGTATCCGGACGGCGAGGCGCCCGACAACGACGAGCTGCGCATGAAGCTCTGTGACATCATCCGCGCGGAAAAGCCCGACGTGATCCTGACGCATTGGACCGATAGCATGCACAAGGATCATATCACGACCTCGCGAGCCGTAAACGATGCGATTTTCTATGCGGCACTGCGCGGCCTCGAACGTGAAAACCCGCCGCATTGGGCGAGCGGCCCGTACTACGCCGAGAACTGGGAGGACGCGACAGGCTTTACGCCATATGTGTTTGTGGATGTGACGGACGGCTACGATATCTGGTATCAGTCCATACAGAAGCTATGGCTTACAAACAACTCGCCGTGGTTTAAATATCTCGAATACTATGACGCGCTCTCACGCTCGCGCGGTGCCTTGATACGCAAGCAGCGTGCCGAATGCTTCGCGGTGCAACCTCACAGCATGAAGCTCGTAAAGGACGCCTTTTAAACGGGATAGTTTTTCATTTACGCTACACTAAACATATACTGGGGTATAACAGTTGATTTAAAGGGGTTATACCATATGATTTTGTGTAGTATACAGGGGGAAATCGTTACCCCCGGTAGTATAGACTATAATATAGACCGTCAGATATGGAACAGGGCTATTCAGAGATATCCGTCTGTGCTTGCCTATTGTGAGAGTGCATATGATGTGTCCTGCGCGGTAAACTGCGCGTATGAAATGAATATCCCGATCCGGATACGCTCCGGGGGACATAATTATGAGGGGTATTCGATTGGAGACAAGGTCTTTGTCATTGATGTTAGTAGGATAAATAAAATAAAGATAGATGAAATGCTCGGTACGGTAACCGTCGGCACAGGCGTTCAAAACAGCCGGCTTTATGAGGCTGTGGGGCGTCGCGGTTATCCGTTTCCGAGCGGCACATGCCCTACGGTAGGTGTCAGCGGCATCTGCCTCGGCGGCGGCTGGGGATTGTCGGCCAGACGGTACGGGCTGGTATGTGATTCGCTGGTGGAAGCCCAGATGGTGGATTACACAGGCCGCATATTGACCGCAAATGAAAATACAAATCGGGAGCTGTTCTGGGCTTTGCGCGGAGCGGGCGGAGGAAATTTCGGTGTGGTGGTTTCGTTGACGTTTCAGCTGCCGCCAAAAACAGGCAACATAACCTATTTCGAGCTCTATTATCAGAATGCGGAGCAGGCCACTCAGATAAGGTTTATGGATATATTTCAACGTTGGATCGTCACTGTGAATCCGGATATAAATGTCCAAGCCGGTATATATAACACAGAATCGGACGGAATTTATATCTTCATGCGTGGTATCTGCTATGGAAATCCGGCGAAGACAAAGGCCTTGCTTGCGCCGTTCTACTTTACTGATAAATTGGAAGAAACCGTAGAATACGCCCCGTTCCTTGAGGTAATTCGGCGGGTTGAAAGCAGTTACCCTCCC
This sequence comes from uncultured Defluviitaleaceae bacterium, assembly GCA_964446745.1. GTDB lineage: Bacteria > Bacillota > Clostridia > Lachnospirales > WQUN01 > CAYURR01. The sequence continues at coordinate 11,882 of CAYURR010000001.1, read as the reverse complement.
TCAGAGAAATTCAAATCCACGGGTAGATTTGTCAATCGTTTCTATTCGAAAAGTGAGTTAATCAAGCTCACGGACATCGTAAATGCACCACGACCCACCGGATCGGTACTGACCTCGCTGTCTGTGTATGGTCTGGGCGGTAGAGTAAAATGCATAAAGCCACGTGAGACGGCCTTCTATTTCAGGGATGCGAAATACATCATATTGATTCAATCAGTCTGGGAAGATGATAGATATGCCGAAGATAACCGACGCTGGGTAATAGAACATTTCCCGGAGATATACAATGTTACAGAGGGATCATATATCAACTTCCCGCTCTTGCAGCTGCCGAACTATGTCGAGAACTACTTTGGCGGCAACGCTCCTGAGTTGTATAGGGTAAAACAGCTGTATGACCCATGCAATGTATTTACCTTCCCTCAGAGCATACCGGAGGCGTAAACCTACACCTCAAAAAAAAGATTACCTCGGATACAAACGGATTTAAACGGATCAACACGGATTTATAAGAAAACATTTATCCGTGTAGATCCGTCTTTTATCCGTGCTAATCCGAGGTAATTTTTTTATAATTACATCCCTTTAGCAATCACAAACGCCTCATGCTCTATCTTTGCCATTTCATCCAGCATATCGGCTTGAGTATGCCGCATCTCGGCGGTCCAGAAGTGCCGAGCCCTTTCGCCCTCGAGGTATTCGCCGCTGTCTAACATTTTATGCATCCGTCCGGCTATCTCGGATATCCTTTCAAAACACTCAACGATCTTTAATAGTGTCTTGTGCTCCGGCATATCTGCGCATGCCTCTACCGCGTCCTTAAGATACACATGCGCTGATCGTCTTGCGTCCGCGAGCGATAGCGTGCAGAACTGGTCGACAGAGAAGCGCCGGGCGAGGTGCTCGTCGTCACAGGTATCATAGAACGCATCGTCACGCAGATCGGCTGCCCACACCTCGTATGCCTTAAATCCCAAGTAGTAGCCGCCGTTACCTTCCTTTGCTGCGCAGTCTACAAATACTCGCAAAGACGCAAGCAGATTTTCGTGTGGGGTAGGTGGCTTTTGCTGACCGTTGAAGTAGCACAGCAGAAACGGCCAGTTGTCTACATACAGATAATCGTATCGGTATTTGCCGCGCAGAGCCTCGGGGCCGTCGAGGCTTTCGATGTCGTACTTTGTGCGGCAGAACAGGTCCTCGCCATCCTTTGTATAGCCGCAGATCACACCCCACTCGTGTGCGACGCGTAGGTTTATCCCGAGCACGGGCATATTGTTACGCAGTTCCTTTGCGATACGCGAGCGGTGCGCGGGTCTGTCGGCCTTTTCTATGCGGCTGTGCATCTCGGGCGTATAACCGAATGCCGCATATCCGGGAGTCGCGTAATCATAAGCCACGAGGCCGTCCACCGAGCTGTAGTCCCATCCGGGCGAGCAGAACGCTATACGATAACACGCTCCCGAAACACCCGTTACCTCTTCGTAGCTCGTGCTTACGCCCATTGCTTGCAATGCGACTGTCAGCGCATGTGCCCATGAGCATTCCTTGCCGGCTCCGAACGGCTCCATAACGGGTACGTCCGGGATGAAATATTCGCCGCTTGAGAGTTGCCGATAAAGGTGCGTCTTGTTCCCGTCATACGCGAGAGCCTCACCCTCGGCGCAGGTGGACATATATATGCCGTCCCGGTTTAGATATATAAGCGTCAGGTACTCGGTCGTATCGTTTGCGGGATCGCTCGGGAAGATTTGGTGGTTAGCATGATAGGCGTCCCAGTTAAACACGCGAAAATGTTCAATGCGCTTCATTACATCATAATGTCTTGATTGCGTGCCATAGCTTCCCTCGATGATCTCAAGCCCCGTTTCGGGCAATGCATGCGGCGCATCGTTGCTCGTAATCTTTAACCTGTCGTTTTCTTTAAAGACGGAGTGGCATATGCCCCCACGCGTTTGGTACTTCACGGTCAGATACCGCACGCGCCCGCATTGCGCCGAAGGCTCGGAGCAGCCCAGAGCGGTTGCGGTAGTTGCGCTCTCAAGCAGGCCGTTTTCAACGAGTATATTCATGCGCTTTGTGACATTATCGGCCTCGAACCCATCCCCAAAGCGCGCATCCAGTATCAGCAGGTCGCCTTGATTGAACAATGTGTCTATACTCACACCGAGTATACGCGCAAGCTCGGGTAGCAGCGCGGTCTCGGGCAGGGAGTGCCCGTTTTCCCACTTCGAGACTGCCTGCGCGGAAACGTGTAGCCGCTCCGCGAGCTCATCCTGCCTGTAGCCGCCTTCCTTGCGCAGCAGCGCAACCTGTCTGCCGAATTGTTTTTCATCCATATATTCAAACCTCCGTTTTTATCGTTAATGTCCGTTGCGATCGCAAATGAATAATACCAAGCTTTTGTTTAGAATGTAATATGGTCTTTATTTATATTGCATGATGACTCACTCAACCATAGGTTAAGTCATACGAATGTTGTTGATTTATTCATGGAAATAAATTATATTGTTTGTGAGGCAAAGCGTGACATCACTAATTGAGGAGAGGTCAATAATGAAGAGTATACGAACGAAAATCATCGCAATAGTATGTTTAGTAACCATTGTATCCATGACGGTAGTAGGTGGTGTTGTTTCATCACTGATGTACACAAGCTCGATCTCCACTCTGACATTGACTATGACCGAAACGGCATTTACCGCTGCAGGGTATATTCAACAATCTCTAAACAACTACAAAACCCTGCTAAATGAAATATCGTTACTCACGAGGCTGACATCAGCTGACTTAACGAACGAGCAAAAAGGGGAAATACTGAAACAAAAAGGAGAGTATTACAATTTTGTAAACGCTGGTTATGTTACATTGGATGGGATATCTTATCCTCAAAATGTTGACCTATCCGGAACTGATTATTTTATAGCCGCTAAGAATGGCAACACATTTATATCGGAGCCTTTTGTGAATGATGCGTTAAACAAAATGGTTATAGTAATGGCTAAACCTGTTATTAAAGATAACAATGTAAATGCGGTCATTTATTTTTCTGTAGAGGCCGGGTTCTTATCCAAGATAACCAATTCGATAGCTGTCGGTAATACTGGCAGCTCATACATAATCGATTCCAAGGGATACACCATATCTCACAAGAACGAGAAGTTGGTGCTTGACCGAGATAATACAATCGAAAGCGCCAAAACGGATAAAAAATTGGCTGCACTGGCTGCGCTGGAAACAAAAATGATAAACGGCGAATCCGGGTTCGGGTTGTATACATATAACGGCGTTAACAAGATGCTTGCCTATGCACCGATACCGGACAGCAACGGCTGGTCTGTGGCTATAAATGCGGAAGCGAATGAGTTCTTGCATGATACATATAACGCCATCATCATTACGTTCGTGTTGGTAATAGTTGCTTTGATTGTAGGAATGATCGCAGCCGTGTTATTAGGCAACTCCATAGTAAAGCCTGTCAAAGAGATATCGAGTGTCGCTATGCAGATAGCGGGCGGCAACCTAAACGTCAATCTAAAGGTCAAGGGTAAGGATGAGATAAGTGTATTGGCCAAATCGTTTATTACGCTTCGGGATACCATTTTATCGCTGACGGATAAAATAAGTCTGATGTCGGATCAGCTTGATAGGGGTGATATCGATGCTCGCATCGACAGTGATCTGTTTGAAGGCGAATATAGAAGGGTTACGGATTCGATAAACCTGATGGTCAATACCATTTATATTGATGTGCAGGATATGATAAAGGCATACGGAGAGGTTGGAGCGGGTAATTTTAACGCGCAACTCAGACAGATGCCCGGTAAGAAAGCATTGTACAATGAAAGATTTATTGAACTAAACAAGAATGTCACCTCTGTGAGCCGTGACATTGCATATCTTATCAATTCAGCTGCCGAAGGCCGCCTCGATGCAAGGGTGGATGCCTCAAACTATAGAGGCGATTGGTATCAGTTGACCTCGGGCCTGAACAGTTTGTTGGAATCTATAGCCGGTCCTGTAAATGAGGCGAACAGCATATTGTCACGCGTTGCAAACGGTGAATTCGATGTCAGTGTGAACAAGAACCACAAGGGTATATTTGCTACGATGATGCTCTCGTTTGATAAGATGATTAGTGCCACCGGCTCTTATATCGACGAAATAAACAAGGTGCTGTCTACCCTCGGTGATGGCGATCTGAGGGTTCAGATAACGAGGGAATATGCGGGTCGGTACAATTCCATAAAGGAATCGATAAACCGTATCTCCTCATCGTTAAAGGAAACCATTGATGATATCCGGGTATCGGCGGACAATGTACTGTTGGGCGCAAGGCAGATATCTGAGTCCTCGATGACGCTCGCCGCAGGTGCGAGTATGCAGGCCGAGTCTATAGATAATCTGACATCGTCTGTTGAGACAATAAACCAAAAGACATCGAAAAACACACATGAAGCACAGGCTGCGAATGAACTGTCGCAAAAATCCATTGATCGTGCGCAGCGCGGCAGCAAAGAGATGTCCGAAATGCTAAATGCCATGGAAGGTATAATGACTGCAACAGGTAACATATCAAAGATTATAAAGGTAATCGATGAAATAGCGTTCCAGACCAGTCTGCTCGCGCTGAACGCGTCCGTTGAGGCCGCGCGTGCAGGCGAGCATGGCAAAGGTTTTGCTGTTGTAGCCGAGGAGGTCCGTGCATTGTCCGGGCGCAGCTCGCAGGCGGCTCAGGATACCGTGACGCTGATAGAGGATGTCATCGCAAAGGTCAATAGCGGATCCGATATGGCAAAGCATATGTCTGGGTCGTTACAGAAGATCGTAAGGGATGTCGATGCTATATCACAGTCCATCGGGTCTATATATTCGGATACAAAGGATCAATCGGATGGAATTGTACAGGTAACAACAGGCATAAGCCAAATTGCCGAGGTAATACAAAGAAATTCGTCAACATCCGAAGAGGCGGCGGCAGCGGCACAAGAACTGAACAGTCAATCAGAGGTACTCGCAAAGATGGTATCTCGGTTCACTATTTAAACGGAATACCACTGGGCTTGCGCGCGGTACATCTGCGCGTAGAGCCCGTTTTTAGACATCAGATCTTTATGGGAGCCGTCCTCAACGATGCGTCCGCCGTCGAATACGAGTATACGGTCCACGACAGCCGTGATACCCAGTCGGTGCGAGATCAATATCGTGGTCTTTTCGCCCGTTAGCTCCGTAAAGTTTCGGTATAGCTGTGCCTCCGCTACAGGATCAAGCGCGGCTGTTGGTTCGTCGAGTATCATGATACGTGCGTCGTTGCGATAGGCCGCGCGTGCTATTGAGATCTTTTGCCACTGGCCGCCGGAGAGGTCGTTGGCCTTGTTGGAAAACGATCCCACGAGCTCGTCGAGGCCGTTTGGCTGTTCGTTTACTACATCGTCAGCATTTATGCGGCGCAGCAGCTCCATGATCTCATCATCCGAGGCATTGCGATTCTTTGCGGAAACGCTGATATTGTCGCGCAGATCGGCTTCATAGCGTGCGAAGTCTTGAAACACCGCCGATATCGATTTGCGTACGGATGCCGGATCCGTCTTTATATTTGTGCCGCCTACGTTGATGTGCCCGTGCTGCGGGTCAAACATCCCGCACAGCAGACTAACGAATGTGGATTTCCCGCTACCGTTTTCACCGACCACGGCGATTTTTTCACCGTCTTTTATACGGACATTAATATCCTTGAGCACATTGATCTCCGTATTCGGATACGCAAATGTGACATGCTCGAAAGTGATATCACCGGAACAGGGGGAGTGCACAGCGGTACCTATGGACACGGCACTCGGTTGTGTAGCCTCGCGCTCGAGGCTGTCGAGGTAAAAGAATTCCTTCATATACGGCACGTTTTGAGCCGTTACCATAATATTTACGAGCATATCGCCCGCCACGGACTGGAGCTGACCAGACAGCGTAAACACGAGTGTGAATACGCCCAATCCGATGGCGGGATTTTTATATATTTCGGCAGCCGCGATAAGCAATATCCCCATATACACAACACTGCGAAAGAAATCCGCAGCGGTATTGAACCTCACATGCTTGGACATCACGGCGTTCTTTTTGCCGATATACTCATCCGCGATCGCACGCCATCGCGCTTTCAGATAATCAAACAGCGCGAAGTGGCGGATCTCCTGTAGGCTCGAGAGCGATTGGCTGCCTTCGCCACCCGCTATAACATGGAAATAATGTATCGCGAGCGAGCCTTCCTCCATCCATTTGGCCCTAAAGCGAAAGGTTTCGTCCTGCTGATAATAAGACATCAACGCAGCCGGTATGCTCGTAACGAATAGGATGATCACGATAAACGGGTTCACCTGCCATAACGTAAGGGCTGTGACAGTGAAGCCGGTCAGAAGCTGCAGTGTGGTGAAAATATCTCGGATGCATCTGCATAGCTGGTACCCTGCGAATTCCTCGGTGAATGCGATACGTTTCTGGAAATTGTCATAGTTTTCGATGTATTTGTACCGCACCTGACATTTGTGACGCATGATCGTACGCTTGATATAACGCTGTATATTGATCAGATCGAGCTTAGCCGCATAGCCGCTTAGGTTGTTTAATGCCAATTGTAAAACATATATCAGCACAAGCGCGGCAAATATCCTGAGCACCTCATCGATATCACCGTAAGCGTTTGTAAACCCCTGCAACCTATCCGTGAGCAGCCTGAGCATCTGCGCGAGCAGAACGGGTAGTAGCATAGTGCCAAAACCCAATATCCCGGCTATCATAGAAAACGGCCCCTTGACCTTTACGCTGATTTTTAGTGCCTTAAATATTATCCGTAGGTTACTCATAAACTCACCGCCTCCATCTCCTCGGTGTTTCCGGTATCCGACATGCTGTCTGTATCGTACCACTGAGCCTGCTCGCGGAAGAAACGCGCGTATATCCCGCCATGTGCCATCAATTCGTCATGCGTACCCGTCTCTGCGAGCCTACCCGCGTCTAAGACCATGATCCTGTCCGCGAGCCGCGCAAAACCCACCCTGTGACTGATCAATATCGCGGTGCGACCTTCGATCTTTTCGCGTATCGCATGAAACTGTTTCATCTCCGCGATCGGATCGAGAGCCGCAGCGGGCTCGTCAAATATCAATACCTCCTTGTCGCTCATGTGTGCACGAGAGACCGCGACACGTTGCTTCTCACCGCCAGAGAGCATCGCGCCGTCCTTTAACACATGGCGTAGCAGCCACTGCTCAAGTCCCTTTGGAAACTTTTTTGGCAGCTTATCGGCGCCGCCCTTTTGCATCGCGAGGGTAATACGATCCAGGTTACCGAGGCTTTTCAAATCTCCGAAGCCGACGTTTTCACGCAGCGTCGCATGAAAGATATGAAAGTCCTGAAAGAACATGCCTACGCGCTTGATGATCGCGCCGCGTGTGCGCTCCGTGTACGGCTGTCCGTAAAATGCGAGCGAGCCCTTGTTTGGTGCAAACAACCCGATCAACAGCTTTACGAGCGTGGTCTTGCCGCTACCATTTATACCGACCAATGCGATCGTCTCACCCTTTTTGATATCAAAGCTCAAGTCATGTAATACCTCATGTTCATCGTTATACGAAAAGCACAAAGATCTCGCACTAAACACCGTAGAGTCATCTGTGGGACTAAAGCCCTCTTGCCAGTCGTGAGCGTTCTTTGGAACAGAGCCAATAAACTTTCTCTGTATAGAAAGGAAATAGAGCCCTCTGTCAGCCTCTTGAAAGCTCGTGGATAATATCTGAGCGACATCGCTGATGCTTTGACCCATCGCGTAGAGCATCAAAAACCCATCGACGCCCATGCGACCCTTTGTGACCTCCAAGATCGCATACAACATCACAGCGGCGATAAACGCATAAAACCCCACACCGCTGATGAGCTCCACGATTTGCCTATTGCGCGCGTATTTTTTGTCGATTTGTACGGCCTTTTCATATGCGCTGTCCCATTTTTCGAGCATTTCATTCCCTATATCGTATATGCGTATCTCCTTTGCAACCCCGGGTGAGAGCGCGGCGTTTTGATAATACTCTGATAAGCGCGTGGCCTCTGCGTATGGTCTGCCGTCCCAGCGCAGTTTATCCGCCGCGACGATATTTAACACTAACACCGCGAGCACATAACAAGCGGAGACTGCAAAGATAATCGTTGAGGTTTGCGCGGCGACTACAAGCAGCGATACCGCACCCGTGAGCTTTGTTAAAAACAGACAGCCCGAGCTCATAAAGTCCGCGAGGGATCCGCATCGGTTCATCGATGCCCAATACTCGTCGCGGTATTTCTTGTCCATAAGGGTCTTGATCTCTATGCGCGAGACCACATCCATGAAATGCTCCTCGAGCCCGAAGTAGTACGCGTCATACATCGCGAAGTACAAGAAATTGCCGTTGATACGCTTAGATATTCCTACGGCAGTCAATACGATACCGAGGGATATGATCGACGGCACGATGTCATTAAACTGTCCATTGCCGCTTAATAGGAATGCGGACAGGATATGTACGGCCTGTCTGTTAAAATACAACGCAACAGCGGGCAGTAGGGCCAGTAGTATCCCGGCGGTGGCCCAAACTATCGCTATACCCGCGTTTATCTTCAACGCGAGCCGCACTGACCAGATGATTGTTAAAATATCCTCCTTGAGCTTCTTCATAGCTTCCTCCGTTTATAGTTATTCGTTTTCGTAGAGCGTACGCAAACGCTCGATCACGCCGGTCTTGCGCTGCCTGCTCACGGGTATGCGCTCGCCTGTGACGAGTACCAGATCATTCTGCTCGAGCCTCTCGAAGAATAACAGGTTCACGATAAACCCCGCGTGACAGCGTATGAAATACGGCTCAAATAGGCGCTGCTCATGCTCCTTCATGCGTTTGTAACTCGTGACCGCGTTCGTTTCGGTAAAGATCATCGTGTTGCGGTCGACGGTTTCTATATAGCGGATAGACTTTACATAGATCTTGTACACGCCGTCCGTATTAGTCTCTATGAAGAAACGGTGCTGACCCTTACGCTGTTTGGCCTGCTCGACCTCTCGCAAAAAGCGTGTGTACTTGAGCGGCTTGATCAGGTAGTTGTCCGCGCGTACCTCGTAGGCTTCGAGTACATGCGAGAGTATCGTGGTCAGAAAAACGATCCCCACGTTCGGATCCACATCACGAATGCGGCGTGCGGTCTCGATACCGTTCAGTTTCGGAAACGGTATCTCGAGAAAGATCAAATCCATCTCGAATGGGTAATGTCGCAGCAGCTTTTCGCCGGAGTCATATGACAGCACCTGTATACCGATGCCTGTCTCGTCACGGTAACGCTTTATGTAGTTTGAAAGCATAACGCGTACGGCTGTATCGCCGTCGCATATGCCGATCACAAGCATATGACCACCTCCCCAAAAACAACGTCTTAATAATAATCCATAGAAACGTGAAAAGCTACGCGCGTCAGATAATTGGTATGCGGGACTGCGTAAATGGCAACGCGTTTCACGGATACCGTTCATGCATGAATAACTACCGTTCGTGCTAATTTTATCTATCCTTAGGCGGAGTTGGTATAATGCTTCTTAGAAATCAGGGGGTAATGTCTGTGGTATCTCCTGTATTTGGGATATATCTGCCGAAGATAGCTGTGGACTTGGTGATAAAAGGCGCATCAACGACCGAGGTGTATATAGTAAAATAAAAATGTAGCAAATATAAATGAAAAAGTGTAGCAGTAGGGAATAAAAAATCCATTGCGAGCAACTCCAAAAACGATTATCCTAAAAGTTCGGTCAAAAACAGATTAGGAGAGGAATCGAAAGGAATGCTGACAATGGACAAGATAAATAATATCATAGGGAAAGAAAAATTTGAAGGAATGTCGTTAAGAGCAATCGCAAAAGAAACAGGACATCACTTCAATACAATAAAGAAATACGTTGAAAAAGAAGATTGGAACGAGGAAATAAAGCCTAAAAGAGAAAAAGGCTCAAAACTAGACCCATTAAAGCCGGTTATAGACGAATGGCTTACAAATGACTTAGAAATGCCAAGGAAACAGCGTCATACTGGTGTAAGAGTCTACGAACGATTAAAAACGGAAGAAGAATACAAAGGGAAGTTAAAAGTAGGACAACAAACAGTTATTAATTATGTTACTAAACGTAAATCAGAACTTTGTAAAAGCAGCTATGACACAGCAATCAAGGGGTATCACCCATTCGGACAGGCACAGGTGAATTTTGGCGAGGCCTATGTTTACAACGAAAAAAACGAATTGAAGAAGCTGTTTGAGTTAGTTGTATCTTTTCCGGCAAGCAATGCATCTTACGTGCAGATATGCAAAACGGAAAATCAAGAATGTCTTTTGGAAGCAATGCAAAGGATTCTTGAGTACATAGGCGGCGTTCCTACAAGGATTTTATTCGATAACATGTCAACGGCCGTGGCTAAAATCCTTCCCAAACGAGGCAGAAAACTGGCAGATGGGGTTTCAAGATTTGTCCTTCATCATAGGTTCAACGCTGTTTTCTGTAATCCGGCAAAGGGACAGGAGAAAGGGCATGTGGAGGGCAAAGTGGGATATAATCGTCGGAACTTTCTGGTGCCAGTACCCAAAGTGATTGATTTACAGGCATTTAACGAGCAATTATTTAAAACCTGTGACGATGACATGAACCGGGAACACTACGAGAAAAAAAGAGCCTATATCTGAACTTTTTGAACAAGACAGGCGGGTATTGCTGCCACTACCGTCTAAACGCTTTAAAGTAACACGGTTAGAAAAAGCCGCTACAGATAACCATAGCTTTGTCCGGTTTGAAAACAACCGTTATTCCACAGCGCCCGAATATAACCGCTGTGAGGTTTGTCTTAAAATATCAGCGGAAGATATCCGTATTCTAAACGAAAAATATGAGGAGATATCGGTCCATGAACGGCATTACGAGATTGTTAAAGAGCCTGTTATTGACTGGCTGAAATATTTAACTGCCATCACAAGAAAGCCAAATGCATTCAAATATACAGCATTTTTTAAAACTTTGCCTACGGTTTGGCAATGCTACTTTAACGATAGTGATTTTGATTCCAGTAAGAAGATGTTGAACGTCATTGCCCCGCTGATAGCAGAAGGTAAGCTTGATGATGCCACTGCCGTAATGGAACTAACAAACGTAAAAGATGCCGACAGTTTTCTGGCTTCCTATCGCAGCATAACTGAGCTGAACCAACCAATCAAAGAAGTTATCACGGAAAGCACGCCGAAACAGACTGTTTATAAACAGGATTTAAATGTCTACAGTTCCTTTATGAACGGGGGTGATTATTAATGGAATCTCTTCTTTCCGGATACTGTAAGCAGCTTCATTTCGGTAGTAATCTAGTTGAAAACGCAAAAAAAATCAAAACAAAGGATAATCTTGAATTTTAACAGAGCTTTTTAAACTTGAGCTAGAGCATAGAGAATTAAAACGAAAAAATGCCTATATAAAACAGGCAAAGTTTGATGTTTACAAGACTTTTGAACAGTATTGCTTTGAAGACATTGACATTCCAATAACGATTTTGCCACAAGAGATTATGGATGTTGATTTTATTGATAAGAAAGAAAACCTTGTTCTTTATGGCAAAGTTGGGGCGGGCAAAACTCACATGGCGATAGCCGCTGGCGTTGAGGTCTGTAATCGTGGCAAAAAAGTTAGGTTCTTTCGCACAGTCGCCCTTGTTAACGAACTCGTTGACGCCAAAAGGCAAGGCTATATCGTTAAATTTATGAAGGCCATTGAAAAATGAGACTTGCTTATTTGGAGCCAATAAATAATTTTGTGTATCTGTAATAAAAAACCTCCGACTTGGCAA